>JANMAM010000183.1:0-5672 GCA_031359795.1 Gemmatimonadaceae bacterium
TCACCGACGCGCTCGCGCAGCATCGGCGCGCTCGCGCCGGCGAAGTGCCGCCGCCAGTCGAGCATCACCAGGTCGAAGGCCTTCTCCGCACCGAGGTTCCGGCGGATGTAGGCTTCGGCGGCGCCGATCAGCTCACTGTCCTCGAGCATGGATGCCTGCACGTCGAAGATCGCCGCTTCGTCGGTGCCGGCATGGTGCTCGGCGCGCTCGCGTACCTGGTGCAGTCGCGCCTTCGCGCGTTCGAGCGCCTCGTGGAGGCGGCCGATTTCGTGCGGCACCTGCTCGTCGGTGATGATGCGGTAGCGGACCTCGGGCACCTCCCACCGCAGGAGGTACACGGGTCCGACGGCGATTCCCGGCGCGGCCGGAATGCCGGTGAGCATCCGCTCCACTAGCGCTCCCCGAACTTGTTCGCGATGCAGGAGGCGATCGCGTCGACGGCGGCGTCGGCGTCCTCACCCGCGGCGCGGATGTCGAGCGTCGAGCCGAATTCAGCGGCCAGCATCATTACGCCCATGATGCTCTTTCCGTTGACCTCGAGGTCGTCACGGATCAGCACCACTTCGCTCTTGAACTTCGCGGCGACCTTCACGATCTCGGCCGCGGGGCGCGCGTGGATCCCGTTGCGATTCGCGATCTTCACCGAGCGTTCAGCGTTCATCGGGCCACCGTGTACGTTGCCAGCGAGTAAGCGATCCAGATGGCGAGCACGCCGAGCGCGAGCCTCCATCCCTGCAGCCAGACCGGGAGCCGCGCCGCGAGCGTTCCCATCAACGCGACGATCAGGACCACGCCGCCGAGCACCGCCCGCCCCGGCCCGATGGCCCTCCCTAACGCGAGCGGGAGCGCGATGCCGGCGACGAGCGCCGCGGCGCGGGCGAGGTGCGCCGGTCCCTCGCGCAGCACCGGCGTCGCGAGCGCCCCGGCAACCCGCATTCCGTTGCGCCAGCCCACCGACAACCCCCACGCCCGCAGTCCGACGTGCCCGACGTTGTAGAGTCCGAGGAAGAGGAGCAACACCGCGATCGGCCCGGCACCGAGCCCGTACGCGGCGAGCGCGAGCAGCGAACAGAAGGGAAGCCAGCCGGCCCAGACCAGCCGGTCGCCGACGCTCCCGAGTGGTCCGCAGAGCGCAGTGCGGAACCGCTCGATCCGCGCCGGCTGCGCGAGCTCGAGCTCGGCCTTCGCGAGCGCCCCGACGGCGACGGCTGCCAGATACGGATGGGCGTTGAAGTACTGGCTCTCCCGCGCGAGTGCCTCACGGTAGGCCGGTCCGCCCTTCCCCCCGGGGAGGAGCCGCAATGCCGGCTCGATGCAGAAGCCGACGCCATTGCCGAGCAGCAACTCGTAGTTCCAGGCGCTCTGCACCATGAAGAGCCTGATCGCGATCTGCACGCGGATCATCACGGGCAGCGTCGGCACCACGCGGAGCGCCGCGGTGCCGGTGCCCGGTGTGAGGTGACGCTGCGCGGTCATGTGACCCCCATCGCGACGAGCCCGAGCGCGAGGCCACCGAGCAGGTACCAGCGCGCGTTGGCCGTGCCGCGAAAGAGCTTCCAGACTGCGCCCGACGCCACCGATGCCGCGACGGCGATGGCGACCGCGCGTGAATACCGCGGGCTCGCCCCCCACACGCCTAACGCTGCGCGCATCAGCGGATCGAAGACGATCAGCGAGACAAGCGTGAGCGCGCCGCCGCGGAGGAAGTCGGCGAACAGCCCGGCGAACTGGAGCCCGACCACCGCGTTCGGGCTGCCGGCGTTGATTCCGGCACGGAACCGGCGCGCCATCGCCGCATTCAACCCGCGGAGCTGCACCATCGTCCAGCCGCCGATCCACCCGGTCGCGATCGCGGCGAAGAGGGTCATCGACAGCGCGCCGGGTGACGCCTCGCCGTAGCTCCCGATCAGTGCGCCGCCAACGACCGATGCCGATCCCCACTCCGGGTAGCGCGACGCGCCGACGGGCAGCGTCTCCAACGCCACGAACTCGAGCGCGGCCCCGGCGAGGAGGCCCGACAGTGGATCGCCGACGACCGCTCCGCCAAGCGTCGCCGCGACGATCGGCCGCGACAGCATCGCCTGCGGGAAGCTCACCGCGTCGAGGCCGAGGACCGCGCCGAGCACCGTCAGCGATACCAGCGGAACGTTAGGCATCACTCGCCCTTCCCGGAGAGGACATCGGCGAGCGGGATCGGCCGCGCGCCGGGAACGTCGCGCGCCGTCACCGACACGCCACGACTCTCGAGCGCGCGAAGGGCCGTCTCCTCCACCGGAGACAGAAATACGTAGCGGAGCCGCTGCACGCGCCCATTCTTGTGGTGAATTCCGCCGAGGTTCACCGAGCGCAGCGTCGAGCATTTCCCGACGAGCCGCACCATCGATTCGACGTCGCCGGTGAGCAGGATCCCCGGGCGCGGGTCGCGCTCGAACTCGCCTAACCGCGCGGCGGCACCCTCGACGGTCTCGAACACGACGTCGACCTCGGGCGGGACACCCATGCGATAGAGCTCGCGCTCCCACTCGCTCTCGGCCACTTCGTCGTCGACGAGCACGATGAATCCGAGGCGCATCTGCTGGCCCCACCCCAGCACGACCTGACCATGGATCAATCGGTCGTCGATTCGGCAGAGCTCAAGCGGCACGCGGACCCCCGCCGACGGCGCCGATCGCCGCGCGGGCGCGGTCGACGCATGCGCGCGCTCCCGCGGCCGGGTCAAGGTCATCACGCATCACGAATTCGAGCAGCGCCGCCAGGTTCACCCCGGTCACGAGCACGACCTCGTCGTTCCCGCGCATCGCCCGCCGCGCGGCCATCGTCCAGCTGCCACTGGGCAGGTCGGTGAAGATCGCGCGAATGCCATCACGCTCGATCCGCTCCCGCACCGTTGCTTCCATCTGGTCTGCCCCGAGCCCGATGTTGCTCAGGGTTCCGAGCGCCGAACCCCGGCCGGTGATGCGCTCGACCGCGGAGACCAGGCCGGCCGCGAGCTCTCCATGGGCGGCAACCACCGCGCGAATCGTTGCTGGATTATTCATCGTCTTCGATCAGGTAGTCGCGGACGCTCGCCGTTGCGAGCTTGCGGGCACCGGGGCCCGACTTGCTCATGCGCGCCATCAGCCGTTCGTTGAACAGCGCAGCCGCGTCGATGCCGCTGTAGCGGAGGAGCAGATTGAGCGCGATCACTTCCGCCAGCACCGTGATGTTCTTGCCCGGGTTGAGGGGCACGCGGATCTTCGGCAGCTCGACGTCGAGGATCGTCGTCGTCTCGTATTCGAGCCCGGTGCGGTCGACGACCATCTCCTGCGACCATTCCTCGAGCTGCACGACGACCTCGATGCGCTTCTGCTGCCGCACCGACCGCACGCCGAAGATCGCCGGAATGTCGACCAGCCCGATGCCGCGCACTTCCATGTAATGCCGCTGGAGCTCGTGGCCGCGCGCAATCAGGACGTCGTTGCCGCGCCGCTTCACCATCACGACGTCATCGGCGACGAGGCGGTGCCCGCGCTCGACCAGGTCGAGCACGCATTCCGATTTTCCGATTCCACTCTTGCCGACGAAGAGCAGCCCGACGCCGAAGACGTCGGCGAGCGATCCGTGCAGGGTGGTCTGGGGCGCGAACTCGTCCTCGAGCCAGGGCTTGAGGCGGCGGTAGAACTCGTTGGTCTTGAGCGGCGACCGGAGAATCGCGACGCCGGCGCGATTCGCGGCTTCGATCAGCCCGCTCGGCAGCTCCTGTCCCTTCGTCACGAAGACGACCGGGACGGCGAACGAGAAGAAGGCGTTCACGACGCTATGCCGCAACTCCCGCTCGCGCGACGCGAGGAAGCTGATCTCGGTCTCGCCGAGCACCTGCACACGGTTAGGCACGAACCGCTCGACATAGCCGGCGAGCACGAGCCCCGGGCTCGACGCCTCGGGGCTCACGATCTCACGCGACATGCCAGCGTCGCTGCTCAGTAGCTCGAGCCCGAGCCGCTCACGGAGCGACTCGAACAACCGGGCAACCGTGACAGGTGGCGTCACGATGCGTTGGCGAGTGCTGCTGTTCCGGCGTCGCGTGAGAGCTCGCGGCGCGTCCGCTTGCCATGCGCGAGCTGCGCCCGCAGGCGGGCACCGGCATGGGCGAGCGCCGGTCCGAAATATCGCGCCGACCCCTCCGACACGATGCGGCGCCCGCCGGCCGCGTGCAGTTCAATCTCGACGCGGCGTACCGGCCCGTCGTCGGCGAAGCGGACAGTCACGTTGACGACGCGCCCGAAACGCGGCGCGAGACGCCGGACGAGCCGCTCGGCACGCTCCCTGATCAATTCAGACACCGTCGCGTTGTGCGAATGCAGCACCAACTCCATCGTCATTCCTCCCACCTGACAACCGTGAATTGCTACGCCGGGCGCGCGATGATCTGAGCGAGATGCACCAGCGTCTCGTCGGCCGCGCGGTCCCATGTGAACGTCTCGGCGAAGCGTCGCCCCGCCGCACCGAATGTGTCGACGAGACTTCGGTCGCTCGCGATTCGCGCCATCGCGGCGCTCATTGCCGCGACGTCGCCGTGCGGAACGAGCAGACCCGTTTCGCCATCGCGCACCGATTCCCGAAGTCCCGGCGAGTCCGATGCCACGACCGGTGTTGCACACGCGGCCGCCTCGAGGTTCGTGATTCCCCAGCCTTCCTTTGGCGACGCGAACGCCAGTGCCCAGGCTCGCCTCAGGAGCGCCAGCTTTTCGGTCTCACTCACGAATCCAAGAAACCGCACGCGATCACCAAGGTCAAGCGAACCGGCGAGCGCTTCGAGTGCGCCGCGGTAGTCACCGGTTCCGGCAATCTCGAGCGTCGCGTCGCGTCGCCCCATCGCCGCGAAGGCCCGGATCACGATGTCGACGCCTTTGTAGCGCTTGAGCCGCCCGAGGTAGACGAAGACGGGCCGCTCCGCGCGCGCCACCGGCGCTGGCGTGAAATAGCGCCAGTTGACGCCGCAGTAGATCACGCGCACGCTGCTGGCGGGAATGCCGCGCCCCGCCAGGTCTTCGCGCGTGCTCTCGCTGATCGCCTCGAACGGCGTGCGCCGGTAGACCAACGAGAACGGCCGTTCGGCGAGCCAGACCGCGGATGCGAGCGGCAGCGGCGCCTCCCGAAAGACCGTCGTGCCCATCAGGTGCGGCACGACGGTCATGCTGCGCCGCGCGCCCCAGAGCGGCGTGTAGAGGGGAACCTTGTTCACGTCCTCGATGAGGACGTCGGGGTGCGCAGCCGCGAGACGTTGCCGGTAGTAGCGGTACGCGAGGAACTGGAAGCTGAAGCGAGTGCCGACGCGGTGCACGTCGATGCCATCGATGACGACGCGAGCCGGTGCGCCGCGCCATCCCGAGCAGAGCAGCGTCACGTCATGCCCGCGCGCTGCCAGCCGACCAAAAATCTCGTGCAGGTGGAGCTCGGCGCCTCCGGCCTGCGGGTTCTCGCGATCCTGCCAGTTGACGACGAGCAGCCGCATCAGCGACCGGCACCAGTGAACATCATTGGAGCCGGCCCATTCGCCGCGCGAGGGCGTCGACGATTCCGTTCACGAAGCGGGCGCTCTGCACGGACCCATAACGTTCAGCGAGCCGCACCGCTTCCTGGATGACGACTTTTGGCGGCGTCTCGCCAGTCGAGAGCTCGGCCGCCGCGAG
>JANMAM010000221.1:0-23329 GCA_031359795.1 Gemmatimonadaceae bacterium
GTTGATGAGCAGCGCGTGGCCGAAGAAGCCCCACTCGGGGTTCGAGGAGTAGGCTGCGTAACCAGCCTCGACAATTCCCCAACCAGAGATAGAGAGGGTAAGCTGGGAATTCAGCGTGTTATTGTAATTGATCTTCTGCGAGTTCGGATCAGCATCGAAACGCTTCGCCGAGTAATTAATCGCGAAGTCACCCGGGATGGGCCCGACCCAAGCCGCGGGGATGTCTATAAGGCCCGAGCCCCAGTAGATAGTCTGCGGAAATGTCTGCTGTCCATAGGCTCGTTGGGCGGCAATCGTCAGAAGCGCCGCGCCGGCGACCGCGGCGGATAAACGTGTCATTCTCATCGGTTCTCGATCGCCTCGTCAGTTCTGTGGCGGAGTGCTCGTCGCCGGGGGCGTCGCCGGTGCGGAAGGATTCTGCTGGATACTTCTCAGCCGCTCCTCCGCACGTTGGATCGCGTCTCTCTCCTCCTGCACCGACTTTTCCAGCTCAGCGCGACGCGCCGCCATTCCGGCGAGCTCGCCCGCTTGGGCCTTTCTCAGCGCGACTTCAAGCCCAGCAATGCGACGCCCGCGGGCAACGATCTCCGCATTCAGGCGCTGCTGTTCCCTTGTCAGCTCCGTTATGCGAGTGCGCAGAAGCACACCGCGCGAGATGTCGATGATGTTGCCACTGTAGCCAAGCGAAACATTGAACTTCGTATAATTGTAGAGCCCGAAGCCCGTATTCTTGCGACCGCCCTCTTCCAGTTCGGTTCCGTACACTCCGGCCGACAAACCGCGCCAGTCATACACGAGACCCGCGTTGTAATCAAAGCCGTCGTTCTCGGCCACGAACGCGAGCGTTGTGTTGAGCGAAGGGTGCATCGAAAACCTGCCGCCCAGGAACAAGCCCGAGGCGATGGTTCCGCGATCGTTATAGGCATCGCCAAGCTCTCCGTCGTCCGAAAACACACCGTTTCCGTAGCCAACGGTGAATCCGAGCTGCGAGGCGGGAACCCGACCCATCATTGGGCCGAGCGCAAATTGCTTGGTGATGACCCCGTACACGCTGGGCGCGGTGCTGAACTCGTTGAATTGGCCGTTTACACCCTTCACATATTTGCCATTTACTAGGCTGACGTCGTGAGCAATGTAGAAGCGGTCCTGATGCTTCCCCGGCCCGACATTGCGCACACCGATCGCCACTCCTGGCATCGGCGTCCCGAGCTTGTCCTCGAGCAGCAATACCTGCCCGAAAAACCCATAGTCGATGTTCTGATCGTACGCCGATACGCCCACCGATGCTCGCCCGAACATGTGCACGTCGAGCGCGACGTTGGTGTTCCACAGGCTTGCGAAGCCCTGCTTGGATTGGCCGCTCGCCACGTCGTACGACGGCAGGTTCTTGCCGCTGATCGCGAACCATGCATCGAATGAAGTCGGCGAAACCCATGCGACCGGGATCGTCACTAGTCCCGTCCCCTGATAAAGGGTCGCGTGGTAAGGATCCGACTGCTGCGCGTCTACCCGCGCGGCGGCGACTGTCGTCGCGGCCAGCGCGCACGTGAGCGTCGCGATCCCGCGTCGCATGATGCGCATGAAAAAACCTCCACTCCGATTGATGTGCGGTCGCGGCCCTCAATGTCTCGCTCTCCCATTTGGAGAGTCGATCGGTCGAGTGCCGAGGGCGCGTTCGGCAGTGTGTCGCCGGCGCTCACGAACAGCGGGACAGGTGCAAGAGACATGCCCCCCTGTACGCACTCCCGCCGATGTGTCGTTCACCCCCGCGCGAATCCTGCGAATTGCTATCGCAGCAATCACGCCTCGACCCGTCCCACTCGCGTACCCGCGTGGCGCCGTCTAGTTTCCATCACTGCAGTTAATTCTCACGCCGTCAGCCGCCTGCCTTGCTCCATACGCGCTCACTCTGGCTAGCCGCAGCGCTCGCTGCCTGCTCTGCTCCGGAACCTTCGTCACGACCCGCGGCTGCATCGCCTACACGCGTCGGTACCTCCCCAGCGACGGCCACTGCGTCGAACGACTCAGCTACCATTCTTGGCAAAGCTGACCACGGTCGGATTCGAGGCGATAGTAGTGCGAAGCTCTGGGTCGTGATGGTAAGCGACTTCCAATGCCCCTTCTGCCGACAGTGGCATGACGAGGTCTTCGCTAGCCTCACCCGGGACTATGTCGCCACAGGCAAGGTCAGAGTCGCATTCCTGAACTTTCCACTCTCCGGCCACCAGAACGCGCTTCCCGCGGCCGAGGCCGCCATGTGCGCTTCGGTGCAGGGTAAGTTCTGGGAAATGCACGACGCAATTTTTCGGGCGCAAGCCCAGTGGTCGCCCCTGAGTGACCCGAGGCCAGTGTTCGACTCCCTGGCGACGAGCGTCGGCGTATCGCTGCCGGCATACCGGTCGTGCATCAGCTCGGGCGCGACCCGGCCGATGATCGCGGCCGACCAGCAACGCGCGAGCAGCGCCGGCGTGAAGGCGACCCCGACATTCTTCATCGGCAGCGAACAGATAGAGGGCGCAGTACCGCTCCCCCAATTCCGCGCAGCTCTCGACAAAGCGCTCGCCGGTACGCGCTGAGCAACCGAGCGGCGCGGAGACAGGTCTGCACCCACTCGCCCGCCCTCTCTACGCCGCGCTAGGCCTGGCCGCTGAGGCGGCCGCGGCGCTCATTCCCGCCGGTGGCGGCAAGGTGCGGCGATCGTTAGGCGCCCGCCACTCAGTGCTCGCTCGATTCGAACGCTGGGGTCGCACATCGCGCGTCGGTTCACGCCCGCTGATCTGGATCCACGCGCCCTCGGTCGGCGAGGGGCTTCAGGCGCGCCCAATCCTCGAAGCACTTCGCGGACGGAATCCGGGGCTTCAACTCGCCTACACCTATTACTCCCCTAGCGCGAAAGCGTTTGCGGCCGACCTGGATGTGGATTTTTGCGAGGTGCTTCCGTTCGACACTCGGCGCGCGGCGAAGGGGACCCTCGACGCGCTGCAGCCGTCAGCTTTGATATTCAGCAAGCTCGACGTGTGGCCAGAACTCGTGGAGGCGGCCGGCCGGCGTCGAATTCCGACGGCGTTGATGAGCGCGACTCTTTCGATTGACTCATCGCGAACGGGAAAACTTGCAGCATTCCTGCTCCGCGATGCCTATGCGCAGCTCGATGCCGTGGGTGCCATCAGCACCGAGGACGCAGACCGGCTGATCGAACTCGGATGCCGCGCCGGCGTGGTCCAGGTAACCGGTGACACGCGTTTCGATCAAGTGATCGCGCGCGCGCGTCGAACCGATCTCTCGAGCCCCCTCCTCTCGCGGCTTCGGTGCGATCGCCCGACACTTGTCGCTGGATCCACGTGGCCCGCCGACGAGCAGGAATTGCTCGCCGCGCTCAATTCTGCCGCGGTTCGCGATGCCCGCCTGCGAACCATCATCGCCCCGCACGAGCCCACCTCCGCCCACGTCGCTCCGATCGAACGATGGGCAGCGGCCGCCGGCCTGAGCCATGCGACGTTAGGCAGCGCCGCCGCGCCCGTTGCCGATGTTGTCATCGTCGACCGTGTCGGCATCCTCGGCGAGTTGTACGCACTCGCCGACGTGGCGTTTGTCGGGGGCGGATTTCACGCTGCGGGGCTTCACTCGGTGGTGGAACCCGCCGCCTTCGGAGTGCCGGTGTTGTTCGGCCCAAGACATCACGGGAGCCGCGATGCGGGTTTGCTACTCGAAGCCGGCGGCGCGCGGACCGCGGACGACCGCACCAAGCTCGCCGGCGCCCTCCGCGATTGGCTCGAGCATCCGGCGATTCGCCGGGCCGCGGGCGCCGCGGCGCAACGTGTCGTCGAGGCGAACGCTGGGGCTACCGAGCGAAGCGTCGCCCTGATCGAGTCGCTGATCGCGGCCAGCCCCCGCCGCGAACGTTAGGCGCTGGGCGACACTGCGATCACGCCGCTCGCAGGCGCAGAGATCGGTCGGTGCAGGAAGAATCCCTGGACGAGGTGGACCCCGAGCGACTTGACGGTTTCGAACTCCTCCGAACGTTCGACTCCTTCCGCGATCACCTGCGCCCCGTGGTCGTTCGCGAACTTCACCATCGACTCGACCAGGTTCTGCTTGATGAAATTGGAGTCGATGGCGTTGATCAGGGAGATGTCGAGCTTGATGAAGTCCGGCTCCAGGTTCGCGATCGACCCAAGTCCCGCGTATCCGCTGCCGGCGTCGTCGACCGCAAAGCGGTAGCCAAGGTTTCGAAAGGCCTTCAGTCGTTCGCGGAACTTCGGATAATCCTTGATCGCCGTTCGCTCGGTGATCTCGATGACGACGCGCGACGGGTCCTTGACTTCCGCCTCGGTGAACGCCGGATCGGCGAAGTCATGAGGGTCGACGTTGATGAACAGCAACTCGCCTGGGCCGAGCCGTGTCTCGATCCCTTCAATTGCGCGACTGCGGCAGAGTCGGCTCAACTCCCAGATCATATCCGCTTCAGCTGCGACGTCGAACATCACCTCCGGGCTTCTCAGGCTTCGCATCACGCCGCGCGCGAGTGCTTCATAACCGAAGATCTGCCGCGTGGTCGCGACCACGATCGGATGGTAGTCGACGTAGACCGCGCGGTCCCGCAAACTCGTCCGGAGGTCGTCGACGCGCCGAGCGCGCTCGCGCTCCTCGACGCTCTTCGCCGCGGTTGCTGCCTCGCGGATCCCACGATAGATGAGTCGCTCGATGCGCAGCTTTGGATTGTAGTAGACGCGCGCCAATCCGACGTAGATCTCGAACAGCGCTGCGATGTCTTCTCCGTGCGCGACCTCGATCCGCTGCGCGACATGTTCCTGCAGCCGACCAACCAGCGTCGTGATCTGCTGCTCCGACGCGCGTGCCTCGCCAGCCGGTGGCACATGGAAGAAGATGAAGTCATCATCGTTCGTGTAGCTCACCATGACGCGCGACGCCTGCATCGAGTGCCCGTCGAGGAACTCCTTAACTCCCGCCGCGGTCGTTTCGAGCACCGCATCGAGCTTTTCCCAGCCGTAGATCTCTTCGATCTTCGAATAGCGGACGAAGTTGAAGTAGACCACGACCAGCTCGCCACGCTCCTTGATCTGGGGACGCATCCGCTCGATCATGACCGGCAGCGTTGGCAGCCCCGTCATGAAGTCATAGAGCATTTGCGCCTGCTCGGCGCGCTCCGCGCGGTCGCCGTTAGGCGCGTCTCCGGGGAGCTGGCGCATGACCGCCGACCGCACGCGGCCCGCAATCTCTTCCGAATCTGTGGGGAGGCGAAGCCACTCCTCGGCCCTCAACTCGATCGCTCGCCGCCTCGCCGCGTCATCCTTGCAGCCAACGATGACGGGCAATCCCTTGGCGTGGGCGCATTCGGCGATTTCGCGCAGCGTCGGCGGGCTCTCAGCCGTGACGTACACCGCGCGGACACCGCGCTCGTGGCCGATCGCACGCGCGATTTCCTGTGAGCGGACGACGACCGCGCGCCACGAGTCCAGTTGGGCGACCGCGTCGACGATTTGCGGATCGTCGCTGTCGGTGAGAAGGATGCTGTGATTCACGGGCGCGGCGGACCGCTAGGACGCCGCCGTCAGCATTGCAAGATTTCTCTGCACTGTGAGCGCGAGCTTGGGCAGATCGAAGGGCTTCTCGACATAGTCGTCAGCACCTGTCGCGAGGGCTTCCCGCTTGTCCGACCATTCGTCGAGCGCCGTCACCATGACGATGCGCACCTTCCGTCCAAGCGTGGGATGCTGCTTCATCAAGCGGCACGTCTCCCAACCGTCCCGGCCCGGCATCATCACGTCGAGCAGCACGAGAGCGGGCTTGACCTGTTCGAAGACGGCCAGCGCCTCGTCACCACTATACGCAACGGTGATCGGATAGCCGCGCACCTCGAGGTATTGCCGGATGATTTCGGCGTTGTCATGGTTGTCGTCAACCACGAGTATCGGAGGAAGTGTATCCATCAGTTGGTCCAGTCGACGAGGGGAACCGGCTCCGGGGCGCAAGAAGCTTGCCCCATCTGCTTCACGGAATGAACCGCGGCGCTTCTACTGCCTTCGCAATGCGTACGAGACGCCGATCCCGAATACACCCCCCTGGGGGCCGGGCGTGCCATCCTTCGCCTTCGCGCCTGCCTCGTAGCCGACGGTCAGGCCGATCTGGGGCGCGAGGGTGACGTCGACGCCGATCGATGCGCGTATCGCTCCACCGGTGGGCTTGCTCGACGAATCGCCGTTCTGCCGCGCGATCGTGTAGAACGGCGCGAGGTAGGCACTGATCCCCCGCGTTGCTCCGAGTGCACGTCGATATCCGAATGCCAAGCCGACCGGGAACGACGACAGAGTTACGCTCTTCGTCGTGGTCACTCCCGCGCTGGTGGTCTGGAAGTCCGTCGACGTGACGCCCACCCCACCAAACACCGCGGCACCGACACTCCCCGACGCGAAGCTCTTGAGCGGGATTGACAATCGAGCACCGTAGCCGGCGTGTGAGCCGCCTGAATCCGCCCTCACGACGCCAGCTCCGGCGCTCAGCTGGAATCTGGACTGCGCGGGCGCCCATGCCAGAGCCCCGGCGAACGCGGACGCGTCCTGCGCTTTGCCGTAATCCGCCGCGATCGTGATGCCCGCATTGGCCCAGGCGTTTTGAAGAACCGGAGTCGCCGGCATCTGCGCAGTGGCGGAACTCGACGTGAAGACGAGGCCCGCTGCGATCGCAAGGGCGCCGCTAAAGTTCGCTTGTCTCATGAGATTGTGTCGGACAGAAGAGGGTGTCGTACTTCGCCAGCTATTGCAACCGCCGCACCGTGATACCCGCGAACAGCCCCGGATGACGAAAAGCGGGCCGAAGCAGTCGCTCCGGCCCGCCGTTCCGCTTGAAACGGAAGATTACTTCGTCTCGGCGCGCTCGGTCACGATTCGCACTCGATTGTCCGCAACTTCCAGAAATCCGCCGTAAATCGTGAACCGGCGCTCCCCTCCGGTCGCGTTCAGCCGAAGCTCGCCCGAGCCGAGCAGCGTCAGCATCGGCGCGTGCATGGACATGATGCCCACCTGGCCATCGAACGCTGGCGCAACCAGAGAATCCGCTTCGCCCTCGAACAGCGTACGCTCTGGCGAGACCACCGACACCGTCAACATCGCTTACGCCTTCGCCATGCGTTCGGCGTTCGCGACGACGTCTTCGATCCCACCCGCCATGAAGAACGCCTGCTCGGGGAGTTGATCAAACTCGCCCGCGACGAGCCGTTCGAACGAGGAAATCGTCTCTTCGAGCTTCACGTACTTGCCAGGAATGCCGGTGAACTGTTCGGCGACCTTGAACGGCTGCGACATGAAGCGCTGCAGTCTGCGCGCACGGCCGACGATCTTCTTGTCGTCTTCGGAAAGCTCGTCCATGCCGAGAATCGCGATGATATCCTGCAACTCCTTGTACCGCTGCAGAATGCGCTGCACGCTCGTCGCGGCGCGGTAGTGGCGCTCCCCAATGAACTGTGGGTCGAGAATCCGGCTACTCGATGCAAGCGGATCGACGGCAGGATAGATCCCGAGCTCGGTGATCGCGCGTGAGAGCACCACCGTCGCGTCGAGGTGGGCGAACGCGGTCGCCGGCGCCGGGTCGGTGATGTCGTCGGCCGGCACGTAGATCGCCTGTACCGAGGTGATCGACCCATTCTTCGTCGAGGTGATGCGCTCCTGGAGATCGCCCATCTCGGTCGCGAGTGTCGGCTGGTATCCGACCGCGCTCGGCATGCGGCCGAGCAGCGCCGACACTTCCGAACCCGCCTGCGTGAACCGGAAGATGTTGTCGATGAAGAGAAGTACGTCGGCGTTTTCCTGGTCGCGGAAATACTCGGCCACCGTTAGGCCCGACAGACCGACGCGAAGCCGCGCTCCCGGCGGCTCGTTCATCTGGCCGTAGATCAGCGCGACCTTGTCGAGGATGTTCGCTTCCTTGAACTCGAGATACAGGTCGTTGCCTTCGCGGGTGCGCTCACCGACGCCGCAGAACACCGAGCGGCCACCATGACCCGTTGCGACGTTGTTGATGAGCTCCTGAATGACGACCGTCTTGCCGACGCCGGCGCCGCCGAACAACCCGATCTTTCCGCCTTTGACGAACGGCGCGATCAGGTCGACAACCTTGATCCCGGTCTCGAAGATCTCGGTTTTCGGCTCGAGATCGACGAAGTCCGGGCGCTTCCGGTGGATCGGCCAGCGCTCGGCGCCTGCCGGAATCGGCGCGCCATCATCGATCGGGTCGCCGAGAACGTTGAGAATGCGGCCGAGGGCTGCTTCACCGATGGGGACGGTGATGGCGGAGCCGGTGTCGATGACCTCCATGCCGCGCTCGACGCCATCGGTCGATGACATGGCAACGGCCCGGACCTGATTGCGGCCGACATGCTGCTGCACTTCGACGACGATGCGCAACTGCTCGCCGCTTGCTGACTTCGCCCGGATCTCGAGCGCGTTGTAGATCTCGGGCAGATGCTCCGACTCGAACTCGATGTCGAGCACCGGTCCGATGACCTGGATGATCTTGCCGACGTGCGTGCCTGGTGCTGCGATGGTAGCCATATCGATAACTCGGTGAGAGTCTGGTGCGATCAGTCTATTCGAGTGCGGCGGCGCCGCCGACGATCTCGGCGATTTCCTGTGTGATCTGCGCCTGGCGCGCTCGGTTGTACGTACGACGGAGGCTGGTGATGATGTCACCCGCATTGTCCGTCGCATTCTTCATCGCGGTGCGCTGCGCGCTCTGGAAGCTCGCTTCATTTTCAACCAGCGCACGGTACACCGCGTTCCGAACGTAGAGCGGCAGCAGCTCCGTCAGGAGCCGCTCCGCCGAAGGAAACAGCAGGTAGTCGCGCTGCGCCCCCTTCCGTTCGGGGGGAGTTACCGGCAGCACGCGCTCGGTGTGCGGCGGTGTGGACAGCACTGAATTGAACCGTGAGCTGATGACGTACACGGCATCGAGCGAGCCATTCACGAATCCTTCCATCAGCGACTCGACGAGCGATGTGGCGTCCTGGGCCGACGGCCGATCCGTGATATCGATCCGGCTTGTCGCCAGAGCGCGGCCGAGGTAACGGAAAAACCCAATTCCCTTTTTGCCGACGACGTGCAGTTCGATCTCGGCGCCCTCCCGTTCAAGGCGGGCGATGGTGCCGCGGGCCTCCTTCAGGAGGTTCGCGTTGAAGGCGCCGGCCAGGCCACGGTTGGACGTCAACAGCAGCACTGCCGCGCGGCGAACCGTGGCCGGCTGCCGGAGCAGCGGAAAGCGCTCGGCCAGGTCGGCCGAGTAGAGGCTGGCAATCGTCTCGGCGATGGCGGTCGCATATGGACGCGCCGCGGCGACGCGGTCGGTCGCCCGCTTCAACTTCGACGTCGCGACCATCTCCATCGTGCGCGTGATCTTCCGCGTGTTCTCGACGGACTTGATGCGCCCCTTGAGTTCGCGTCCCTTGGCCATGCGGAGTGCGTACCGGTGTGAGTATGCCTAACGCGGGCGCGCTACTTCGCCGCCGTGGCGACCTTGGCGTACGCCTCGATCGCCTGCCGCAGCCTGGCCTCGGTGTCCTTCGAGATCGCCTTTTCCTTGCGGATCGCGTCACCGAGCTGCGGGAACTGAGTGTTGATGAACTCATGGAAGCCGCGCTCCCACTCGCGCACCTGGGCTACCGGGACTTCGTCGAGGAAGCCATTTGTAACTGCAAAGATGATCATGACCTGGTGCTCGACGGCCATCGGCTGATACTGGCCCTGCTTCAGCATTTCGACGGTGCGAGCCCCGCGCTCCAGCTGCTTCTTGGTCGCCGCGTCGAGGTCCGATGCGAAGGACGCGAAGGCTTCGAGCTCGCGGTATTGGGCGAGGTCGAGACGGAGGCGGCCAGCGACGCCCTTCATCGCCTTGATCTGCGCCGACCCACCGACTCGCGAGACAGAAATACCGACGTTCACGGCAGGTCGCACACCCGCGTAGAACAAGTCGGCTTCGAGGAAGATCTGCCCGTCTGTAATCGAGATGACGTTCGTCGGAATGTACGCCGACACGTCCCCAGCCTGCGTCTCGATAATCGGAAGCGCGGTGAGCGATCCACCCGGCTTCAGGATGTTCTTCCCGTCGACCACGCCGGTGTCCTCGCGCAGTTTTGCCGCTCGCTCGAGAAGGCGCGAGTGCAGGTAGAACACGTCGCCCGGATACGCCTCACGGCCGGGTGGGCGGCGAAGCACGAGCGAGATCTGGCGGTACGCCGCTGCCTGCTTCGACAGATCGTCGTAGACGCAGAGCGTGGGCTTTCCTTCGTTGTACATGAAGTATTCGGCCATCGCGCACCCCGAGTACGGCGCGATGTACTGCATCGGCGCCGGATCGGACGCCGACGCGACCACAACGATGGTGTACTCCATCGCGCCCGCCTGCGTCAGACGCTCGACAACGGAGGCGACGGTAGACGCTTTCTGTCCAATCGCGACGTATACGCAGATGACGCCCTGGCCCTTCTGATTGATGATCGTGTCGATCGCGATCGCTGTCTTGCCGGTACCGCGGTCGCCGATGATCAGCTCGCGCTGGCCGCGGCCGATCGGGATCATCGCGTCGATGCTCTTGATCCCTGTCTGAAGCGGCTCCTTCACCGGCTGCCTGACGATGATGCCGGGCGCTTCGCTTTCGACTTTACGGGTGATCGTCGTCCGGATCTCTCCCTTCCCGTCGATGGCGCGTCCAAGTGCATCGACGACGCGACCGACCAGAGCCTGTCCGACGGGCACGTCGAGGACGCGCTTTGTCCGACGCACCTCATCGCCTTCCCGAAGCTGCAGATAGTCGCCAAGAATGACGGCGCCGATGTTGTCTTCTTCGAGGTTGAGACAGAGCGCGGTGATCGTGGCACCGGTCTCGCTCGAAGTGACCTCGAGCATCTCACCAGCCATCGCCTGACTCAGGCCATAGATGCGGGCGATGCCGTCCTTGACCTCGAGGACGGTGCCAACTTCTTCGACGTCGAGCGATCGGAGATCGGCGGCTTCGATCTCGCGGAGGAGGATGTCCTTGATCTCGCCGGGGCGGAGTGAGGTGTCGGAAGCCATAACGTGTGTCAGGGAAAACGGACGACGGGCGGCATCAGGCCGAGGCTGGGCCATAGCTTGTGAAAATTATCACAAGCCATCCCGACGTGCAAGCCAGCGGGTCCGAAGAGGTCCGGTTGGGCGCCCGAAAGGCCGCAGATGCATTGGGGCGGTGACGCTCCGCTGCAGGGCGTCGCGAGATTCCTGCCATGCCATCCAGCGTCAAGGAACTAAGAGTGTGGCAAGAGGCGGTCGGTACCGCGGGCGAGGTCGCAAAGCTCGCACGCAAGACACGACCAGAAACGCGAACACTCGCCGATGTCCTGATCCGCTGCAGTGTTGAGGCCGCCCTCGCCATCGCGCGCGCGCACGCAAAAGAAGGCCCGGTCGCCCAACGCGATGGTTTCAGGGTAGCTCGCGATGCCATCGCGTCGCTCGAAACCGGATTGGCGATTGCGCGGCACGCCGAGTTGTTCCCGGCTGCCGCCTGCGCGGATCTCGGGCTGAGAGCGGGACACACCGGGCGCCTGGTGACGGGCTACATCACCTATCTCGAGCGCCTTGTCGAGGCGGACGCGGAAGCGCTTCGAACGTCCCCCGTGTGAGCCGGCGCGCTGTCATTGATTCGATGCGCGGCTTCGGCCGCGTCCCTGGCCGAATCGATCCACCAGGTCCACCGCGCGCAGACGGGCGAGCGACGCTGGCTTGGTCCCGATGACGCGTTGGGCGGTGCTCGACAGGTGCGACGCTGAGGCGAAGCCAAGGACCCGCGCGACATCGCGCACGTCGTAGCCAGGATTCTTGCTGAGCTCAGCGGCGGCGAGCAGCCGCACAAGATCAATGACGCGCTTCAGGTTTGGCGCGCCACCCGAAGCGAACGAACGACTCAAGTGCTCGCGCGTGACGCCTAACGTCGCGGCGAGGGCGCTCGTCTTCACTGGCCGTCCTCCCTGCACGATGACGCTGTGCCATGCGGATTGCTGAAGTGCAGCGTCCAGGCGCAACGCGGGCGGCGGGGTCCAGAGCGCATTCGCGAATCGCGTTGAGAACGCGAGCGGAGCGATCAGTGCCCGGAGCACGCCGTCATCGACGCCTTCAATCACGACATCGGCGAATTCGTGGGCGACGGCGGATGCGAGCGCGGGTCCGTCGGCTCCGCGAAGCGGCGCAATACCGACGAATGGCAGACTCGGAAACTCGCGGGCGAGGCCGAGCGCGCGCTCGGTCTCGAGCCCGGAGCCGCCAAGGTCGACGATCACCGCGTCGGTGAGGGTCGAACGCAGCGTCTCTGCCAGCTCCGCTCCGCTACGAACCGCGATGATCCGCGCGCGGCGTCGTGGAAACGCAGTCCGGACGGCGGCTCGCGCACGTTCGCGCAGGGCGAAGACGACGAGGCACGGCAAAGCCAGCGTCGCTGGCGCTCCGCGTCCGCCCGTGTCGTGAAGCACTGCGTCGCCTGAAATCCCCGCGGCGGGGCCGTGGCCCTTCTCACGTGCGGGCATCGACTATCGGCGCGGAAGCGCCTCGCCGACCATCTCGCCGGCCCGTTGCAGGACCGCTTTGGCGTTCGCGTACGAGATGGTTTGCAACGCGTCCGCGATCGGCATCCAGCGACACGCCGTGATTCCTTCCGCACGCTGCGGGCAGGTGGTCATCGACGTGGTCTCCATGAGATAGAAGTGGCAGACCTTGTGGATGAGGCGTCCGCGAAATCGGAAGTACCAATCGATGGTCTCGATCTCTCCACGCAGCTCCAGTCCATCGAGCCCCGTCTCTTCACACACCTCGCGCAGCGCTGCGGCATCAGGGAGCTCGCCATCTTCGAGGTGCCCCTTCGGGAAACCCCAATTGCGGTAGCTGTCACGGATCAGGAGGAAGTGCGGTTCGCCGCCGGCGGCCAGTCGGAAGACGACTCCGCCCGCGGATGTCTCCTGGGTGGCGCGGGCGCGAGCGGTCACCGCGTCCCCACGAGCGGCGTGTCATTCTCGAGGTTCGCACGCCCTTCGATGAACTGCCTAACGACGGGGTCTCTGGTCTGCTGGATCTCGGCGACGGTGCCCACCTGGCGTACCCGACCCTGGTAGAGCATGGCGATGCGGGTCCCAACCGAGTACGCACTGCGCATGTCGTGGGTAATGACGATGCTCGTCACGCCAAGCTTGTCGCGCATCCGCACCATCAGGTTGTCGATGACGGCGCTCGTCACCGGATCGAGCCCGGTCGTCGGCTCATCATAGAGCATGTACTTGGGGCGCAGCGCGACGGAGCGCGCAATGCCGACACGCTTCCGCATTCCCCCTGACAGCTCGGCGGGCATTTTGCTCTGCACTCCGGGGAGATCCACGAGGTCCAGCGCCTGGTCGACCCGTTCCGAAATTTCGGCTTCGTCCAGCTCGCCCTGCTTCCGGAGCCCCATCGCGACGTTCTCGCCGATGCTGAGCGAGTCAAAAAGCGCCGCGAACTGAAACACATAGCCAATGCGCGCGCGCAGCTTGTACAGCTCGCGACGCGGCAGCTGGGGTACTTCGAGGTCGTCGACGATCACATCGCCGCGGTCGGGCTCGAGCAATCCCACGATGTGCTTGATCGCGACCGACTTGCCGGTGCCGGAATAGCCGATGATCACCATGGTTTCGCCCTCGTTCACATCGAGGCTGAAACCGTTGAGCACCTGCTTGGGGCCGAAGGCCTTGTGAACATCGACGAGGCGAATCATCGCAGCAATTTGTGATCTTGTGGGGCCGCGCGGCAAGGACCGAAGGTGCGCGACGGCGATCAGTGCGCGCACCGCTCGCACTCGCCCAGAAAAAGGTGCGCGAACGCACGAAGGGCCGCTTTTCCGAATGGGAAAGCGGCCCTTCGTACGACTCGCGGATTCAATCAGGCCGCGAAGCTACCGAGCGCGCGTCCGACGTCTCCTTCGCGAAGACGCTTCAGTGCACGGTCGCGAAGCTGGCGGACCCGCTCTCGCGTGACGCCAAGCATCGAACCGATTTCCTCGAGCGTGTGTTCACGTCCGCCTTCGAGACCGAAGTACAAGCGCAGGACCTTCGCGTCGCGCGGAGGCAACGTCCCGAGGGCCTGCTCGATCTCGTCGGTGAGGAAGCGGTTCATCGCCTCTTCCTCGGTGTCCGGCATCTCGTCCGCCACGAAGCGCTCGATCAGCGAGCGATCGCCGTCCGGATCCATCGGTGCATCGAGCCGCACGTCACTCGTGTTCAGCGCAGCGAGTGACTGAACGACCTCGGTCGAGAGACCGGTCAGGGCCGACAGCTCTTCCGGCGTCGGCTCGCGGTTGAGCTTTTGCCGAAGGATCTCGCTTGCCTTGATGATACGCGAAAGGTCCGCGGTGCGATTGAGCGGCACCCGAACCGTCCGGCCCTGGCGCGCTAGCGCCGAGAGAATAGCCTGTCGGATCCACCACACGGCGTACGAAATGAACTTCACACCCTGATCCGGATCGAACTTCCGGGCAGCGGTGAGTAAGCCGACGTTGCCCTCACCGATCAAATCGATGAGCGGCAGGCCGCGGTTCTGGTACTTCTTTGCCACTGAGATGACAAAGCGCAGGTTTCGCTTCACCAGCTCCTGGAGCGCGTCGGGATCACCGGCGCGAATCTTTTTCGCGAGTTCGATCTCCTCCATTCCCTTGAGCAGAGGATAGGTGCTGACCTCATAGAGGTACTGATCGAGGATGTCGCGCTCGGGCTCGTTTGGCGCGATGCCCGCCGGTGCGGACCGGCGGCGGCGCTTCACTTCGGTCATTGTCTGGCCCTCGACGTACTGCGCGTGATTTGATTTATCTGGAGCGACGCGGTCGCGCCGCCATATGTCATCGGTGCTGCAAGCCCGAGCAGATCCGCTGAAGATTCGCTGTTCTGAACCGCCTGCGCCCGATCGAGTTTGGAAGCGCTGCAAAATACCGGCCTAACCGCTTTACGCCAGCCCGGATTTCTTGACTTCGTACCTACCCCCGACTACACTTCGTGTTTCCTGGCGGAACTGTTGTCTCCGCTCGGCCGAGGGGGCGTAGCTCAGTTGGGAGAGCGCTTGAATGGCATTCAAGAGGTCAGGGGTTCGATTCCCCTCGCCTCCACCTCCCGGCGATGCGGCTGGTCGTCGGTCGGTCCTCCCGCTTGCTCGAGCATCGGCCTTCACCGGCGATGTCTGAGCGACGGGGATCTGGGCCAATGCGGGAATAGCTCAGTTGGTAGAGCACAACCTTGCCAAGGTTGGGGTCGCGGGTTCGAGTCCCGTTTCCCGCTCTGCACGCCGATCGCGGCCAGGTCGCGCGCCGCTTTCTCGAGCGAGCGCAGCCTACCGGAGAAAACGCGCGGAGCATGCGTCATGTTCCACGCACCAGGCGTCGGTTTGCGCGGTTAGCTCAGTTGGTTAGAGCGCCACGTTGACATCGTGGAGGTCACAAGTTCGAGTCTTGTACCGCGCACTGCCCCACGGTTCGATACCGTGGGGCAGTTTTCTTTGGCTGGAGCCCACTGGGCGGCGCGCTGCTTGCCATTGAGCGTTGACATGTCATCGCCGCGCGACCCGACCGCGAACCGCAAGGAACGCGGATGATTGCACAGAAGTCGCAACTGCCCGAAGAGTTGCGCCGCGGCCTTGCCGGCCCCCTTCGGTGGCGGCTGCTGCTCGCAATCATCGTCATCAGCGGCATCGCGCTGCTGCATCGCATCGATGCCCTTCTTCAGCGGGACTATCGGCGCGAGGCGACAGCGCAGGCGGTGCAAGCCGATGCACTGATCGAGGGAGCAGTCTGGCGCCGCGCCCAGCTCCTGACCACGCTCGCCGCGCTGACCGCCACCGCGCACGGCGCCCGTGACGAAACAGAGCGCTTCGACGTGCTCGCGACCGAGATCCGGCGGGACATGCCCGACATAGCGACCGTCTACCTTCTCGACACGCGAGGTGCGGTTCGACTGGCGCGCGGCGAGGACGTACTTCCTGGCGGCCGGATCGCGCATCGCGCGTTCCCACTGCGCGCGCCAGCAATGCGACAGGCGGCAGAACAACACGCGGTCGCGACGACTGCGCCACTGACACTTGCGGACGGCCGTCCCGGAACCCTGATGTACGTGCCGATCATGGACGGCAATCGCCTAACGGGGTATGTCGCCGGCGCGTTCGCATACGAACGATTGTTCACGCGCGCCCTTGCCGGCCAGCTGCGGGGGCGTTTTGCCTGGCGGGTGCTCGATGAGCGCGGCGAAGCGATCGCGGCGTCGGCGAACTACCCGGACCAGATCGCGCGCAAACTGCAGCGCGAACTCGCGCTTCCGGGTGGGCACGGCTGGACGCTCGAGGTGGCGATCGAGAGAATGCAGCCGGCGATGGCGCGGACGCTCAACTGGACGACCGGAGCGATCGTGATCCTGCTTCTCGCGTTCCTTGCGCTTCGTGAGGAAGCTCGCGCGAGACGGTTTGCCGTGTATTCACGCGATCTCGAGTTGTTGTCCCGCGACCTGCTCGATGCGAACATGCGTCTCGAGGAGCGCTCGCAGCAGATCGCCGAGGCGAACAGGGCGAAATCGCGATTTCTCGCGAACGTAAGTCACGAACTGCGTACTCCGTTGAACGCGATCGTCGGCTACAACGCGCTGGCCCTCGATGGGATGTACGGCGACGTCCCGCAGCCGCTCCGTGCATCACACCAGAGGGTTCAGGCTGCAGCCGATCATCTTCTCGGGCTGGTTAACGACGTGCTCGATCTTTCGAAGATTGAAGTCGGGCGGATGGACGTCGAGCTCGAGGCAGTGGATCTCGAGGCCGTGCTGGATGGAGTCGCGACCGTCGTCGAACCAGCCGCCGAGGCGAAGGGGCTGCGAATCGACTTAGTCATCCCGCGCAATCTGCCCCGAGTCGAAACCGATCCGCGGCATCTTCGCCAGATACTGCTCAACCTTGTGGCGAACGCGATCAAGTTCACCGAGCGTGGAGCCGTCACCGTAGTGACGAAGGCGAGCGGCGATTGCATAACGATCGCGATCGAAGACACGGGTGTCGGTATTGCGGACGGCGACCTCCAGCGGATCTTCGAGGAGTTCGAGCAGGTCCGGCCGGGCGGGCGCGGCGATTCGATGCAGCGTGGTACGGGCCTGGGCTTGGCCATCGCGCGCAAGCTGGCGCGCTTGCTGGGCGGCGACGTAGTCGTTTCAAGCCACCTCGGTCGCGGCTCCTGTTTTACGCTGACCCTCCCGCATTCGGTGCGCATTGAGGATGGGAGCGCACCGACGGCGTCCAGTTCGCAACCGATGGAAAACGACGAGCCGGCCGTGGTGCACGTCGAGTCGAGCGCGGGCCTGCAGGGAAGTACGGCGGGATCGCTTGACGATAATCGGCGTGATGCCGGCAGCATCGGCGACGAGGTACGACGTGGTGCGTCACGCCTGTCGCGTTCGCGGCCAGAGCATGATGCGCGGGGTTGACTGCCCTACCAGCGAGGACTAGGTTTCCCCTGCTTCGGACGATACTCGCCGGCAATGAGCGGCACCGTCGTTTGACGCTCGCGCAGTATCTGGCGCCCGTAGCTCAATTGGATAGAGCATCTGACTACGGATCAGAAGGTTGGGAGTTCGAGTCTCTCCGGGCGCACTGCGTGCCTTGCAGCACACGATAGAAAGAGCGTCGGCGGGGCGTAGCGTAGCCCGGTAGCGCGCCTGCTTCGGGAGCAGGAGGTCGCTGGTTCAAATCCAGTCGCCCCGACCATCTTGAAACGGGCTCGTAGAGCCCGTTCGTATTTGCGCGAGTAGCTCAGCTGGATAGAGCGTCGCCCTCCGGAGGCGAAGGTCGTGGGTTCGAATCCCGCCTCGCGCACGTAGGAACGAGATCAACGAATAGCGCGCGGTCGTCGACGACGATCGCGCGCTGTTCGCATTCGCGCGCCGCCTCGGGTGGCTCGTGACTTGCCTCCAGCAGACACGACGTTCTCTCCACACATGCCTCGCACCCAGAACTGGCGGTCGCTGCTGCCCGGTCTTATCTCGCTCGCCGTCATTGTGATCGGCGGGATCGCGGTGTTGTCGTTCGCGCGGGTCGGGGCGCTCCACGGCGCAACCATCCGAGTCTACTCATCGATGGCCGAGGCCCGAGGCGTAATGAAGGGAACGCCGGTCTGGCTCGAGGGGCAGCCAGTCGGGCAGGTACTCCGCGTGGAGTTTCTGCCGCCGTCGGCGGACACTGGCGCGAGTATCCTGGTCGTGATGGACCTGTTGAAGCGCCACGTGAAATACGTTCGTCGGGATGCGGTCGCGCGAATCACCTCCGGTGGGACGCTGATCGGTGCTCCGGTGGTGTCGCTCAGCAATCCGAAATCGACGGCGCCGATCATCAGCGAAGGGGACACGCTCCACTCACTCCCGCAGGGCGATCCCGAGGGCGTCGCGTCGCGCATCGCGCTCGCTTCGCGCGACTTCCCGGCGATCATCGCGAACGTGAAGGACCTTCGGACCCAGCTTGGAACCGTCGAAGGAACGACCGGAGCTTTTCTCAACGACGACGCGCTCAAGGTCGACATCGTTGTCAATCGCGGTGCCCGGCTCGCGAATCGCGCGCTCCACGGCAATGGGACTGTCGCCCGCGTCGTGAATGGTGGGACAGGACGAGCCATGGCACGAGCACAACACGCGCTCGCGCAAGCGGACAGCCTGCGAACGCTGATCGCGAGCGACCAGAGCGTGGTTGGGCGATTCAAGCGCGACACGTCGCTGATGCGGACGGTGACGTCGCTGCGGAATGACATCACGTTGGCTCGCGCGATGCTCGACGAGCCTCGCGGATCGGCTGGCCGCGTGCTTCACGACAGCGCGCTCACCAGGCAGCTGACGGCGACCGAGAAGGAGTTGACCGCGTTGATTGCCGACCTGCGCGCCCACCCGATGCGCTACGTCGCATTCTGAAGCCGGCGTCGTCGCGTTAGGGCAGGCCGTGGCCGGTCGCGATAACTCGCCGCGGCCCTGCTCCGCCGCTCTCTTGCTTCTCCTCCGGGGCATTGGTAGCTTCGAGCCAGCGTCGATGCGCACCCGACCCGGCGCTCGCTCCGCAGCCCACGCCATCCCGCGGCGTCCCCCGTGCTACTCCCGCCCCGCCAGCGCTCAAGCACCGCGAGCCCAGTACCGTGGACATCGTCGAGCTGAAGCGCATGTCAGTGCCCGAGCTTCAGACCATGGCGGACGGGCTCAGGATCGGCAACATCACGGGACTCCGAAAACAGGATCTCATCTTTCGCATCGAGCAGATTCTCCTCGATGCAGAGACGGTACTCACCGGCAACGGTGCCCTCGAGATCCTTGCAGAGGGGTATGGATTTCTCCGCAGTCAGGACTGGAACTATCTCTACGGGCCCGACGACATTTATGTCTCGCCGTCACAGATCAAGCGGTTCGATCTGCGTACCGGCGACACGATCTCCGGACAGGTTCGTCCTCCCAAGGAGTGGGAACGGTATCTCGCATTGCTCAAGGTAGAAACTATCAACGGTGACGATCCGGAGAAGGCGAAGCAGCGCGGTAGCTTCGACAACCTCCGTCCGACGTATCCCGACGAGCGCATACGACTCGAGCCGAAGGACGGCGATTTGAGCATGCGCATTGTCGACCTCCTCGCGCCAATCGGAAAAGGGCAGCGGGGCTTGATCGTCGCTCCTCCGCGCGCCGGCAAGACGGTGCTGATGCAGAAGATGGCGAACGCGATCCTCGAGAATCATCCCGAGGTCACGCTCATCATCCTCCTCATCGACGAGCGCCCTGAAGAAGTCACCGACATGCACGCGAATGTCGGCTCGCGCGCTGAGGTCATCAGCTCGACCTTCGACGAAGCAGCCGATCGGCATGTGCAGGTCGCAGACATGGTGATCGAGAAGGCAAAGCGTCTTGTCGAGCACGGCCACGATGTGGTCATTCTGCTCGACTCGATTACCCGGCTCGCCCGTGCGCACAACGTCGTGATGCCGCATTCCGGCAAAATCCTGTCGGGCGGCGTCGACGCCGGAGCGATGCACAAACCGAAGCGGTTCTTCGGGGCAGCGCGAAACATCGATGGGGGCGGTTCCTTGACCATCGTCGCGACGGCGCTGATCGAAACGGGTTCGCGAATGGACGAAGTCATCTTCGAAGAGTTCAAGGGCACCGGCAACATGGAGCTCGTGCTCGACCGCAAGATTGCCGACCGGCGCGTCTTTCCGGCGATCGACATCCAGAAGTCGGGGACGCGGCGAGAAGAGCTTCTACTCGACAAGGCAGAGCTCAACCGCGTTTTCCTGCTTCGGAACTTCCTCGCGGACATGCCGGAAGCCGAGGCGATGGAATTCCTGCTTCGGCAGATGTCCGCCACGAAGAACAACCGCGAGTTCTTTATTGCGATGGCGCAGGGCTGACGATCCACGACATCGCGCGAGTGACCAGGCTCAATCGATACCTTGCTCTCGACTGGGGTGAGCGCCGCATCGGGTTGGCGATCAGCGACCCGTCCGGCACGATCGCTTCACCCGCTGGGCACATCCTGCGGCGTGCTGGCAAGCGCCCTCCGATCGCGGAAGTGATCCGGCGCGCCGAGGCACTCGACGCGCAAGGCTTCGTGGCTGGCCTGCCGCTGGACGAATCGGGTGGCGAGACCGATCGGTCGCGCGAGGTGCGTACGGTCGCCTCCGCGCTCGAGGGTCGAACCGGAATGCCGGTGATACTCGTCGACGAGCGCTACACGACAGCGATCGCGTTGCGTGCGGTGCGTGAGCTTGGCGGCACGACGAAGGGCAGAGCGGGCGACGTCGACTCGCTCGCCGCGACGGTACTGTTGCAGCACGCGCTGCGACTGGCAGAGCGCTCGCCGGTCGATGGCGCGGACGAGGCGTCCGGATCCGGGCCGAACGATGCGGGCTGACCGCCTCCGCGTCGCGACACTGAGCGCGCTGCTGCTCGTGGTCCTCGGCGCTGCATGCGGTCGCGGGACAGGGACGGTGCGGGTGGTGATCCCCCCGGGAGCGACGTTCCGCGTTGCCGCTGATTCGCTCGAGAAAGCCGGTGTGGTCCGATCGGCGAGAATCTTCCGGGCGTACGCGTCGCTCGGCGGACACGACCGCCGCATTCGGGCCGGGACGTATGTCATGTCGCGCGGGATGTCATGGAGCGCGGCCGTCAGCGCGCTGACCGAGGGGACGGGGTTGATCAGGACGGTGACCATTCCCGAGGGGTATGCGATTGCCGACATCGCGCCGTTGCTCGCCAGAGCGTTAGGCGTGGCGGAGGACTCGGTGCTCGCCGCGACGCGCGACAGCGCCGCGCGGCGGCGGCTCGACGTTCCGACGCCGACCCTCGAGGGATATCTCTTTCCAGACACGTACTCCTTCGCCGACGGGACGACAGCGCGGAGTGCAGTCGAGACGATGGTGAGGCGTTTCGAGCAGGTCTGGGAGCCAGCGTGGAACGAGCGACTGCAGCAGATCGCGCTGTCGCGACACGACATCATGGCGCTTGCAGCGATCGTCGAGAAGGAGGCGAAGCTCCCTGCTGAACGTCCGGTCATCGCGGCGGTGTACCTGAACCGGCTGCGGATCGGGATGCGTCTGCAGGCCGACCCCACGGTGCAGTACGCATTAGGCCGCCACTCGCCGCGACTGTTCTACAAGGACCTGCGAGTGGACTCGCCGTACAACACCTACGAGCACGCGGGACTACCACCGGGTCCGATCGCCTCGCCCGGGCGGGCCTCGATCATCGCCGCGTTGAATCCGGCGTCGGTGCCGTACCGGTATTTCGTTGCACACCCGGACGGGCACCACGAGTTTCACGTGGATTACAGGTCGCACGAGCGCGCCGTTGCCGCCGTGAGGCGGTCACGCGACGCGGCCGCGCGGACCGGGGGCGCGGCGCCTAACGCTTCGCGCGCGATCCCTGGTCCACACCGCCGTCCTCAGTAGGCTGCGCGTGGCGCCAGCGGAAACGCACGTCGGGCGCCTCGCGCTCGACGGTTGCCTCGCGACGGTCGCCTGACTGCGGGATTCGCGGCGCCCGGAAGGAGCGCTTGGCTTCGCGGACACGCTCGAAGACCGGTGGGAAGAGAAACAGGTCGACGAGGGCCGGGTCGAATTGCGTGGCCCGTCCGCGCGAGATGACGTCGGCGGCGCTCTGAATCGACATGCCGCGCTGATAGCGGCGCCCGTGGCTGACGACGTCGAAGGTGTCGGCGATCGCGACGATCCGTGCGGCAAGTGGGATCTTCGGGCCGCGCAGCTTGCGAGGGTAACCGTTACCGTCCCAGCGTTCGTGGTGGGACAGCACCCCCTCGCTGAGGTCGGGATAGAATTTCGCGACAGGACTGAGGACGGTCGCTCCGCGGTGCGGGTGGGTGTCGATGGCCCGGCGCTCCGCTGGGGTGAGTGAGGTCTCCTCGTGGATGATGTCGAACAGCGCCGCGTGGATCTTCCCGATGTCATGGAAGAGAGCGACCCGTTCGACGCTGCGGCGCTGCCGGTCATCGAGGCCTGCTTCATCGGCCAGGATCAACGCGTACGTCGCGACGCGGCGGACGTGAGCGCCGGTGTCACGATCGTTCGCGTCGATCGCATTGAGGAGTGTCTCGAGCGTCGCGGCAGCAAACCGTTCCATGCGCTTGCGACTATGCTGTGCGCGCAGGAGAAGAACTCCGCTGGCGATGCCCGCGACGCCGGCGGCGAGGGGAACAGCAGGGATACGTGACATGGCACACTATCTCGCAAGAAACGGTGCAGCGATGCGCGGTGGCGATACGCTGTGATGATACGCGGTGGTGATACGCGTAGCCGGGGACATCGGCCGTCGCTAGTGCAAGAACGGCAAAAGGCCGCGCAGCTCAAGTCGAGCTGCGCGGCCTTTTGAGAATTCAGTTGCTGCCTTGTGGGGCAGCACCAGCAGGTGCCGGCGACGGCCTACTCTCCCGCGATCTCGCGATCGGAGTACCATCGGCGCTGTAGGGCTTAACGACCGTGTTCGGAATGGGAACGGGTGTGGCCCCTACGCTCTAGTCGCCAGCGAAAAGAGCAAGTGGTGGATTGAGGAATGTCGGATGCGTTTGCGATTACGCGATGCATCGATTGATGCGGGCTCTGCTCGGAGAAAGCGTCAAAGACGCTTTCAATGATTGAAAGTCAAGCCGCTCGGGCGATTAGGACCGCTGCGCTTGGAAGTCCTTGCGGACTGTCCACGGGCGGCCTATCGACGTGGTGGTCTCCCACGGCCCTTCAAGAGAGCTCGAAGCTCTGGGAGGGTTCATCTTGGGGCGTG
>JANMAM010000042.1:0-10190 GCA_031359795.1 Gemmatimonadaceae bacterium
GCCGTTGATCTCGCGATCGCCGCGGCGAGCAAGGTCATCGAGCGCAACCTCGACGATAGCGCGAACCGGAAGCTCGTCGAGGGCTACCTCGCCAGCTCCAACGTCCGCAAGAACTGATGCGCCCCGTCACGATCGCGAAGAACTACGCCGAGACCTTTCTCTCGCTCGCGCAGAAGGCCGAGGATCCGCGCGGGTGGGGAAAGATGCTCGCCGACGTCTCGGCGGCGATGGGCAGTGACGCCACCCTGCGCCGCTTCCTCGAGTCGCCCAAGGTCAGCGCCGACCAGAAGAAGGAGATCCTCGGCAAGGCGTTCTCCGATCGCGCGCCGCGGCTGTTCGTTCGCTACCTCCAGGCGCTCGTGACAAACCGGCGGCAGATGCTCATTCCGCAGATCTCCACCGAGTACTTCGCGCTGCTCGACAACGTCGAAAACCGCGTCCACGCCCAGGTGACGCTGGCCAAGGCGCCGAGCGAGGATGAGACCGAGGCGATCGCGGCGAGCCTCGGCAAGACACTCGGAAAGACCGTCGTGCCGCACGTCAACGTCGACCCGAGCATCATCGGCGGCGTCGTCGTGAAGATGGGCGACACGGTGATGGACGGCTCGGTGAAGCGGCGCCTCGGATTGCTCCGCAAGCAGATGCTTGCTGGCGGCGCGAAGAAGTAGTCTCGCACGTTAGGCATGCCTGGCCGGAGGAACGGGGCGGCGCGACGAGCGCCGCCCCGTTGCATTGGTCTCGTCCTGCGCTCGTCCTTCGCAAGGAATATGTAAGTTCCCGGCCGGCAGCCCGCGGTGCGGCCGCCGCTCACTGGCGCGGCCAGGCAACCCTGACCACGTTCCGGTATCATGCCGCACGTTCCTCACATCAACACCGCGCATACGATGCGATATCTCGCGCTCGCCGGTCTCGTCGCGCTTGGCTGTGTACAGGCACCGAAGATTGCGACCACTGCGCCGGAGTCGGATTTCCTCCGCGCAAACCTCGACACCACCGTCAGCCCTGGCGACGACTTCTTTCAGTACGCCAACGGCGGCTGGCTGAAGCGGAATCCAATTCCGGCGTCCGAGTCCCGCTGGGGAATCGGAAACGTCGTCAACGACGAGCTGCGCACGAGCCTCCTCAGGATCAACGGCGACGCCGTGGCCCGCGGTGGCGCGCCCGGCAGCGATCAGCAGAAGATCGGCGACTTTTGGTCCACGGCGATGGACACCGCGCTTGCCGAACGTCTTGGCGCGGGCCCGCTCGACGCCGAGATGGCGCGGATCGGGGCGGTGCGGACCGCTGCCGACGCGATCGACGTTGCGTTCTCCTTCCAGCCGTTAGGCGTGCAGGCGTTCTTTGGCATCTATGTCGGACAGGACGAGAAGGCGAGCGACGTGATGGCGGTGCACATCTATCAGGCGGGACTCGGGCTTCCCGAGCGTGATTTCTACTTCAACCGCGACACGGGTGTCACGCGCGTGCGGGGCGAATACGTCGCGCACCTCGGGCGGAACCTCGTCCTCCTCGGCCGCGACGAAGCGAGCGCGAAGGCCGCCGCGGCGAACGTCATGACGTTCGAGACCGCGCTCGCCACCGCGTCGCGCAAGCTCGAGGACCTGCGCGACCCGAACCTGAACTACAACAAGATGTCTCCGGCCGAGGTGACATCACGGCTGACCCCCTCGATCAATTGGACTGCACGCCTCGCCGCCTGGAATCTTCGGCCGGGCTACGTGCTGGTGGGACAGCCCCAGTTCCTCGCCGCGGTGGACACCATCGTCAGGCGGACCCCGGTGCCCGTGCTGCAGGACTACCTGCGGCTCCAGCTGCTTTCGAACTACGCGCCGTTCCTCAGTAATGCGTTCGACGCGGAGAACTTCCGCTTCGCGCAGCAGCTGACGGGGCAGAAGGAGCAGCGCCCACGCTGGAAGCGCGCGCTGGACAGCGAAGGCAACGCCATGGGGATGGTGCTCGGGCGCATCTTCGTGACGGAGTACTTCCCCGAGACTGCGAAGCAGCGCTACGCAGCGATGGTCGAAGCGATTCGCGCATCCTACCTGAATCGCATCAACCAGCTCGATTGGATGAGTGATTCGACCAAGGCGAAGGCACGCCAGAAGCTTGCTGCGATCACCCCCAAGGTCGGCTATCCCGACAAGTGGAAGGACTATTCCGCACTCGTCATTGGCCGCGAGTCGTACGCGACAAACATGATGAACGCGGCGCGCTGGGGATGGGACGACATGCTGTCGAAGTTCGGCAAGCCGGTGGACCGCACCGAGTGGGGGATGACGCCGCAGACCTACAACGCGTACTACAGCGCGTCGAACAACGAGATCGTGCTGCCTGCGGCGATTTTCGCGATTCCCGGCGTGAGGGACGCGAACGTTGACGACGCGGTCGCCTACGGATACGCCGCGGCGAGCACCATCGGCCACGAGATCACCCACGGCTTCGACGACGAGGGCCGTCAATTCGACGCGGCCGGCAACCTCAAGGAGTGGTGGACGCCGGAGGACGCCGCAAAATTCCAGGAGCGGGCCGAGGTGATGCGCAAGCAGTTCGACGCCTACGAGCCGCTGCCGGGCATGCACATCAACGGCAAGGCCGCGCTCGGCGAGAACATCGCCGACTACGGCGGCGTCCTGCTCGGCCTCGATGCGTTCAAGAAGACGCAGCAGTACAGGGAGGGCAAGCCGATCGGCGGCCTGACGCCTGTCCAGCGCTATTTCCTTGGCTACGCGATCGGGTGGATGTCGCAGCAGCGCGACGCATCGCTCCGTTCGGGGCTGCTGTCGGACGTGCATGCGCCGGCGAAGTGGCGCGTGCTTGGGCCGATGTCAAACATTCCGGAGTTCTACGAAGCGTTCAATGTGCAGCCCGGCCAGGCGATGTGGCGGCCCCCCGAGGCGCGGGTCCACATCTGGTAGACGCCGCGGGCCCGTGACCCCGTAGCGGGAGTGCGGGTTGGGCGATACGATGCACGCCTGACCCACACCCGCCACGATGCTTGCACTCGCCTTTGCGTTTCTCGCCGTTCAGCAGCAGCCTGACACCTTCGTCACCGCGCCGTCGGGGCGTCCACCCTCGACGGCGCGGCAGCGAGCCGACTACACCATAACGGCGCGCCTCGACGAGGAGGCGCAGAAGCTCGTGGCCGAAGGGCGGATGGTGTATGTCAACAGCTCGCGCGATACGCTTCGCGAGATGTACGTGCACCAGTACCTGAACGCGTTTCGGCCGGGATCGCAGTGGAGCGCGGTAGACGAGCGCGAGGGCCGGGTCCGCTTTCAGAGCCTGAAGGACCCGGACTACGGCTACGAGCGGTTCACCCGCGCGCCCAAGGTGAACGGGACCGATGTTCGCGTCGACTATCCAGGCTCGCCCGACAGCACCGTCGCGCATTTCGCGCTGCCGCGTCCTCTCGCTCCGGGTGACACGGCGGTCGTCACCTTCGCCTGGGAGGCCCGGGCCTCGACTGTTCCGCGCCGTCAGGCACATCGCGGGCGCAGCTGGGATTTTTCGCAGTGGTATCCCAAGGTGGCCGTGTACGACAACGGCGGCTGGCAGCCGTACGCCCTCCGGCCAGCGGGCGAGATGTACGGGGAGTTCGGCACCTTCGACGTCACGCTGATTCTGCGCGAGGACCAGGTCGTCGCCGGCACGGGACTGGTCGTGTCGGGCGATCCGGGGTGGGCGCGCGCGAAGAAGTGGGGCGACCTGGTAGTGTCGTCGCTTGCCCCGTACCGCATCCCCGCACTCCCGGCGCCAGCGTTAGGCGCGGGCGAGAAGGCGGTTCGCTTTCATGGCGAGAATATCCACGAGTTCGCCTGGAGCACATCGCCCGATTATCGCTACGAGGGCGCCGCCTACGTCCGCGCACGTGACCTGGTCGCCGCGCCAACGGGCGTGACGACCTGGGACACCGTCGCCATTCATGTGCTCTACCGGCCGGGTGACGAATCGGGCTGGGGCAACGGCACCGCGGTGACGCGCACCAAGATCGCGCTCGACTGGCTCGAGCACGTCTACGGCCCGTATGCCTATCCGCAGATGATCAACCTGCATCGGGTCGATGGCGGCGGGACCGAGTTTCCGATGATGATGATGAACGGCTCCCCCTCACAGGGACTGATCCTGCACGAGGGCGGGCACATCTTCACCTTCGGCATCCTCGCCAACAACGAGTGGCGTTCGGGGTGGATGGACGAAGGACTCACATCCTACCAGACCTCGTGGGCCGAAGGGAACACGCCGCAGGACCGCGCGCACCGCGGCGGGAAGGACAGCATCGTCGTCCGGCCAACGGGGTATCGCCGGCATGCGCCTCGGCCGCAGGGGGCCGACGCGCTCCAGCTCAGCCAGAACCGCCTCGAGTTCATCGGCCGCGCACAGCCGATCGGGACGCGCTCGGACCTGTTCAGCGAGTTCGGGATCTACAACGGCATGATCTACGACCGCGCCGAATTGATGTACGGCGCGCTCCGCGACGCGTTAGGCGACAGCGCTTTTGTCGCCTTCATGCACCGCTACTATGCCGACTGGGCACTCCAGCACGTCGACGAGCGCGCGATGCGGACCACCGCCGAGTCGGTCCACGGCCAGTCGCTCGGCTGGTTCTTCGACCAGTGGGTGCGCCGCACCGGAGTCACCGACTACGCCCTCACCCGGTACGAGCGGAAGAAGCAGCCTGACGGCAGCTGGCTCACGCGCGGGCGCGTCAAGCGGCGCGCGGAGTATCGCGAGCCGCCGCCGTTAGGCGTGCTCACCAGCACCGGCTGGACGATCGCCCGCGGCACGAGCGACGCCGACGACCAGTGGATCGAGGTACGCACCGCAGAGAAACCGCGGGCGGTGCGGCTCGACCCGCTCCGGACGACCGAGGACTGGGACCGGCGCAACGATGTCGCACCGAGCATCAACCCGTTCCGCCCGGCACCGGAGCAGATGGTCAGGACTACCTTCGACTGGCCGTTCCTCGATCAGGTCAGCCGCGACCGGATGATCAACGCCGTGTCGCCGATCGCCTGGTATTCGACGGCGAATCACTTCGTCGGCGGAGTGCGCTCGCGCAGCAATTACCAGGGGCAGGTCGATCGCGACGAGACAGGCATCGTCTTCAGCAGCCGGGTGCCAGCGACGCGCGCCGACTCGGCTTACCTGCGGAAGCTGCAGCTATGGTGGATTCACGAGAACCCGACGCTGCCCTGGCGCGGACGTCCACTGATGGGGCTTCGCACGACAGCGTGGACTCTCGACGGCGCGGCGGGCGCCGAGCTCTCGTACGGCTGGGACGCGAGCCGTTACGTGATGGCGCGTGGCACCAACGTCACGCGCTCGATTGGACTCACCTACACGGCGCCGCGCGGCCTCGGGTACCTCCCCGATCGCTGGGACGAATCGCGCATAGGCGAGTTGAAGCTGGAGCAGGCGATGCGCTTCAGCCGGGCGCGCTGGAGCCCGCAGCTGGGGGTCAGCATCTCGGGTGGAGTCGCGCGTGGGAACAAGGGGGCCGGGACCGAGACCGGTGGATACGCCCGCGGTGAGGCGTGGCTCAAGGGCACCGGGAGCTTTGGCGCGGACAGCGCCAGAATATTGTCGCTTCGCGGGTTTGCCGGGTTCGCGAGCGACGAAACGCCGTTGCAGCGACGCATTTTCGCGTCCTCCCGCGATCCCTACCAGACGCTGTTCAACCCCTTCATCCGGCCGCGTGGGGGCATCCTCGCCCGCGGCGACGTCAGGGGCGTGCCGTTAGGCGGCGCGGGAGTGCGCGGCTTCGCTCCGTTGGTGAACACCGGGGCGGCCGTCTTCGCGCTCAACGCGGAGCATGGACTGCGCCTCAAGTCCTTGACGGCGGGCTCCCGCCCGCTGGCGATCTGGGGAACGGTGTTTGCCGACGGTGCCCTGCTCGGTTCGGGCGGCCACGCCGCCGACGCGGGGCTCGGGGTGATGCTCCGCGGCTGGGTGTTCGACCGCGATGTCCGTGTCCACGTCGACTTCCCGGTGGCGCGCGGCACATCGGTCGTCACGACGCGGCCGGTTCGTGCCTACAGCTCGGAAGCCCTCGCCGACCGCATCCAGCTCACGTTAGGCAGCTTCTGGTGACAGCGCCCGCGCCTTCGCCTGCCTAACGATCCCGCCCGCTCCCCCGGTCGGTGATCAGGATGTTCACCACCATCATCAGCCCGATCGCCCCCGCGACGATGAAGCCGGCCGTGCCCAGCCCGCGCCAGTAGGGAAGGAGCATCCCGCTCGCGATCAGGAGCCCGGTCAGCACCAGCCCCGTGAAGATCCGATTCGCCACCTTCTGCAGGCTGCGCGTCAGCGCCCCGACCTGCGGCGAATCCACCGTCATGCTCAACTCGTTCGCGGCGAGCTTCGCCGTGAACTGGTCGAGCCGGTGCGGCAGCGCCGACACGAGATCGGTGGTCTGGCTCGCCGTGCGGAACAACCTCCGCCACGACATCTCCTCCTTCGACCGCTCGTTGGCGATGCGCGTCCCGTACTCGCGAATCGCCTCGATCGGGCTGTAACTCGGATCGAGCGCGGCGCTGATCGCATCCAGGTTGAACAGCGCTTTCGCGAGCAGCGTCAGCTCGGCCGGCAGGCGGAGCCCCTGCGTGTACGAGATGTTGATGACCTGATACAGCACGCGCCCCAGCTTCACCTCGCCGATCGAGAGATCGTAATTCTGTGCGACGAGGTTGGCGATCTCCCGCACGTAGCTTTGCCGGTCGAATCCCTCGAGAGTCACCCCCATCTCGACCATCGTCTCGGCCACCCCGTGACCGCGGTTGTCGGCGAGATCGAGCAGCAGGCTCACGATGCGATCGCGCACTGGGCCGGCGAGGTGCGCGGTCATCCCGAAGTCGATCAGCGCGAGCTTGGGCTCATCGGCGCCCGGCATGTCCATCGCCGCCTCTGCCGTCGCCTCTGCCTGCGCGGTCTGTTCCAGCTTCGAAAGTGGTGTCAGTGCCTCGCGCTGCGTGCCGCGCCGATTGGTCGCCGCCACTTCGGCCGGCGTGCGCGGGTTGACTGGCCCCGGCATCACGACGAACACGTTCCCGGGGTGTGGATCGGCGTGGAAGTGCCCGTCGATCGCGATCTGCTTGAGGTAGGCCTTCGCGAATTCGTCGGCGACTTTGGTGAAGTCGTATTCGACGCGACTGATCCGCGGCACCGCGTCGATCTTGATCCCGCGAATGCGCTCCATCGTCAGCACGCGCTGCGATGTGTACGCCTCGATGATCCGTGGCACGAGCAGCCGTGGGAACTCGGCCAGCGCGCGCCGGAAATTCGCGGCGTTGCGGGCCTCGATCCGGTAATCCAGCTCGTCGGACAGGGCGCGCTCGAGCTGCTGGATGACCCCGACCATGTCGATCTTGCGACCGGCTTCGGTGTGCGACGTGAGGAACGCCGCGACCTCGCGAAAGAAGGCGACGTCGTCGATCAGTGCTTCGCGAATGTTCGGACGCTGGATCTTGACGACGACGTCCCGCCCGTCGCGCAGCGTCGCCGCGTGCACCTGGCCGAGGCTCGCGGTGCCGATTGGCTCTTCGTCGAAGGAGCCGAACAACTTGCTGATGCGAGCGCCGAACTCCTCCTGGATGGTCTTCTCGACGTCGTCGAAGGGGATCGGACCGACGTCATCCTGCAGCTTGTCGAGCTCGCGGACGAATGGCTCCGGGAGCAGGTCGGGACGGGTCGACAGCACCTGACCGAGCTTGATGTAGGCGGGTCCGAGCTCGACGAGCTTCTTCCGGAAAGCGCGGGCCCGCTCGGCGATCTCCCCATCGAGTGGCCCTGGCTCGGCCGAATCGGGTGCGAGAGCGATCAATCCCTGCTGTTTGGCAAAATCGGAAAGGCCGTACCTTGTGAACAGGCCGACCAGCGCCGCGAGGCGCGGGATGTAGCGTGGTGCGAGGAGCATGCACTCCGACGAGGCAGGAGCCATGCCGGGCCGCGCCGAGGCCCTGCCGCGCTCGGTGCGGATAGTGCATCTTCACGGCGCGCCGAGAAGCGCGACAAATCGAACGACGACGGGAGCGATGAGCGGACCGACTGACGTGACGACCGTGCCCAAACCATGGGGACACGAAACCATCTGGGCGAAGACCGACCGATATGTCGGGAAGATCCTCCACGTGAAAGCGGGTCACGCGCTTTCGGTGCAGTATCACAACAAGAAGGATGAGACGGTCTATCTCCTCGCCGGGGAATTGATCTATTGGGTGAAGCTGCCCGGAAGCGAAGAGATCAAGGACATGAAGCTGAAGGTGGGCGACGCGTTCCGGATCACGCCGGGAACGGTGCATTACATGGAAGCGGTGACCGATTGCGACGTGCTCGAAGCTTCCACTCCGGAGCTCGACGACGTCGTACGACTTCAGGATCGCTACGGACGCGAGGGGACGAGCAAAGCATGAAGGTGATCATTCCGCTCGCCGGGAAGGGCACGCGCCTCCGGCCGCACACGCACGTCACGCCCAAGCCGATGCTCAAGATCGCCGGAAAGCCGGTGATGGATTACATCCTCGACGATCTCGAGCGGCTCGGCGGCGTCGACGAGATCATCTACGTGACCGGCCACCTAAAGGAGAAGGTCGAGGCGCACGTCAAGGCCAAGTACAAGTTCAAGTCGGTATTCGTCGAGCAGCGTGTGCAGGACGGAACCGCCGGCGCGGTGCAGCTCGCGAAGCCCTTCGTCGACGATCCGGTCCTGATCATCTTCGTCGACACGATCTTCGACGCCGACTTGTCCGTGATCAAAACACTGGATGTCGACGGCATCATCTGGACGAAGGAAGTCGACGACTACCAGCGCTTCGGCGTCGTCGTCACCGACAAGGACGGCAACATGACGCAGATCGTCGAGAAGCCGTCGACGCCGATCTCGAAGCGCGCCAACATCGGATTGTATTACATCAGGAACTGGCAGCTGCTGTTCGAGGGCATCGAACATGTGCTGAAGCAGCCGACGAACAAGGGGGAGTATTACCTCACCGATGCGTTCCAGTACATGATCGACAAGGGCGCGAAGATCCGCGCCATCGACGTTGCCGGCTGGTACGACGCCGGAAAGCTCGACACGCTCCTCGAGACGAACCAGGTCATACTCGGCCGCGGCGCCGCGCGCCGTCCCGACAATGCCGATGCGAAGAGCACCGTGATCGATCCGGTCTACGTCGAGGATGGGGTCACCATTCGCAACTCGCGCATCGGGCCTAACGTGTCGATCGGGAAGGGCAGCACGGTCGAGGACTGTGAGCTGCGCGACACGATCGTCGGGGTGAAGTCGAAACTCTCGCACGCGAAGCTGACGAATTCACTGGTCGGCGACGACGTCGTGCTGAGCGGGATCAGCGGCGAGGTGAACATCGGCGACCACTCCGAGGTCCGCGCATCGGGGGGGAAGGCGTAGGTTTGGCGCAGCCGGTCTGGTCGCCCCGGGCGTCGCAGATCCGCGACGCGCAGATGACCGCCTTCATGCGCTTCGCCCGGGAATGCGGCGCCGATGGAGTGCTCGACTATCCGGCACTCTATCGCTGGTCCGTTGAGCAGCCAGCGCAGCTCTGGCCGGCGATCTGGAAGTGGTTCGACGTCGTTTGCGACGAACGAGAGCACGGCGATCCCTGGGACGACGTCGTCATCGGCCTCGATCGGATGGCGCCTCCCCATCCCGAGCTTGGCCCGCGCTGGTTTACTGGCGCCCGGCTCAACTTTGCCGAGAACCTGCTGCGACATCGCGGGCCCGAGGCGGCGGTCATCGCCTGGAACGAGCGCGGGTGCTATCGCACGATCTCCTTCGACGAGCTGCGCGACGAAGTCGCCCAGGTCGCGCGCGCGATGCGGGCAATGGGCGTCGTACGGGGCGACCGCGTCGCCGGCTTCCTCCCTAACGTTCCCGAAGCGGCAATCGCGATGCTCGCCGCCGCGAGCATTGGCGCGCTCTGGTCGTCGTGCTCGCCCGATTTCGGAGTGAAGGGCGTGCTCGACCGATTCGGGCAGATCGAACCGAAGTTGCTTTTCTCTGCCGACGGGTATCGCTACGCCGGCAAGGAGATCGACTGCCTCGAGCGGGTCCGCGAGATCGTGGACGGGCTGCCATCGCTCGAGCGGGTCGTCGTCGTCCCGTACCTGACGCCGGATCCCGACGCCCGGCTGATCCGGCGCGCCATTGGCTGGAGCGACTTCGCGCCCGACGC
>JANMAM010000065.1:0-2451 GCA_031359795.1 Gemmatimonadaceae bacterium
AGCGTACAACGAGACCGGGGCGTTTCCTCAGGCAATCGCGATCATCAATACGATCCGCGCCCGGGCTCGCACCAGCGTTCGAGTCAACGGATCGCTCGCGCCGGCGGGCACGCTGCCCGATCGGCCGGCGTCGACGAGCAAAGCGCAGGTCATGACCTGGCTGGTGCACGAGCGCCGCGTCGAACTGGGATTCGAGTCCCAGCGCTTCAACGACCTGAAACGGTGGAAGCTCGCCAAGTCGGTACTCGGCGCAGTCGGCAAGAACTTCCAGGACCGCAACTATCTCTATCCGATTCCCCAGAGCGAGATCGACAAATCGGGCGGGAGCATCACGCAGAATCCCGGCTACTAGTGCGCGATTCCTGACGCTGCGCGAAGTCCCGCCACCAATGTGTCGGGAAGCGACGACGACGCCGAATCCGGCGTCGTCGTTCGCGTTTGCGCCGGCCTGCGAGCGCGACGTTTTCTGTCCCAAGAATAAATCGATGCAGTGAACGCTCCCCCCTTCCTCACCGCCTCCTGGCGCCACCTCGCGATGCTCAACTATCGCGTGGACCCCGCCCTCCTCGTGCCCCACGTCCCCCGCGGCACTGAACTCGACTCTCATAACGGCGCCACCTGGCTGAGTCTCGTCGGCTTCCTCTTCGCCGATACCCGCATCCTTGGGCTCCCTATCCCGTACCACCGGACGTTCGAAGAGATCAACCTTCGCTTCTACGTCCGACGCACGTCAGGCAGCGAAGTTCGCCGCGGCGTCGTCTTCATCAAGGAGATCGTCCCCCGCCCTGCAATCGCCCTCGTCGCGCGCCTCGCCTACAACGAGCCGTACGAGACGCGCCGCATGGGACACTACCTTGCCCCCCGCGCGCCGAGGGATCCGCTCCACGTCAGCTACTCCTGGGCCCCACGGTCAGGCGGGTGGGCGCACATGACCCTTGCCACCACCGGCGCGATTCCGCAAGCGATCGCGCCCGGCTCGGAAGAGGAGTTCATCACCGAGCACTATTGGGGCTACACCCGCCAGCGCGACGGCGGCACGATCGAATACCGCGTTGAGCACCCGAGCTGGCGCGTCTGGCAGAGCGCGCGCGCCACCGTCACCGGTGATGTCGAAGAGCTCTACGGTCAGCATTTCGCCAACATGCTCTCGCGTCCCCCCGACTCGGCCTTCCTCGCCGAGGGTTCCGCGGTCACTGTGTACCGGCCGACGCGCATCGCCTGAAATCTGGTGAATCATCGGCAGATGGCACCCGTACCAGCACGGACCCTATCCCGAGCGAGTCGCATGAACTGTCGCCGACCGTTGGCTCTACTGATGCTTGCCCTCGCGGCCTGCGCGCGGAACCCGGCGCCCGCCGCGCCAATGACAGGCCCTCCCGATCCCGATGACATCGCGCGACGATTCTCCGACATCGTGCTCGCACATATCGACAGCGACTCGCTCCCCGGCGCGATTTACGCCTTGAGCGACGGCAAGGGGGTGACGATCGCCGGCGGTCATGGCGTCGCCGACGTCGAGCACCACATCCCGGTTACCGACTCCACACTCTTCAACATCGCGTCCGTATCGAAGCCGATCACGGCGATCCTCGTCACTCGGCTCGTTCTTCAGAAAGAACTGTCGTTCGACGAGCCGGTGGCCGCGATGGTGCGTGGATGGACTCCCCCGCGCGGCTTTGACTCGACGATCACCGTCAGGCACCTCCTGTCGCACTCGTCGGGACTAGGGATGCCGTCGGTCCCCTGCCCGCCGCTCGACTCGGCGCGGCCGAATACCGCGGACGCGCTGCGCGGAAGCTTCGGCGGAGCGCGCCACGGGTACGGGCACTTCGTGGTCGTAAACGCCGAGGGCGACACGATCATCTTTCACAGCGGCGGTAATCCCTGCGCCGTCGCCTATCTCGCGGTCAATCGCCGGCGGCACGCGGCGATCTTCGTTGCCGCAAACTCGGAGCGCGGGATCGGGCTCGTCCGGCACCTCGTCAGCGAGTGGGCACGAGAAGGGGGCTTCAGTCCCCCGCCGGTGTTCTGAGCTGAAGGTGCGCGCCGGCGTCGGGAGATCCCGCGGGTTTTGTCAGCCGCTCGGCGAACGCCAGCGATGCAACACCGACGACGAGGTGCACCACCCGTACGATCCAGTGGAAGTCGCTCCCCTCGAGGATTCGGTGCTGCCCATACCCGAGCATCGCGACCCCAAACCCCCAGGGGATGGCCAACAGCGCCACGCCGATGTTCCGTCGCTGGAAGAGCGCGATCACCGCCATCAACCAGAGCAGCAGCACGTACACGGTACCGATCGACATATGAGTGCCGATCGCGCTGGACCAGTGCCCGGTCCAGAACCCGATCCCGAGCACGAGCTGCACCGTCGCGCCGATCCGCATCAGCAGCAACAGCACTTGTTGTAGACGCATGCCTTCCCCTCTGCAGCTGGTGCTCGGATCGAGTTCA
>JANMAM010000097.1:0-104617 GCA_031359795.1 Gemmatimonadaceae bacterium
GCGTCGGCGATGCGCGGGAGGAGGATCCGGTTGAGCCGCTGGTCCGCGTCGTCGCCGGCGGGAATGGTCACGCCCTGCGCGAGCGCGAACTTTCGGAAGTCGGCGAGCATCGTCGCGGGTAACGGGCTCGCCGAGAGCGCCTCGAAGGTCGCGTACTCGGCAGGCGCCGCGGTGACGCGTGCAGCCGCCCAGCGCAGCGCGATCGCACCCTCGCCAACCTGTGCCGCCCACGCCGGCGCCGCACCGCGCGGCCCCGAACGGACGTCGGGATAGATCCCGCCGCCGCCGTAGACGGTGCGCCCGCGATCCGTCTTGCACGACGGACGGCCGATCGTGTCGCGCTCGGCGCGAGCCCGCCGGTAGTAGTCATGCCGCGTGATCGAGTGATAGTCGCGCTGGATCACCCGCCCGCACGGTGTCTTCACCTGGCCGATCACCATCATGAACACCGAACCGTCGGGCAGCGGGAATCCCTGCATCAGCAGCGACTTCCCGAATGTTGGACGTCCCCAGATCAGCGCCCGATCGTGGTCCTGCAGCGCACCAGCGACGAGCTCCGCCGCGCTCGCCGTTCCCTCGTTCACCAACGCGAGGATCGGGTAGCTCTTTTCGGAGCGGAAAAACGAGCGCGAGACTTTTTCCGTCTTCGCGATGTCCGCCTTTCGCCCCTCGGATGAGTAGACGACGGCCCCCTTGGGCAGGAATTCTCCCGCGACATCGGCCGCCTGGTCCACGCGGCCTCCCCCATTGTCCCGCAGATCGAGCACGAGGCTCGTCATCCCGAGACTCTCCAGCGTGCCTAACGCCTTGTGGACGTCGTCGGCGACACGGTCGTTGCTGAAGGTCGTGATCCGCAGGTAGCCGACACCGGGGCGCAACAGGAACGCCGTCGGCACAGCCGAGGCCTCGCCCAGCTTCTCGCGCTTGACGGTTCGCGTCAGCTGCGCCACCGACCCGTCCTCGCGTTCCCGCTCGAACACCAGCGACGTCGTGCTCCCCTTCGGACCAGCCAGCGTCATGTCGAGCTCGACGCTGCTCGTCGCCGCGACCGGCTTCCCGTCGATCGCGATCAGCTCGTCGCCCGGGAGGATGTCTTCGCGCGCCGCCTGCGAGCCTGGCGTCAGTCCGAGCACGACCGGTGCACCGCTGTAATACTCGAAGTTGATCCCGACCGGGAACAGCTTGTCTTCCCGCATCGCCTTTTCACGCGCCGGATCCATCCGCGTCGCCGTTATGACGTACGAGTGCGGATCGGCCGCCTGCACCAGCCCCTCGATCGCCGCCATCAGCAGAACGTGCGTGTCGAGCGAGTCGGGGTGATTGACTCGCAGCTGATTGAGCACCCCGCTCAGCATCTGCAGGTCTTCGTAGGTGCTGCGGGCGCGAACCACTTTCGGCGCGGCCGCGTCCTGCCCAGCCGCGGGTGATGGTGTCGCTGCCAGTGCCAGGGCGGTGCACGCCCCAACCGCGCGCGCGCGCCAGACTCGGGTCACTTGCCCAGGATGCGCGCTCACGGCTTGCTCGCCGCGGGTTGCCGCAACGCCACGGCGCGCTCCCGGGCTACTGCGGCACGATGATCGTCGCTGCGCATCGCCCGGTCGGCGAAGGCGCTGTACATCTCCGCCGCCTCGCTCGCGTTCTCGTCGTATTCGAGGAGGTAGGCGAGTGGAAAGTATGGCTGCGCAAAATACGGCTCGAGCGCGATCGCTTTTCGCAGGTGCGTCTTCGCCTCCTCCGTATTGTTCTTCATCATGAGGTGGACACCGAGCTCGAAATGGGCGGTGACGTCGGTGCTGTCGATCTCGACGGCCTGACTGAGCTCCTGGATCGCGGTCGCTGTGTCGCCGGTGAACGCTGCAAGGTGGGCAAGCGCAACGTGTGCCGGCGCAAACGACAGGTCCTCGGTCAGTGCCTTGCCGAGCGCGTCACGCGCCGCAAGCGTGTCACCTTTCGCCATCATCACGATCGCGATGCCGTACTGGTACATCTGCTTCGATTGATACATCCGCACGAGCTTCTTCTCCTCGCGCGACTTCATGTCGTCGAGAAGCAGCTGGAGTTCGTTCGCCGCGCTGTCGTATGCGGCGATCTGGTAGAGCGCGAGCGCGCGGTCGTATCGGTAGCCGCGGTTCTCCTTCCGTTTTACCGCCTCACCCAGCCGCTCCGCCGCGCGGACCGGGTTGCCGTGCGCGTAAGCGACGATCCCCTGTATCCCCGGATCGCTCGACATGATCGGGCCGTCGTCCTCGAACAGCTGGATCCAGAGACCCTGATACATCATCGGGTTGATCTGGAGCGCCCTGAGGCGCAGCGAATCGATCCGCTGGACCTCCTTGTTCTCGACCATGAACTTCTTCCCGGCCATGTAGTCCCAGAACCGGTCTGGGCGCCGCTTCCAGTACGCTACCCACCCCGCGTAGAGCGGCTCGGGCGCGCTCGGGTTCAGCCGCGCCGCCCAGTAGAATTCGTCAGAAGCCTTGTCCGGGCGCCGCCGGAGATCCGACAGCCCGGCTTGGAAATAGGCAAACCAGCTGTTCGTGTCCGCACCGGCGAACAGCTGCGGGCGCTTTGGTATCTTCTGGGCGGAGGCAACGCTCGCCGTCAGGCAGAGCGCACCGAAAACGAGGACGGGGCGACGCACGGTCGGGGGCTCCGTGGGGGGGAGGGTACCGCTGTGGCGGGCGACGATCATAACGTCGAACACCCTTCCCGCGCCATCTGTTCAGGTCACTCTGAGAAGGAATTAATGCGCGCCTGGTGGCACGTCCGATGCGTACTCAGCCTTTAGAGGGCCGATACGCGATCCAAGCCGGGCTGGCGCCGCTGTGGTCCGTCTTCTTAGCTTTGCGCAGGATCAAAAGAGATCGAGCCGGCACCCTCTGTGCCGGCTGTTGCCGCCGCGAGAACGGCGTGGCGGCACCGCCCCCAGGCACTTGCCTGGGGGCTCTTTTTTTGGAGCCGGGATTTTGGATAGTCGACGGTTCCGGGGTTTCCAGGACCCCTGTCAACGCGCCCTGCGACCCGGGTCAGTCGTTGCCGCGCAGCTTCCGCGACATCTCGTCGAGCAGCTTTCGCTCGTCCGTGGACAGGCTCTGGATCCCGGTCGCCGAGATCTTGTCGAGCACGAGGTTCAACGCTTCGGCACGCGGGTCGTTCGTCGCTCGGGGATGCGCGGGCGGCGCCTGACGCTTCACGACGACCGCTTTGCTCTTTGCCACCGCCTCATCGCTCGCCGACCCGCGTTCGTTGGTGCGCTCGCGCGGGCGCGGGGCCGAACGGGGCACCGCTCGCGGAGTCTCATCGGGGATGTCCGCAACCGGGGAGATGCGCTGCCGCAGCCGGTCGAGGCTCTGTGCTGACGGCGTCCGCAGGTAGAACCACGCGAACGCGAGCCCGCCCAGGTGCGCCGTGTAGGCGACCGACGGACCCGATGCGCCCGACATCGTTGACGAGCCGACTCCCTGCACGATATCGAGAACGACGAGACACGTGACCAGCCATTTCACCTTCATCGGCAAAACCCCGAACAGCAGCAGCTCATCGTCGGGCCAGTGCATCGCATAGGCGAGCATGACGCCCATCACTGCCGCAGACGCGCCGAGCAGCACGCCGGCGCCGCCGAACATGAGGTGACCGAGAACTCCGCCCAGGGCACACCAGAGATAGAAGGCGACGAAACGCCCCGGACTCCACATGTGCTCGACCCGCGGACCGAACATCCACAGGGTGTACATGTTGAACAGGATGTGCCAGAACCCGAAGTGCACGAAGGCGTAGGTCACCACCGTCCACACCGAATGCGTCAGGTCGCTGCGCTTGAATGCAAGCCAGCTCCAGACGTCGCGCTCCCCCAACGCCGCAACCTGCAGGAAGTAGATCGCGACCGTGATCGCGATCAACGCCTGCACCGCGCGGGTCATCCGCGGGGATTCGTCAGTGTCGGTGGAAAACGCCATCTGCCCCTGCTCTGCTGCTCGCCATGTGCCCGCGGGTTCAGCGGTGCTGCGCGGTCCCTCTTCTAATAACACGCACGCGAGTGGACGGTTCCGTGACGCGCCTTCGTTGCTCGACGATTCCCGATGGGCGTCGTCACGGGCCGAACCGCCATGCAATGCGCGCGTGGCGCATGCCTCAGGCTAGTCCCGCGCGAGGGCCTTCTTCCGTTCCAGCGCGAGCCGCACGACGCGCTCGCACAGCTCGCCAAAGCTGATCCCGCACGCCTCGGCCGACTGCGGAATCAGGCTCGTTTCGGTCATTCCCGGGAGCGTATTTGCTTCAAGGCAATAGAAGTGCCCATCGGGACTCATTCGAAAATCGATGCGCGCGTAGCCACCGAGCTTGAGCGCGCGAAACGCCGCGAGCGCTTGCTGCTGCAGCGCCGCCGTCTGCGCGCGATCGAGCTTCGCGGGAAACTCCTCCACCGCCATCCCCGCCGTGTACTTGCACTCGTAGTCGTAGATCTCGTGCTTGGGGATGATCTCGCCGACGGCGAGCGGATCGTCGCCAAGTATGCCGACGGTGAGCTCGCGCCCCGGGATGAACGCCTCGATCATCACCTCGTCGTCGTGCTTGTACGCGAGCTCGATCGCGGGCGCGAGATCCTCGCGTCGTTTCACGATGCTCAAGCCGACCGTCGATCCCTGCTTCGACGGCTTCACGATCACGGGCAGTCCGAGCGCGCTGAAAACTTCATCCTCGGCCGCGGGCGCCATCAGCCAGTCCGCCGTCCGCACTCCCGCCGCCCGGAAGAGAAGCTTCGATAGATCCTTGTCCATTGCGAGCGCACTCGCAAGATGGCCACTTCCCGTGTAGGTGATCCCCGCCAGGTCGAGCAGCGCCTGCACCGTCCCGTCCTCTCCCTGCCCGCCATGCAGCCCGAGAAAGACGACGTCCGCATCCCGCACCGCCGGATGCTCCCCGAGCGACCCGGGAATCCGCAGCGTCGCCAGGTACTCCGGCGTTGGCGGCGCTTTCTTGACCGCTCCGCTCAGGAATCCCTTTTCTGCGTCGACCGTCAGCACATCCCCCGCCGGATCAAACCCCGTCACGGAATGCCCTCTCGCCCTCAACGCCGCCGCGACGCGAGTCCCCGATGCGAAGGAGACATCGCGTTCACTCGACGCCCCGCCCATGAGCACCGTGATCTTCAACGGTCTCGTGGCTGTCCCGCCTGTTCCCTTAACCATGAACGCCCTTCTCTCCCTCGTCTCTCATCTCTCCATCGGAGCCTCGATCATCTCGCATCGCAGGGTCGTAGCCAGTCATCTATCGCGACATCATGAACTGCAGCAGATCCGATCGAGTGACGATTCCCTGCATGGTGCCGTTTCGCCTCACCAGCACCGCCGGGTTCGACTTGGACAGCAGCTTGGCCACCGACTCGACCGGCTGTCCCGCTTCCACGGTCGGGAACGGCGGCTCCATGATCTCGCTCACCGTCGCGTCGAGCAGCTTGCTGTTCTCGAGGCCCTTCGCCGAGAGCGCCCAGTCGCTCACCGAGCCGATGCAGTTCGAGCCGTCCATCACCGGCAGCTGCGAGACGTCGTGCTGATGCATCAGCCGCAGCGCCTGCCGCACCGTCGAGCCGGGCGCGACGCTCACCATCGCCGGCGCATTGGTCGTCTTCCCGCCGAGCACCGTCCCTAACGTTCCGCGCTCGGGGTCGAGCATCTGGTTCTCGCGCATCCACTCGTCGTTGTACAGCTTCGACAGGTAGCGCTCGCCCGTGTCGCAGAGGAAGGTCACCACGAACGCCTTCGGGTCGTCGAGCTCCTTCGCCAGGGCGAGCGCGACATGCGTGATCAATCCCGCCGAGCCGCCGACGAACAGTCCCTCTTCCCGCGTGAGACGGCGCGCCATCGCGAACGAGTCGCGATCGCTCACCGTGTGGTACTCGTCGACGAGATCGAGGTCGAGCGTTCCCGGCACCTTGTCCTGGCCGATGCCTTCGATCTTGTACGGCGCTCCCTCGACGTGTCCCTTCCCCTTCGTCTTCCACGTCTCGGCGAGGATGGAACCGGTCGGGTCGCCGGCGATGATGCGGACCTTCGGGTTCTTCTCCTTCAGGTAGCGCGCGACGCCGGTGATCGTTCCCCCCGTTCCTGCCGCGGCGACGAAGTGCGTGATCCGCCCCTCGCTCTGCTCCCACAGCTCGGGGCCCGTCGTCGCGTAGTGCGCTTCCGGGTTTGCTTCGTTGTAGAACTGGTTCGCCAGGATCGCGTTAGGCGTCTCGCGCGCGATCCGCTTCGCCATCATCACGTAGTTGTCCGGATGGTCGTGCGCCACCGCGGTCGGCGTGATGATCACCTCGGCGCCGAAAGCCTTGAGCAGCCGCACCTTTTCCTGCGACATCTTGTCGGGCATCGTGAAGATGCAGCGGTAGCCCTTGAGCGCCGCCGCGATCGCCAGGCCGACGCCCGTGTTGCCGCTCGTCCCTTCGACGATCGTGCCGCCCGGCTTGAGCGAGCCGTCGCGCTCGGCCTTCTCGATGATCGGCAAGCCGATCCGGTCCTTCACCGAACCGCCGGGGTTGAAGAACTCGGCCTTGCCATACACCGGCGTGCGGATTCCCCGGGTGATCCGGTTCAGCTTCACGAGCGGGGTCCAGCCAATCGTGTCGAGAATCGACTCGTACGGTCGCCGGTTGCGCTCGACTTCGGACATCGCGCTCGCCGCTGAAGCAGCGCTCTCGCGTGCGGAGCTCGTCATGGGGTGCGGTTGCGATTGAGGATCGTGTCACCCGGCAGCGGCGCCGCGTTCGGGTGGCGCCAGTAGACGGGAAAGAGAATGGACACCGCCATCCCCTGGCCGCCCTTCTTCGCCGGCACGAAATGCAGCGCGCGTGCTCCAACGACCGCCGCGCTGTCGAGCGACGTGCTGCCACTCGACTCCTGCACGTTGGTCGAGTCGGCGAGCACGTTGCCATTCGCGTCGATGTAGATGCGAAGGATCGTGTTTCCCTGAGTCTTCTGCGCGTACGCGGCCGCCGGGTAGCGAAACGGAGGCTGCTTGTTCGTCATCACGGGAAGCTCGTCGGGATTGCTGCCCCCGCCCGCGAAAACCTGCGCCATCTTCTGCGTATCCGAGTCGCCCATGCAGGCGGTCAGCCCGAGAGCACACAGGGCCATCAGCGGCAGTGCGGTGAACATGCGTGAGGACATGCGTGAGCGCACGCCTGAAGGTCTGCGCATCGGACATACCTCGCTCGTGTAGACGGTCATCATTCCAAGTTAGCGGGCGGGCTGCGGTCGTCGAGCGCGCTCAGCAGGGTGCGTCGCAGCGTCGCGGGCGATGATTGCGAACTGCGTCACGTTGTCGGCTCGGTCTTCGAGCCCCTCGGCGATCGTGATCAGCCCGTTCAGTACACCGGCGCGCGACGATGCGATCGCGCCGCGCGTCGTGTCGCCGGCCGTCGCGACCTCACGTGCCGCGCCTGCGGTGTCGCCGGCTTCACGCGCCGCAAGATGCGGGTGGGCCCTCAGGAACTCGGTGCATTGCCGCAGCGCAACCGGATGACTCTCGACCGATCGCAGCGACTCGAGCGTCGCGCCGGGGAGCGCGAGCAGCGACAGGTGGATAGGAAGCGCGCTTGTGCGCACCACGGTGAGCGACGACGCCCCGATCGCCGCTTGCGCTTCACGCACCGGCCCGGCGATCGAATTCTCCGTCGGCAGCATGCCGAGCTCGGCGCGTCCCTCCTCCACGGCGGCAACGACGTCGGCAAAATGCGCGCAGGGAAGCGGCGTCGCGTTGCTCCCCCACAGTGCGACGATCGCCAGTTCGCTGAACGCGCCCGGCTCGCCCTGATAGGCGACGACGATCGTCACGCGTTAGGGAGCGCTGGGCGGTGCAGGTCGGGGCGGAGGGCGACGGCGGCGCCGAGGTAGACATGCGACACCGTCGTCCGCGGCTCGTCGAATTCTGCGTGGATGAGCACGCGGATCACGCGGGCCAGCGCCTTCGGCACGGGGATCTCCATCGTGCAGAGCAGCGCTGCCTCGGTCCAGCCGAGCTGCCGCGCAGCGAGCGCGGGAAAATCGCTCACCAGGTCGGGGGTGAGAGTGAAGATCGCGCTCACGATCTCGTGCGGACGCAGTGTGTTGCGCGCGGCGATCTCCGTCAGCAGCTCGCGCGTCGCCGCCAGCAGCAATGGCGATTCGTCCCGGTCGACGGTGATCGCGCCGCGGATCGCGTGCAGGTGGCGGGCGCGGGCTCTGGGTTGTTCGTCGGCGGGCTTCCTCGTCCTGGTCATGATCGCCGGTCCGACCGGGCCGCTTCCGCGCTGAGCTCCGCCAGCAGCTGCAGCGCCTGCAGCGGTGTGAGTGCGTTCGTGTCGAGTGCGGCGAGTCGCGTCACGAGGGGGTCCGGCGCGGCCACGAAGAGACCGAGCTGATGCTCGCTGCTCGACGCCACTGCCTGACGCGGCGCGGATCCGGGCCGCGTCGCGCGCGCGCCGTTTTTCGCGACCGCAAGCGCCGGAACGAGCTGTTCCCCCTCGAGCAGGTGCAGCACGGTCCGCGCGCGCACGAGCACCGAGTCGGGGAGGCCAGCCAGCCGTCCCACCTCGATGCCATACGAGCGATCGGCGCCGCCCGGCTGCAGCCGATGGAGGAACAGCACCTGGCCATCGGCTTCACGCACCCCGACATTATAGTTGCGTACTGCTACTAATTCGTCGGCGAGCTGCACGAGCTCGTGGTAATGCGTCGCGAAGATCGCCCGGCACTTCGTCACGTCATGGAGGTGCTCGCTCACCGCCCACGCGATCGCGACGCCGTCGTAGGTCGAGGTGCCCCGCCCGATCTCGTCGAGCAGCACCAGCGATCGATCCGTCGCGACGTGCAGGATCGCGCTCGTCTCGGACATCTCGACCATGAACGTCGACTGGCCGCGCACGAGGTTGTCGCTCGCACCGACGCGCGTGAAGATCCGATCGGCGATGCCGATGCGCGCCCGCGCCGCCGGCACGAACATCCCGGTCTGCGCCATCAGCACGATCAGGCCGACCTGCCGCAGGATCGTCGACTTTCCAGCCATGTTCGGGCCGGTCAGGATCGTCAGGCGCTCAGCCTGCGTGAGGCGAACGTCGTTCGGAATGAACTTGTCGCGGGGCATCATCCGCTCGACCACCGGATGGCGCCCGGCGATGATCTCGAGATCGAACTCCTCGGTGATCTCGGGGCGGGAGTACCCCTCGCGCTCCGCCACCTCGGCCAGCGATGCCAGTGTATCGAGCTCGGCGACCGCGCGAGCCGCGCACTGCAGCCTGCCAATCCGCTCGGCTACCCATCGCCGCAGCGCGTCGATCAGCTCTCGTTCCCTCGCTTCCATGCGCTCGGCAGCGCCGAGCACGCGCTCTTCATGTTCCTTGAGCGCGGGGGTGACGTAACGCTCGGCGCCCGTCAGCGTCTGGCGGCGCTGGTAGTCGGTAGGAACGAGGTGCTTGTTCGCATTGCTGATCTCGATGTAGTAGCCGAACACCCGGTTGAAGCCGACCTTGAGCGAAGTGATGCCGGTGCGCGCGCGCTCCTCATGCTGGATGCTCGCGATCGCGTCGCGTCCCCCGTCGCGCAGCGCGCGCAGGTCGTCGAGCGTGACGTCGAATCCGGTGCGGATCGCGTCCTCCTCACCGAGCGACAGGGGCGGCCGGTCGACGAGCGTCCGTCCGATTTCGGTGGTGAGGTCGGCGCAGCCTTCCCAATCGTGGAGCAGCCGGCCTAACGCTCCGGCGTCGCCGGCCTCGCGCGCGGCACGTTCGACGTCGGGCAGCCGGGCGAGTGACGCCCCCAGTGCGCCGAGCTCGCGGGGGGTCGCGCGTCCGGCGGCAGCCTTGGACGCGAGGCGCTCGATGTCGCGCACGCCGTCGAGCGCGTCGCGGAGGTGGGCGCGGGCGATTGGGGTGCGGGCGAACGCGCCTAACGCGTCGAGCCGCGCGTCGATCGCCGGCTTGGCCGTGAGCGGTGCGAGCAGCCACTGGCGCAGCATTCGCGCGCCCATCGGCGTCATCGTGCGATCGACCACGTCGAGCAGCGTGCCCGCGGTGCCCCCGCCGCGCAGCGACTCGACCAGCTCGAGGTTGCGCCGCGTCATTTCGTCGAGCGCCATCACGCCGCCCTCGCGCTCGATCGTCGGCCGGGCAAGGTGCGGTACTCCGCCCGGCTGCAGTTCGTGGAGGTAGCGCAGCAGCGCACCGGCTGCACCGATCGCGACGTCGTCGCTGCTGCCGACGCCGAGCCCGTCGAGCGAATGCACGGCGAAATGCCGGGTGAGTTCGTCGCGCGCCATCGCCGGGTCGAATTCCCAGCCTTCCCGCTCCGTGAGCAGCGCGCCGTCAACGTTAGGCACGACCTCGCCGGGGACGCCGGTCGGACGGGCGAGCAGCAGCTCGCGAGGCGCGAGCCGTGCCAGCACCGGCTCGAGGGCGGCCGTCGGGATCACGAACAGCCGCAGCTCTCCCGTCGAGACATCGGCGGCGGCCACCCCGGCCATCGACCGCCCCCCGAGTCCGCTCTGCTTCACCGCACAGAGATAGTTGTTGCGCCCACGGTCGAGCAGGTCGTCGGCGTACGCGGCGCCGGGCGTGATCGTCTCGACCACCTCGCGCCTGACGATCCCCTTCGCCAGCGCCGGATCTTCGACCTGCTCGCAGATCGCGACCCGGTGCCCATGCTGCACGAGCCGGCGCAGGTATTCACTGACCGCTTTCACCGGCACGCCGGCCAGTGGCACCTCGGACGCGCCGCCGTTGTTGCGCGCGGTCAGCGTCAACCCGAGCACGCGTGAGGCAATCTCGGCGTCCTCGTAGAACATCTCGTAGAAGTCGCCCATCCGGAACAGCAGGATCGCATCCTGATGGCGACCCTTGATCTCCCGGTACTGCTGCATGAGCGGCGTCTCCGTCACCTTGCTCACGGCAGCGGATCCGCGTCGACGATGATGGCCTCGTTGCGTGCGGCCCTGAGCTTCGCCACGATCGGCGCCGCGGCCGCGCGCGTTGCATATCGGCCGATCCGCACCCGGTAGTAGCGCCCCGCCGGGACGACCCGCGCCGGGTAGCCCTGCGACGTCAGGCGCTTTCGCACGTTGTCGGCGGCAGCGCGCGATGGATAGGCACCAACCTGGATCGTCACCTGGCCGGCCGGGGCTGGCCGGGCCCGGGGAGGGGCCGTTGCGGTCCCGGCGGGCGCACTCGAGGTCGGAGCCGGGACGTTGCTCGTTACCGCCGGCACCGGTGTGCTCGCGGGCTGCGACCGATCGACGGTGCTGCACCGCCTCACCTCACCCGCGAGCTGGTTTGTCAGCTCGACATCGGCGGCGCCGACCAGCGCGCGCGCGCTGTCGATCGCGGTGCAGCCGCGCCCCGCGTCCCCCGATTCGAACGCGATCCGGCCGAGCCAGTACCACGCGTTCGCGCGGGCTGCCTGTGGTGGATACTCGTGGAGCAGCCGTTCGAGGTGCTGGCGCGCCAGCGTCCGGTCGCCGCGCGCCAGCTCGAGCTGCGCCAGTCGCGTGAGGGCGGCCGGCACGCGCGGCGAGAGGACGTATTCCACGGCGATGCGCCGGTAGTCGCGCTCGGCGTCGAGCGCGTTGCTCGCCAGCGTCGCACGCCAGTACAGTCCTTCCGCGTACCGCGTCGAGTTGGCGGGTGTCCGCAGCAGCAGCGAGTCGACGACTGCCCGTCCTTCCTTTCCCTCGCCCGCCGAGACGAGCACCTGCGCCCGCGCAAAGACCGCCGAGTCGCTGGCGGCGCCCGCCGTCGCGACCTGGCCCGCCGCCGGCCGCGCGACGCCGAGCAATGCGGCGACAACGCTCCAACTCGCGTTAGGCAGCGACCATCGCATCGTCAGGCCGCCGAGCGCAGTGGCTGCGACGACGAGCCGCAGAGCGAGAGGACGAGCGTCGCCACGACCTGCTCGTCCGAGGAGACGCGCGACCCCTTGAGTGCGGTGTCCGCGGTCAGCAGTAGCGCGAGGGCGCGGTCGAGCTGGGGTGTCGTCCACTTCTCGACGCCCCGTGTCCATGACTTCACCGCGTCACCCCACGCGCGGCCGACAAAAGCTCCCCGGCTTTCCTTGAGGAAGTTGAACAGCTCGTTGTACATCTGACCCATCGAGGTTCCGCGGTCGCGCAGCGCTCGCGCCCATGCGACGGCCATGAATTGCGTCGCCAGCGTCATGACCACGGGAACCGCACCCATCTTTGGTTGCTGGAGCACCTGGGGAAGCAGCGCGAGCGCGCGCGGTGCATCGCGGTCGAGCACCGCATCGAGCAGGTCGCCAATCGTCTCGCCGTTGCGGATGCCGACGATTGCCGTGACGGCGGCTTCGTCGATCGGTTTCCCGGCCGTGTAGCTCACCAGCTTGTCGATCTCGGACATGAGCGCCGGGAGGTCGTTGCCGACCGCTTCGTGGAGCAGCGTCACCGCACGCTCGTCGATCGTCGCGCCAAGCTCCGTGACCTGGTGCTCGATCCACTTCGGCACGCGGTCGTCGGTGAGCGGGTCGAAGGCGACGGTGATCGCGGCCGCGGCTTCGAGCTTCTTGTCGCTCTTCGCGTCGGCGCCTAACGTCACGAGCGCGAGGATCGTCTCGCGAGCGGGGCGCTTGAGGTACTGGTCGAGGGCGGCGCGCGCATCCTTCTTCAGCGCGCCGACATCGCGAACGACCACCATCCGCCGCTCGGCCATCATCGGCGGCGTGTCGACCAGCGACGCGAGCGTGCCGGCGTCGATCTCCCCGCCGCGGCGTACTTCGAGGTTGAAATCGCGGGTCGCGGGATCGACAGCCGCGGCAATGAGCTGGCGGACGGCGTCGTCTTTCAGGAAATCGTCGTCACCGTGCACGTAGTACACGGGAGCGAAATTGCGCTCGCGGATCGATTTGAAGAACGTGCGCTGCTCGGCGACTGACATGGCGGGAATATACGTCCCCAGCCGGTCCCCTCGTCAGCGGCGCTGGTCAGCGGCGCTGGTCAGCGGAGCCGGTCAGCGCCTGGTGTAGTTGACGAGGCGGAGCTCCGATGCCGCGAAGTGCAGCGGCGCCTGCTCAGCGGCGAACACCGCTGGCCAGATTCCGATTCCGGTGGAGGCCGACGCCATCATCGCGCCCGGTGCGAGCGGAGAGGAGTACGGATCGGATTGAATCTCGGGGAGCGAGGCGACGACGGGAGCGAGGCTCAGGTCGCGCCGCGCTTCGCCGTGCTGCATCACGGTGACGGAGAGCACACCGGCCGCGATCACGCCAGTCGCGAGCGCCGTGAAAGTCGTGAGCCGCGGGTGTCCGGTCGCGACATCGGCGTAACGCGTTTCGGTTCGGACCGTGCGCAGCCGCGCCTGCAGCCGCTCGGAGAACTCGTGCGACGGGCGAATCTCGGGGACGTTCCGAACAACGAGCAGCGCGCGCCGGATCAGCGTGTCGCGGTGCGCGCAGCGCTCGCACTCGAGGATATGACCCTGCATCCGCACCAGGTCGATTCCTGGCAGCAGATCGTCGACAAAAGCGACGTGCTTGTGGTTGAATTCGCGACAATCCATCAGAGACAGCTACCCTCTGCGACGCGGTAAGGTTCCGGCCACAAAGCTGGCAACAGGGTCAGCCCCCGGGAAGGGCCAGCGCCACCAAACGAGGGGGGAACTCCACCACTGCTCCCGCCAACGACACGACCGCGGACCCGGATTTTCCGGGCCCGCGGTCGTGTCGTTCCGCCGTCGCTGACTGCTTGACGCTTACGGCTTACGGCGGCTGTCTACGCCAGTCCCGGCTCGATGATCTCCGCGAACGCGTTCCGTGCGCGATTCAGCCGCGACTTGACCGTGCCGAGGTTGCATTCCGTGATCTCGGCGATCTCCTCGTACGACTTCCCCTCCAGCTCGCGGAGGACGAACACCTCGCGGTGGTGGGCGGGCAGCTTCGCAACTGACTCCTCGACCAGCTCACGCAGGTGCCGCTTCCGGAACAGGTCGTCCGGACGCGCCGTCGTATCTTCGAACTGCAGCGGCCGATCGTCGTCCTGCCAGTTCTTTCGAATCGTCTGGAAGAGCACCAGCGGGTTGCGCGAGCGATTGCGCAGTTCGTTCTTCGCGAGGTTCGACGCGATCGTGTAGATCCAGGTCGAAAATTTCTTCGACCGGTCGAAGCGGTGCAGGTGGCGGTAGACGCGGATGAACACTTCCTGAACCAGGTCCTCCGCCTTCTCGCGGTCGCCGATCGTCCGGTAGACGAAGTTCAGCAGCCGCGTCTGATAGCGATCGACCAGCTCCTGGAACGCCCGCTCTTCACCGCCGAGGAAGGCAGTCACGACGCCCGCATCTTCGAGCCCGCGTAACTGTTCCCGTATTGCCGCGCCGGGGTTGCTCACCGGTCGCTTCATCGCGATCTCAGCCATTATTCTTCCCCCGGGTTGCCCCGAATCAGGGTTCGCTTCGACAAATTTGGTGTCGTAAGCCCTGCCTCCGTTTGAGTGCTCTTGCATTACGTCATAAAGCATTGGCCGTGCCGTAATGTTCCCGCGTCCGATTGTCGCATAAGCCATTGCTGTTGAACGGTTTACGATAGATTGTGTAACCGTTTTCCGAGCTCTGCCTTTGCTCGCGTGTCCTGCACCGTGGACGCATTCAGCAGACACCGGAACACCGCCCCGACCCTGATGCCTTTTGGAGCTCGCTCCCCTCCGCCAACCTTGGCTATCGAGCCGGCGTCACCCGGGTCGTCGGCCCTGATGAGACGCCGGGGAGCGGCCAACTTGCACAGTGGGACACCGAACCGGGGCTGGCGTTAGCGCACTGAGCGGCCGCACCAGGACCGATCGGCGTCTCGCCCTCGAGCGACTCGTTGCCGCGCGACCCCGCCAGGCAGCTCGCCGTTAGGCGCCCGCGGCGAACCCGGCGGCGTAGAGGATGGCCAGCGCCGTCTTCGCGTCGCGGATCTCCCCGCTCCGGATCCGCTCGAGCGCCTCGCGAAGGCTCATCGGGACGACCTCCATGAACTCATCGTGCTCGTGCGCGGTTTCGCCGCGTACGAGCCCGGTTGCGCTGAAGACATGGATGGTCTCATCGGTGAATCCCGGTGTCGTGAACATCGTGTAGAGATGTTCGACACGCGCCGCGGTGCAACCGGTTTCCTCTCGCAGTTCGCGAACGGCACAGTCGTGCGGGTCTTCACCAGCATCGAGTCGTCCGGCTGGAATCTCCCAGAGATATCCGCCAGCCGCATACCGGTATTGCCGAATGAGCAGCAGCTGCGGATCGGGACCGCGTGGATCGCTCAGGAAAGGAACGATCGCGCTTGCTCCCGGGTGGCGGATGATGTCCATCTCCGCCGTCGTGCCGTTGGGAAAGCGCACGGTGTCGGTATAGATGTCGATCACCTTCCCATGATGGATCAACCGCGATGCAACCTGGTTCTCGGGCGCCTGTGTCACAATCCTGTCGTGTTCGTGGTGGCGTGCTTACGCTTCGCGAGCCCTCGTCCCGTCGGCCACCACCACCCCGTCCGTGTCATACACGATCACGGGACCGATGCTCAGGTCTTCCAGCTCCGTGCGAATGGATGGCGCATCGCCGACGACCGTAAGGCGGAGCCGGGCGGGATCGAGATGGCGTTGCGCCGCCTCGAGCACGTCGGCTGCGGTCACCGATTGGATGTTCGACCGATAGCTGCCGAAGTAGCTGTCACCCAGTCCGTAGAGGACCATGTTCGCGATCGCCGTCGCGATCGCGGCGGTGGTCTCATAGCGGATCGGAAAGACACCACTCAGGTAGCTGGTCGCGAGGGTCAGTTCGTCGTCGTCGATCAGGTCGGTGCGGATCCGGTCGATTTCCATCAGGATCTCGCGCGCGGCCGCCGCGGTCTTGTCGCTCGCGACCGCCGTGGAAACGAGGAACGGTCCTGCCCCGCGCCGCCAGTCGAACTCCGAGTGGGCCCCGTAGGTGAATGCGTTTCGCTCGCGGAGGTTGAGATTGATCCGCGATGAGAACAGCCCGCCGAGCACCGCGTTCATCACGACCACACGGAAATAGTCGGGGTGGATTCTGGGGATCCCGACATGCCCAAGCCGCAGCTCCGACTGCGGCGCGTCGGCTTTCGCCACGATGTGAACGCTCCGCGGCGCCGCGGTCGGCGCGTCGATCACGTGAATCGGCGCCGGCGCGCGGCCGCCCCACGTGCCAAAGGCGGTCTCGATCAGCTGTGCTGCATCGTCGACGGTGACGTCGCCGGCAACGACCAGCGTTGCGCCGGCGGCGCGATAGCGGCTCGAGTAGAGCTCTCCGACGTCGCGCCCTTCGACCGCCGCGACCGAGCCCGGGCTTCCCGCTTCGGGACGCGAATAGCGCGACTCTGGCGCGTAGATGAATCGCGACGCCAACTCGTCAGCGAGCCCGCGTGGCTCGGTGCGCAGCTGCAGCAGCTCGGCCATCCGTTCAGCCTTGAGGCGCTCCAATTCGCGAGCGGGGAAGCTGGGGCTCCCCACCATGTCGGCGAACAGCGCCAGTGCCGGCACGAGATTTTCGCGCGTCACCGTCAGGCCGGCGGTTGCGACATCCCAGTCGGCATTCGCGCTCACCGATGCGCCCAATCGCTCGAATCGGAGCGCGAGCGTTTCGCCGTCCATCGCGGCGGTACCCTCGGACAACATCGCGGCGGTGAGTGCGGCCAGCCCTTCCCGACCGACCGGGTCGGAGACCGCCCCTGCGTCGACGATCGCGATCACGCTCACGATCGGAAGCTTGTGCGCCGGCGCGACGATTAGCGTCATGCCACTCGACAGCGTGCGGCGCTCGAAGCCCGGGAACGCGTAGGGCCGCGGTCGTCCCGGCCGCGGACGTGGCGGAAAGGTCGCCGTGGCTGCCGCGCGTGCGCTCATGCTTCTGCTCCCGCGGTCACGGGTTCCTCGACATCGGCGGCGACCCGCGGGATGTAGACGAGGCTCGCACGATTGTCCTGGCCAAGTCGCGCGCGCGCGAATGCGTCCACGTCAGCGGAATTGATCGCGCGATACCGGCTCAGCTGCTCGTTGACCAAGCGCGGTTCGTCGAAGAAGGTCGCGAACCGCGAGAGCTGATCGGCCCGTTCGCCCGCGGACTGCATGCTGCGAATGAAATCGGATTCGAGCAGTGCCTGCGCACGCGCGACCTCTTCGTCGGTGACTCCGTCAGCCCGCAGGCGATCGACCTCTGCCTCGATCGCGCCTTCGAGTGTCTCGGAACTGACACCGGGACGTGCAGTGGCGTCGATGACAAAGAGGTCGGCGCCCTTCGCAAGGTCGTAGGTGAAGGCGCTGGTGTCCTGTGCCAGCTGCTGCTCCCGAACGAGGCTTCGATAGAGTCGGCACCCCCGCCGCATGCCGAGGATCGCTGCGCAGATGCTCGCGGCATAGTACTCATCGCTGCCGAACACGGGCGAGCGGAAGGCGAGGAACACGCGTGAGAGCGCGACATCGTCGTGCACGGTTTCGCGAAGTCGCTTGCCGAGTACTGGTGGCAGCGACATGTCGCGGAGCGGCGGCTTGCCTGGCCCACGCGGGATCGGGCCAAAGTACCGTTCGATCGCCGCACGGGCCTGCGCCGGATCGAAATCACCCGCGATCGAAAGGACCGCGTTGTCTGGCGTGTAGTACGTGCGGAAGAAGCTCGCGACATCCTCGAGACTCGCCGCGCTGAGATCCTCCATCGAGCCGATCAGCGAGTGGTGGAACGGGTGCGTCGGCGGATAGCAGAGCGCGGGAAGTTTCTCCCACCACGTTCCGTACGGTTGATTGTCCATCGACCAGCGCCGCTCATTTTTCACGACGTCGCGCTGCAGGTCGAGCTTCTGCTGCGTCATCCCCGGCAGCAGGAATCCCATCCGGTCTGCCTCGAGCCAGAGAATCGACTCGAGATGATTCGAGGGAACGGTTTCGAAATAGTTCGTCCGTTCGAGCCAGGTCGACCCGTTCAATGTCCCGCCCGCCCGCTGAATCGTTTCGAAGTGCTCGTTCGTGCCGACGTGTTCCGAACCCTGGAAAAGCATGTGCTCGAACAGGTGCGCAAATCCGGTCAATCCGTCGCGCTCGTTGGCCGATCCGACGTGATACCACAGATTTACGGCGACGATCGGCGCCGTGTGATCTTCGGAGAGCGTGACGTGGAGGCCATTCGTCAGGCGAAAGGTCTCGATCGGGATCTGCATCGGCGAAACTTGTACGAGTGTGCCGGCGAGTGGAACTGCGGGGACACCACGCCCGCGGAATTTCCGCAGATTATTGAGTGAACAGCGCTGTTTAACGCTGCCGCCGGCACTGGTCCCCTTGCGGCCCGATCGGCTAAACAGCATTGTTTAGTCAATGAGACGCTACACGATGCGCACGCGGGCCGCCGCCGCGGACCAGACGACACAGCGAATCATCGAAGCCGCCCTGTCGCTCTACGAAGCGCGCGGTCCGGCCGACACGACCATCTCCGCCGTTGCCGAATACGCACGCGTGCAGCGCCTCACGGTCTATCGGCATTTCCCCGATGAGCGGCTGCTGCTCGATGCCTGCTGGGAACACTGGTCGCGGGTGCATCCGCTCCCCCCGCTGCACCGATGGGAAGAAATCGCGGATCCGCGCCAGCGCCTGCGCACCGGCCTCGACGCGCTCTACATCTATTATGAGTCAGCCGGCGGGTTGCTCGAGCGCCTCCTGATCGACCGCGCGCGAATGCCCGCCCTCGCCGAGGTGATGCAACCCTTCGATCGCTGGTCGGCTGACGCACGGGAGCGCCTGATCGAAGGATGGGAGGCGCACGGGCGGTCGCGGCAGTGGGTGGTCGCGCTCATCGACCATGCGCTCCGCTTCACGACCTGGGCCTCGCTCGTTCGCGGCGGTGCGCTCCACTCCGGCGATGCCTCGCGCCTTCTCTGCCGGGCCGTTGCCGATATCGCCCGCGACCCCTACGCCTAACGCTCAGCGATAGGTCGGCACGCTCGCGTCCTTCACCACGGCCAGCTGCAGCCACATCCCGGCCTGGGCGTGTCCGGCGACGCCGCAGGCGATCATGAACCGCCCGGCCTGGTCCGCGACGAAGTCGAGCGTCCCTGTTTCGTCCTCGTGCAGCCCCTCGGCGAGCTGCGGCAGCGCGGCGCCGCCAAACGCGGGATTCACCGGTTCGATCGCGGGGGGCAGCACCTCACGCACGACGATCGCTGAGTGCTGCAGGTCGGAATCGCGGTTCGCGACCGAGACATGGATGCGCCAGCCCATCGGCACGGTGATGCCATGGTTTCCGTTGGTCGAGCCATTGTAGTTCAGGGAGCCATTCAACCCGTTGTAGCCGGCGATCAGCTGCAGGGAGACGGTCTGCGATCGTGCGTCGTAGGTCAGGAACTCGTTCACCCGTACCGGTCCGCTCGGAGCCGGCGGCGTCACGACAGAGTCGACCCGCGGCAGCGTCCCGCCGTGAGGAAGCGGCGGCTTCACCATCGCCCCCGCCCGCATCGTGTCGGCAGCGGCCATTGTCGGTTTTGCCTTTCCGCCGCCTGTTCCGCTTCCCGCCGCCGCGGGCTGGCCGACGTTAGGCGCGGCAGCGACGATCACCGGCCGCGTCGTGTCCCCGTTGGCGCGCGCGCTGTCCGTCGGCTGGCCGACCGCGTAGCCAGCCGCTGACGAGTCGGCACGCGCTGCGTCCGCAGAATTTTCGCCGTCACCCTTGCCGCACGCGGCGGCGAGCGCGACCAGCGCCGTCACGATGCGGCGCTGCTTCACTGCGGGTTTCGCTCGAAGAGGTAGACCACCGGCACCTTCAATGATTCGTTGAGCACGTAGCTCCACGCCTTGTCCCGATGCTGCGAGATCGGACTCGTTCGCGTCGGCGATGTGAGCGGCTCCAGACCAAACCGTCGCGCCTGGATCGCCAGCCGGAGCATGTGAAACGGGTCGCTGACGAGGATCACGTCGCGTCGCGACTGGCGGCTCATGATCGCCGCCACCCCGCGAAGCGATTCCCGTGTCGTCCGGCCCGTGTTCTCAAGGACGATCGCACTGTCAGGCACGCCACGACGCAGTGCATACCGGCGGCTCACGGCGGCTTCACTCGTCGTATCCCCTTCGCCGCGTCCGCCGGTGACGATCAGTCGTGGGGCGAGGCCGGCGCGCCACAGCCCGATCGCGTGGTCGAGCCGCGCCCGCAGCACCGGTGACGGACGACCGACGTACTGCGCGGCCCCCAGCACCACGATTGCCGCCGCTGGTCGCGCCTCATCCCGCCGACCGGTGATCACGATCTCCGCCATCGTCAGTACCCAGATCGCGAGCAATGCCAGCAAGGCCGCCGCAAGAATGCGGCGGCCCGTGCGCCGACGTCGCCGCAGATCGCCGATCGCGTGCGTGTTCGCGTTCGCGTTCGCGTTCGCATTCGCATTCGCGCTCGCATGTCCGACATCGTGTCCCATGCTCACTCCGCGAGACTGAGCAGTGCGAGCCAGAAGACGTCGAACGACACACGCGACTCGCGATCGGGGTTGAGCGCTGCCTCGAGCGCGAGACCATCGAGCATCGCGACCACCACCCCCGACATCAGCTCGGTCGGCACCCGCGGCTTGAGCCCGAGGAGCTGAAAGAGCTGCGCGGTTGTCGCCTCAGCCTGTGCGTGGCGAAGCCGCGCTGAACGTCGTGCGGCCAGCACCGCCCCCGGTGCCGGATCGTGCATCAATTCGAGAAGCACACGCAGCTCGCGGAGCTCGATCTCGCGGTCGATCCACCGCCAGAGTGCATCGATTGCTTCCGGCGGAGGACAGCCGTTCATCGCGCTGCGCTCGCGAGTGAGCACTCGCTCAGTCAGCCACTCGATGAGCCGCGCGAGCAGTGCATCACGGTCGCGGAAGTGATAGTGAATGAGCGCCTTGCTCACCCCAGCCTCGGTCGCGACGTCCTGCATGCTCAGCCGGACGAGCCCCGCGTCGCGGACACGCCGCGCCGCGGCAGCGAGAATCTTCGCCGGCGCCGATTCGCCCTGCTCGCGTCGTACGACGTCGGTATTCAGAGAGCGATCCGTGTCCGCGGCGCTGGCGCCTCGACCTGGTACCCGTCGCTCGCGAGCTGCGCACGCAGCGCGTCCTGCGCCACCGGCTCACCATGCACCAGGTATACACCGCCCAGTGCCGGCGACTTTTTTCGCAGGTCGCCGAGCCAGCGCGCGAGCTCGGTGCGGTCGGCGTGCGCACTGTACCCGTCGAGCACGACGACCTCCGCCCGCAGCGGCTGCTCCTCGCCGAGCAGCTTCAGCATCGGCCGCCGCTCGACGATGCGCCTGCCTAACGTGTGCTCGGCCATGAATCCGACGATGAGGATCGTGTTGCGCGGATCGCTCACCCCGCTGGCGAGGTGATGGACGATCCGACCGGCTTCCGCCATCCCCGACGCGGCGATGATGATCATCGGGCCGCGGGCGGTGTTCAATGCCTTTGACTCGCTGACGTCGCGCGTATAGCGGACGAGATCGAATCGGAACAGCTCCGCGGCCTGGCGGACGAAGTCCTCCGTCTGGTCGAACAGCTCGGGATGCAGCTCGAACACCGAGGTGGTATCAATCGCGAGCGGGCTGTCGACGTAGATCGGGATGGGCGGGATCCGCTTGTCGCGGACGAGGACGTGCAGGTCGTAGATGATCTCCTGTGTTCTGCCAACGGCGAATGCGGGGATCAGCACGCGACCGCCCCGGGCAGCGGTCTCGGTGACCACCTTCGCGAGGGCGCCGCGCATGCCCTCCACCGGCGCGTGGTCACGATCGCCGTACGTGGACTCGATCAGCACGATCTCGCCACCTGCCGGCGGTTGCGGATCACGAATGATCGGCTGGCCATAACGGCCGACGTCCGCGGAGAATATCAGCCGTCGCGTCTTTCCTTTCTCGCTGCAGTCGAGAATGACCGAAGCCGATCCGAGAATGTGACCGGCGTCGACGTAGGTCGCGCGAACGCCGGGGACGACGTCGAATGGCGTGTTGTAGGGAACACCGACCGTGAGCTCCTGCACGCGGATGGCGTCGCGCATCGAGTAGAGCGGCTGCACTGTCTGCTTCGACCGCTTCGCATGGAAACGCGCGTCCTGTTCCTGGATGTGAGCCGAGTCGGCAAGCATGATCGCGCAGAGGTCGCGCGTCGCCGGCGTCGCCCAGATCTTCCTGTCGTATCCCTGCGCGACGAGGAAGGGGAGGCGTCCCGAGTGGTCGATGTGCGCATGCGACAGCACGATCGCGGCGATCTCGCCGACGGGAACGGGAAGCGTTCGATTCTTCGCATCGCTCTCGGCGCGCTTTCCCTGGAACATCCCGCAGTCGAGCAGCACCGTGTGGCCGTTGACGCGCAGAATGTGACACGATCCGGTCACCTCGCGCGCCGCGCCGTAGAACTCGAGTTCCATCGGATCCTTGCTCCGGAGTTGTGCTCTGCTCGTCGAGCGGCCGCGTGGAGAAACCCGGGGGAGCCCGTCAGGGCTCGACGACTTCCCGCTGGAACACGATCGTCAACCTCGTTCCATCCTGCGCGATCATTCCCGGCTCCCACCGCGACCGGCTGCGCTCGTTGAGAAGGTCCGTCAGGGCATCCTCGTCGTCGCGTGGCTGCCGGGTGAGACGCAGCATCACCGCCTGGTATTCTTTCATGCTGGCGAAATTACTAGCTTCCCATGCATGGACACCACCCCGCTCTTTCCGACACTTCGCCTCATCCAGCATCCGCTGGTCCAGCACAAGGTCACACTCCTTCGCGATCAACGCACGCCGACGAAGATCTTCAAGGAACTCGTTGACGAGATCGCGATGCTGATGGCATACGAAGCGACCGCCGATCTTCAGCTCGAGCCGGTGCCGGTAGAGACGCCACTCGAGAAAACCGAAGGCCGGCAGGTGAGTGGCAAGAAGCTGACGCTCGTTCCGATCCTTCGCGCTGGCCTCGGCATGGTCGAGGGAATTCTTCGTCTCGTGCCGGCTGCACGTGTCGGCCACATCGGTCTCTACCGCGATCACGACACGCTCGAGCCAGTCGACTACTACTTCAAGGTGCCTGGCGACACGTCGGAGCGCGACTTCTTCGTGCTCGATCCAATGCTCGCCACCGGTGGAAGCGCTGTTTCCGCGGTCACTTCGCTGAAGCGGGCCGGCGCCTCCCGCATCCGGTTCCTCTGTCTCGTCGCCGCCCCCGAAGGAGTCAAGAAGCTCGCCGCCGCACATCCCGACGTGATCGTTTATTGCGCCGCACTCGATCGCGAGTTGAACGTGCAGGGGTACATACTGCCGGGCTTGGGCGATGCGGGTGATCGCCTGTTCGGGACTCGGTAAACCTTCAGCCGTTAGCCATTAGCCGTTAGCGTTGAGCACCGCGTAAACAAAACTGCGGCCAGATCAATGTCCGGCCGCAGTTCCTCTCGGCTAATGGCTAACGGCTGATGGCTGGCTTCAGCCGAACCACTCGCGCGGGCAATCGCGCTGCTGGCGCGCGGCGTCCATGATCCAGCGCTGCGTCTGCGAATCGGTGACTTCATCGGCGACAGTGTTGAACCAGATCGCGGCGCGCTTCAGCTCACCGACGCGGCGCCATAGCTCGCCGACGAGGTAGCTGAGTACCGCGCGCTCTTCACGCGGCACGCCATCGAAGCTGGCCAGCGCCTCCTCGAACTTCCACGCTGCCTTACGGCGGAAGAACCGCTCGGCTTCGACATCGTTCTCGTCGACACAACACCAGGCGGCGCGGAGAAGGAGGTCGGCGACGTGTCGTGGCTCACTCGACTGCCAGTCGGCGACCTTCGCGGCGGCTTCGTACTTGTCCGAGCCGGTCATACCGGTTGACGCGACCGGAGCGAGCTCGTTCCAGACGTGCTCCTTCAACGTGGGCGTCACTTCCGCCTCTTCGGTGAAGTCGCGCTCAGCGCCTGAGTACCCGCACTTGTTGCAGGTGTGGATCAGGTAAGGCAGGGGCTGCGTTCCCGCAGCTCGCTCGTGGAAGTCGGTCCGCTTGCCACCAAACGAGTTGGTCGACACGACCGCTTGTGAGCGGAATCGCGTGTCGCAGACCGGGCATCGGAGATCGATTTGCTGCAGCGTCGTCATTGGCTACCTGAACACTGTTGCTTCCCCATCGATTTGATAAGGGAAATTCTGTGCCACACGCATCACACACCTGCCCTTGTTCGCTAACACGTGTGCCGCTATCATTCCGCCCGTCCCACCACCGGGCGACTCGCCGGTTCCGCGCCGCCACCCGCGATCTGGGAGTTGATGCTCATCAATCTGCTGCCGGATTTCTTCGCTGCCCTGCAGAGCTCCGACCCGGCTGCCGCTTACCAACGCTACTTCGACGCCCATAAACGCCTTCTTACGGCATATTGGCAGAACTACGTCGTCGACCCCGACGGCGCCCACTTCCAGGATGTAGTCCAGTCCACCGTCGCCGCCAATCGCAGCGACCTGCGCGCGATGCTCGAGCGGACCGATGTCGTCTCGCTCGCTCGCACCACTGAAGAGCAGTGTGCCACGCTCCTCGACACCGACGTCGACATCGACGTCGTGCTCATGGTTGGTGTCGGTGCGGCCAACGCCGGGGAGCTGGTCGTCGACGGGCGCGGCACCGCGTTCGTCTGCCTCGAGCACTTCACGAGCGTCGCGAATCCTGACACGCAGGGCCTCGGTCTCGACCCGGAGCTCGTTCCACTCTGGCTCGCGCACGAGATCGCGCACGCGGTGCGGTACACTTCGCCGGGAAGTCGTAGCGAGATGCGCGCGCTCGTCGACGCCGCCGGGGGCTACTACTCCTACTGGGAGACGGGACGTCACGCGACGTTGCGCGAGCTGCTCGTCAACGAGGGGCTCGCGGTGCAGGTGTCGCAGGCGATCAGCCCGGGCCATGCGGCGTGGGAGTACTTCGGCTACGGCCGCCGCCAGTACGCCCGCGTGCGTGAGCTCGAGAGCATCGTCGCGCGCGCAGTTGCCCCCGATCTCGACTCGTCCGCGCTCGGGCTGCGGCTCCGCTACCTCTCGGGTGGCATGAGCGACGAGGCCCGCACCGTCGATCGGTACGTGCTACCCGAGCGGAGTGGGTACCTGATCGGCGCGCGCATCGTCGAGCCGGCGATCCAGACGCGTGGGTTATCGTGGGCGATTCGCGCCGGCGCCCCCGAGCTCACCGACCTCGCTCGCTCCGGAGCCGCCACCGCCTGACGGCACGCGCCTGACGGCACGCCGCCTGACGGCACGCCGCCTAACGCTGCGCACTCTGGCGAACGGCTACTTCCCGACGCAGAACGAACGGAACACCCGATCGAGCACGTCCTCGGTGTCCACCACACCGACGAGATCCTCGAGCGCGGCGACCGCCGCACGCAGGTGCACGGCGATGACCGGGGCGGGTAGCTCCGCTCTCCTCCAGCTGTCGGTGAACTGACGCATCTCGTCACGGGCGAGCCGAAGCGCCGCCAGGTGCCGCGCGCGAGTGACGATCGGCGTGTCGGGTGCAGTGCCCGAGATCGAGGTCGCGAGGGCTTCCTCGATCCGTGCCACCAGTGCATCGAGTCCCGTACCGGTTTCCGCGCTGACCTCGACAACCGCTGCGGCGCCATCGCCGGACGCGCGCATCGGTGGTTGCCCGGTCGGCGGGACGAGGTCGCGTTTCGTCAGCACGCCGATCACCCGCGCCGGCGATATCCCGGCGATCCGTGCGCGCGTTGCACTGATATCGGCCAGCTGCTCCCCGCAGGCGAGGACGACCTGCGCCCGAGCCAGGTATCGCTCGCTGACCTCGATGCCGAGCTTTTCGATCGTGTCCGTCGATTCACGCAGCCCCGCCGTGTCGACGAGCCGGAGCGGCCAGGTTGGACCGTCGATGACCGCTTCGATCGCGTCGCGCGTCGTGCCGGGTATCGGCGTGACCAGCGCTCGCGCATCGCCGAGCAGTGCGTTGAAGAGCGACGACTTGCCAGCGTTAGGCGGTCCCGCCAGCACGACCAGCGCACCATCGCGTACGAGCTCGCCGGTCGGGGCGGTCGCGATCAACGCATCGAGCAGCCCGGCAACCCGGTCAGCACTTCGCGTGATCGCCGCCGGTGCAATCGGCCCGTCGTCTTCCTCGGGGAAATCGATGTCGTAGGCGATGAGCGCCTCGACATCAAGCAGCGCGTCGCGGAGTGCCAGCACTCGTCGCACCAACCCGCCGTCGAGTGCATCGAGCGCGATCCGGTGCGCGGAACGCGAGGTCGCGTCGATAATGTCGCCGATCGCCTCGCCCTGAGCGAGCGTCAGCTTTCCATTGAGCACTGCCCTCCGTGTGAACTCGCCCGGCAGTGCCTGACGCGCGCCCGCCTGAACGAGCGCCGCGAGCACCAGCGCCGGTGACACGGGTCCGCCGTGCGTGGAGATCTCGACCATCGACTCGCCGGTGAACGAGCGGCCCGTCTCGAATCGGGTGACCAGCGCCTGGTCGATCGCGATGCCGCTCGACGGATCGCGAATTGTCGCCAGGGTCGCCACTCGTGCCGGTGTCGGCCACGGGGCGACGACCTGTGTCGCAACCCGATCCGCGTCCGCGCCGCTCAGTCTGACCAGCGCGACCGCGGCGCGCCCGGAGGCCGTGGCGATCGCCGCGATCGTATCCGATCCGCCGCGGACGGCGCCGAGCGCCGACGCTGCCCGTTCAGCCGCCGTGGATCCGCGCCGGTCGCTCATCGTCAGGCGGTGGCGGCGTGCTCCAGCTCGAACGCTTCACCGGGTTCGATGATCCGGACCTGGTGGCCGCGGGCGTGCGCCGGCAACCGGGCGCGGAGCCTGACGATCGCATCGTGCGCCCCCGCGGTCACGTGGCGGAAGGTGCCCCAGTGATACGGAATGAAGAACTTCGCGTCGAGCCGCTCGAAGAGCGCCAGTGCGTCGTCGCTGGTGAGGTGGCCGCGCCGGAAATTGAACTTCCACCACGGGGCGTGGCCGATCGGCAGCAGCGCGACGTCGAGCTGTCGGCCAGCGCGGGTCAACTGCCGGGCAACCAGCTCCCCGGTCTCGGGGGTGAGGGCGGTGTCACCGGCGAAGAACAGTGTTTCGGTGCCGCCGTCGAGCAGGTACATGTTCGCGTCGCTCCGCCAGCGATCGACGGCGTACCGCGCGCCGACGTGTCGTGCCGCCGCGGCACCGATGGTGATGCCACCGAGCCGGACCTCGTCTCCTGGCGCGAGGTCGGTCGCGTTGGCGTGTCCGCGCGCGCGGAGCCATTTCGCGATCGACCGTGGGGCGTAGAGTGGGATCGTCTTCGGCAGCGTGTCCAGCGACTCGAACGAAAGATGGTCCGCGTGTGCGTGCGACAGGAGAATCGCATCGAGCGACGGGAGCGCACCGAGTGCGATTCCCGGAGCACTGACGCGAGGAAGGAAGCGGCCGAGCGCGGGATCGAAGTTGGGGTCGGTCAGGATCCGCTTCCCGGCGACTTCGAGGAGGAGGGTCGCGTGTCCGATGTAAGTGATGCGCACCGTGCCTTCCTCCTCGCCGGATCGTGTCGCCGTTAGGCGCGAGCCCGAGATCGAGCCCGCGTCAGCGCCGCGCTCGCGCCGCCGGGGCTGGCGTCACGACGACGGCTGGCATCCCCTTCGCCCGCTCCCTCGAGAGCAGCCACTGCTGAGGAATCGTCACCAGGTTCTGAACCGTGTAATAGAGGTTCAGGCCCGACGGGAAGTTCAGGAAGATCACCGTCATCACCACGGGCATGATGTACGCCATCATCTTCGTCTGTGGGTTCGGCGGCGCGTTGCGCATCCCGATCCACGACAGCACGAACATCGACAGTCCCATCATAACCGGCAGGATGTAGAACGGATCCTTCAGCGAGATGTCCGGCAGCCAGAGAAAGGGTACGCCGCGGAACTCGATGGTGTTCTGGAAGACGAAGAACAGCGCGAAGAGGATCGGCATCGGGATGAGCATCGGCATGCAGCCCGCGAGTGAGCTGAACGGACTCATGTCGTGTTCCTTGTACAGCTTCATCATCTCGGTGTTCAGCCGCTGCGGATCTCCCTTGTGGCGCTTCTGGAGCTCCTGCAGCTGCGGCTGGACGCGCTGCATTTTCAGGCTCATCCGCATCGCGCTCTGGTTGAGCGGCCACGTGAGAAGCCGGATCATCACGCCGAACAGCACGAGCACCCAGCCGTAGCTCATGTTGAAGGTCTCGCGCAGCCAGAGCAGGACGCGCATGACGATCGTCGCGAATGGCTGGACGACCTTCTGCATGAACCCGCCGTAGGGGTTCGCCGTATCGAGGTCCCTCCCTAACGCGCGGAGCCGCTTCCACTCCTGCGGCCCGGCGTAGATGTCGAAAGCGAAGGCTCCGTCGCGAAGGGGTATCTGAACGACCCCCGCCATATGGGTGACGACCTTCGAGGTGCGCGGTCCTCCCGTGATCGTCATGTCGCCGAACGGATGCGCCGTATCCGGTGCCGCGACCGCGACCATGAAATACTTGCTCTTGGTCACCGCCCAGGTGAGCGGGCCGCGGATGTCCTGCCGCTCCCCGGCATCGACCTTGGTGAACGCCACACCGGTCGCATCGCTCGCATTCCGCTTGTACGCGATCGCGAAGTGATTGATGTCGTCGAGAGTGTCGACTTCCGCCGAGTTGAGTCCCTGAGGGATGTTGACGAGGAGCGCACTGCCGAGGGGCGCTCCGCTCAGCGTTCCGCTGACGTGCACGACATAGCTGTCCGGCACGACGCTGTAACGGATGTCGATGTTGCCGGCGGATGTCGGTGCCGAATAGGTGATCCCTCGTCCACCCGGTACTGTCGCGCCGGCGAAGACGGCGTCCGCGAGCGGAATGACTCCAGCCGGCGTCGCGATCTGGTACGACACGAGCGGTTCACCGGCGCGCGCCAGCTCGACTGGTTTTCCCTTGTCGACCCCGGAGTGCAGCGAGCGGTATCGCGTCGCCGTCGCACCGATCAGCGCTGCGCCGCGCGAGCTGAACCGAAGCTCGCCGAGCGAGTCCCTGACCACCGTCGTATCGGGACGCGTGCCCGGCACGGGGCCGGCAATCGGCAGCTGTCCGGCGCGCGTCGCGCCGTTAGGCGCTTCGGCGACCGTTGGTGGGACCGTTGGCGCGGCTGCGACCGGGGCGGACGTGTCGGGCAGTGGAACGGCACCGCTCGTACTGCCGGCCGTCGGTTTCGGGACAGGCTTCTGCGGCGGGGTCGGAAAAAGCTTCGGCGTGAGCCAGAGGACCAGGCCGATCAGGAGTGCCGCGATAGCAATGCGTCGGGTCATGAAACCAGAGCGCGAGAGTGTACGCGCGTCATGTCGAAGTTGGTCCGGCAGCGGAGCTCTCGAGCACCCGTCGCCGGAAATGCACAGTCACGAGCAATTGCTGTTCTACTACGGGACGGGATCGTATCCGCCCGGCCGAAATGGGTGACACCGGAGGATGCGGCGAGCCGCGAGCCAGCTTCCCTTCATCGCGCCATGTTTTTCGAGCGCTTCGATCGCGTACGCCGAGCAGCTGGGCATGTACCGGCAGCTCGGGGGCAGCATCGGCGACAGCGTCACCTGATACCCGCGAACCAGTAGAACGAGGAGCGTACGCACGAATCAATCTACTGCGGCGGACTTCGTCACGATTCGCGCCGCTTCGCGATCGATTCGACTCGCCAGTTCGGCGAGCTCAGCGAAGCTCAAGCGATACGCCGTTGGTCGGGCATGGATGACCATGTCCACCGCGGACAGTCGCGGAAGGATGATGGTTCGTGCGAGTTCGCGCAGCCTGCGCTTGAGCAGGTTTCGCTCGACCGCTGATTTGCCGTGCTTCGGTACAACGAATCCGATACGGGGGTGGCCAGCATGCGAAAGGGAAGCGCTCACCCGAACGTCGAGATGTTCGGTGCGAAGTCGCTTCCCTGTTCGCGCGATTTCCCTCAGCTCGGGGCCCCGCGTGATACGATGACTGCGCGGAAACGTGGTTATCGTACGCGTCTGATCTCGTGAGATCGCTACGCGAAGTCGCTATGCACCGATGGTATCAGGCGCCTGCGTACTTGCTCGGGAGCTGCACGGTCAACCGCTTGCGACCCTTCTTCCGGCGCCGGGCGAGAACCTCACGGCCCCACTTATCGGACATGCGAAGCCGGAATCCATGGGTCTTGATACGGCGCTTGTTGCGGGGGCGGTAGGTTGGCTTGCCCATTCGGAATGCCTCAGATGAGTCTCAGATAGATCGGGTACAGACCTGTAAACCTATTCAGCTCCATGACATGGGTCAAGTGACCGCATGTTGATTGCGTATCGTGTTCGAGGTACTGCATTGCCGGTGGCCAGCACGAATAGCTCCGTACTCGTTGCGCCCGAATCCTCGGTGGTGTCGTTGCCACGATTGACTTATCCACAGTGCCCGGGTAGCTTCGCCTCCCCGCGAGTTTTCCACAGCCACTCAATGTCGCTTACCGCGCGCGAAATCTGGTCCCGCCTCCTCGACCGCGCTCGGCAGGAGCTCCCTGAACAAACGTTTCGCACCTGGCTCGAGCCAACCGAGCCGCTCTCCATCGAGGGCGAAACGTTGTTCGTCGGGGCGCCCGACCAGTTCGCGGCCGATTGGAACGAGTCGAAGCACGCCGAGCTGCTTGCGACGTACGGACCGATCGCCTTGGGTCATCCAATCCGGGTCGCGTTCAAGGTCAACGAGGAGCGAAAGGCGCGGCCACAAATGGATTTTTTCGTCGCACCGCCAGCGGTTTCGCCAAACTTTAGCAGTGCTCCGACGCCATTTGAGCGACATCAAAAGAACAATTTCGCGCCACTAAGCGATAGATATACGTTCGATCACTTTGTGATCGGAAAGTCGAACGAACTCGCCGCCGCGGCTGCACACGCGGCCGCGCAGGCCCCTGGCAAGGTCTACAATCCCCTCTTCCTCTACGGTGCGACAGGGCTTGGGAAAACCCATTTAATGCAGGCGGTCGCGCACGAGATTCAGACCCGAAAACCAGAGACTCGTATCGCTTTCGTTGGTACCGAGCAGTTCACCAACGATCTGGTTGCCTCGATCCAGGGGCGCACGACGCAGGATTTCAGGCGACGCTATCGGGAGATCGATCTTCTCCTGATCGATGACGTTCACTTCCTCAAGGGGAAGGAAGCAACACAGGAAGAGTTTTTTCACACGTTCAATGCGCTATACGAAGCTGGCCGGCAGATCATTCTTACCAGCGATCGCCCGCCCTCGGAGATCCCTGGACTCGAGGCTCGGCTGATCAGCCGGTTTCAATGGGGGATGGTCGCTGACATCGAACTCCCCGATGTCGAGCATCGCATCGCCATCCTGCGCCACAAGGCACAGCTGGACCACCTCGAGCTGACGATTCCTGAAGACGTGATCAGGTTCATCGCCGAGCATATCCGGTCGAGTGTTCGCGAGCTCGAGGGCTCGATCATCAAGCTGCTCGCCTACGCGTCCTTACGGCATCGAGAGGTCACCGTCGACCTGGCTCGCGAGGCGCTTCGAGACAAGCTTCGTTCTACCGCAGAAACAGGCGATAACGGTGAAAGGCGGCGCTTGGATATCGGAACGATTCAGGGGATTGTCGCTCGGGAATGGGGTGTAACGCCCGATGGACTCAAGTCCAAGACTCGGACCAAGACCCTCACGACACCTCGGCAAGTCGGGATGTATCTTGTCCGGGAATTTTTGGGTTCACCGCTCGTTGAAATTGGAGTCGCATTCGGAGGCAGGGATCACTCGACAGTAATTCACAGCCTCGAACGTGTTACCGACATGATGTCCAGCGACCCGGTTTTTACAAATCGTATTGAAAGGGTCCGCACAACTTTACAATCTCTCCGTTAGGGCTCTGGAGAAAAGACTTTTTTTCCACGGAACTCTACAGCTGCGGAAATAAATCATCGCTAATCCCCGGCGGTGTACATCGAAGCAACATCACCACTATCTTCTAACCAGCTGTTCAGCAGCGAGTTGACCGGTTTTCCCACAAATCCACACTCTCTACTGCTACTACTACCAGAGTATTAAAGCTTTTAGTAACAGCTAGACAGTTCGAACGATCCACAATCACGGAGCCGAATGCGCTTCACGATCACGCGGGAGAAACTCCAGGAGGGACTCGCCGCGGTCACCGCGAGTATTCCGACGAAGACGACACTTCCAGTGTTGTCGAATATTCTCGTCGAGACAACTGAAAAAGGTATTCGTCTTTCCGGTACGGACCTCGATATCGCTGTCAGCACTGAAGTCAGCGCTGATGTTGAGACGGCAGGTGCGATTACAATCCCCGCGAAAAAACTGAGTGAGATTGCCCGGGAGCTCCCTCCATCACCAGTAAAAATCGCTACGTCCGGGGAGCAGCGGGTAACGTTGGATTGCGGGCGGGCACATTTCAGATTGCTCGGTCTCCCGCGAGATGAATTTCCGGCGTTTCCGAATATCAAATTCAACGAAAGCTGGCGGGTTCGGTCGGGTGAGCTGCAGAAACTGATCTCGCATACAGCTTTTGCGGTTTCAACAGAAGAGAGCCGGCCGATTCTGAATGGAGTTCTCTGGGAGCTTCGGCCCGACATGATGCGCATGGTCGCTACGAACGGACATCGCCTGGCGAAGATGCAGGTACCAATCAAGTCCAGTGGAATGCCGTCGGCTGATCTGATCGTTCCGCCGAAAGCGCTCGAACAGATTCGTCGTCTCTTCCCCGCGGACGAAGAACTCGAGATTGCCCGGGGTGAGAACCATCTTGGCTTCCGATCGCCGTTCACCTCGGTTTATACGAGGCTGATCGAGGGACCATATCCGAATTACGAACAGGTCATTCCGAAAGACAACGACAAGTTCGCAATTGCCGATAAGAGCGCTCTCACGAGCGCATTGAAGCGAATGTCCGTAATCGCCTCAGACCAGACACACCGGATTCGGATGTCGTTCAATGCGGGAATGGCCAAGTTCAGCGTTCAGACGCCTGATCTCGGCGATGCCCAGGACGAGCTGGCTGTTCGCTACACTGGCGACCCGCTGGATATCGGGTTCAACGCGAGCTACCTCCTCGAAATTCTGCGATATATCCCGACGGACGAAGTACGGCTCACTTTTCGCGCTCCTGAACGTGCTGCGACGCTCGAGCCCGAACAGTGGAACGACCCGGCGCAGTATCTCTGTCTCGTGATGCCTCTGAGATTGGTGGACTGATACCTCGTCGCGATTCCCGGAGCCGCCCATGACGTCGTTGGTGTCGCTGGTACAAGCTCTCGGAGTCGCCTACGCAAGCGGCATCAACCTGTATGCAACCGTAACCGTTCTCGGCCTCGCAGCGCGGATGGGCTGGATCGATCAGCTACCTGGTGGATTGTCAGCGGTCTCCCACCCCGTCGTGATCGGAGTTGCTGCGGTCCTGTACGTCTTCGAGTTCATAGCGACGCTGATTCCCGGGGTTGCGTCTGCATGGGAGACCTTCCACAGTCTCGTACGGCCGCCGGCCGCCGCCGCACTGGCCGCGATGACAGTGTGGCACGGGGAAGCCTGGACAATCCTCGCGGCAGCGCTGCTGGGTGGCGGACTTGGTGTCGCCACGCATACGACGAAGCTCGGAATTCGCTACGCGATCGACACGTCTCCAGAACCCCTCACGAACGGCGCCTCGAACATCGCTGAGCTCGGGCTGGTCGCGGGTGTCTCGCTCTTCATCTGGCACCACCCGTGGACGACGCTGACACTCGCGATCATCGTCCTCATCGCATTGATGCTCATGGTCCGGCTCATCTGGCGGGCGCTGCGCCAGGTCTTCTCGGGCAAGTGGATGCCCGGTCCCGGCTTGCGGCAGGGTGCTCGCTGTTCAGCGGCGTCACCACCTCCCGCGCGTGAACCACTCGACGACTGAGCCGCGAACAGCCGGCCCGTCGCCAACGGCTGCCTAACGCAATAACCGGAACTGCTGGTGAACGGCCTGGACGAACTCCTGGCGCTGAGAGCCCGCGTCGAGAACGATTTTCGTCGAACCGTTGCCAATCCCGCCCAGAAGGACACCGAGCTCGGGGTCGATGTAGAGCAGGCTGCTCCCCTCTCCCGACCCGCCGAGATCGACCTGACGACCGGCTGCGCGCCCCTGGCCGGAGATCGTGGTCGCAGTGGTGCGAGCAACCTCGAAAGCGACATCACCGACGCGACGTGACCATTCGGTGGGCACGACCGCCCACGCCGCGCGAGAATGGCGAACACTCCGCGCGATCACGGGCAGCGCCGCGCGACAGGTGACTGTTGTCGCCGAATCGGTCCACTCGACAGCCGGCGCCAGTGGAACAGGCAGCGCGGTAAACAACTCCTTCCCTGCCGCGACCACGGCGCTCACGGGAGTCGCGCAGATGCCGATCGAATCCGTGGTTCCCACCGTGAGCATGGTGCTGTCCCGCATCCGGCCGTCGGGCGATGACACGATGCCGAATGGAACCCCCGACACGGGCAGACTCGATGCACCGAGGTGTGAGCTGGTCACGGTGAACGAGTCGACACTGCCCATGGTCATGAGCGAAGTAGAATCAGAACGAGTGATGCGCAGCGTCACGATGGCGCGAGTCGATACGGTATCGACTCGCGGGTCACCGGCCAGCGAGATTACCGCGTCGCTCCGGATCTCGTAGCGATATGTTCCCGGAGCATAGACAAACGGATGCGGCGCCGGCGCTGCAACGTTAGGCGCTGGTGCCGGCGCCGGGGCAATCACCGCGGGCGGGGGAGTCGGCACGGGCCGTGGGCCAGTGACGGTCGTCGAGCGGCCAGAGGATGCGCAGGCGCTCGTGAGCGCGAGGATCAGTCCAACCAGGAATGCACTCCGAAACAGCGGGCGGGCAACGATGGCGAGTGCCATGGATCTTCAATGGTTTGGCCTGCTCCCCACGTCGCAGCGCGATCGGCGTGACAGCGTCAGGCAGGGAGTGCATACAAGCGGCCTGTAAGCCGGGTTCTGTCGGACGACGAATCGTCCGGACGGTCATTCCTCTCGGAGTGCGGTCACCCGCACCCTCCAGCAGCCGACCCGCGGCGTCTTGATCGGGGAGGACTGCCCCTCGCCGCCTATTTGGCCTTGCTCCGACTGGGGTTTACCCTGCCGCCACCGTTACCGGTGGCGCGGTGGGCTCTTACCCCACCATTTCACCCTTGCCCAGCACGACTCTCGCCGGCCAGGCGGTTTGTTTTCTGTGGCACTTTCCGTCACGCGCCGCCTCACGGCGTGCGTGCCCAGGCGTTACCTGGCAGTCTGTCCACGGAGCCCGGACTTTCCTCGGCGCCCCGTCGTGAAACGGATTGCCGCGACCATCCGGCCGCTTGCATGCTCAGGAAATGTACTGCGCGACGACCAGCAGAACGAGCCCGCCGCTGCCGAGAACAGCGATAATGGCGAGGCCGCACCCCCTCCGCGCACTGATCTTGTGGCCCGTGGCCGAGGGCGTTTTCTCGTCCAGCCCAAGCGCATCACGGAACCGCTGCAGGTCGCGCCATCGATCCGCAGGGTTGGTCTCGATCGCGCGGAGGAGCGCCGCAGTCAACGTGCCGGCAATGGTCGTCACCGGGGCGCCGTCGTCGGCGAGAACGACAGCCATCATCGTCGCCGTGGTGCGACCACCAAAAGGGGGCCGCCCAGTCAGTGCGGCATAGAGGGTCGTGCCTAACGCGAAGATATCGGCGGCGGTGTCGGGTGCTGTCCCCTGCCTGACCTCGGGAGCGACAAACGCCGCGATGCCAAGCTCCTCGGCAATCACCGCCGCTTCGATACCGGCCGCGCGAAGCGCGGGAACCAGGCCAGACCAGCGCAGCGAGATCACGCCGTCCGCGCCGAGATAGATCGTCTCGGGCGTCACCATCCCATGGGCGTCGTCGCGGAGCGCCAGCTGCGCGAGCGCGTCGATGACCGCGCGGGCGATGTCGACGATTTCGGCAACGGGAAGCGGACCCGTCGCCGCCAGCCGCCGCGCCAGCGACACCCCATGCGGCAGCAGCTCGAGAAAATACAGCTGCCCCGACTCGGTGATCCCCGCCCCCTGGTATCCGTAGCGTCCGAGCATACGAACAAAGGCATCGGGATGCGTGACGAGGCCGTTCAGTGCCGGCGAGAGCTGAGTGACGAGAACACTCTTCCCGTCTGACGTAGTCGCGGTGAACTCCACGCCGAGCGGTGTCGCGGTTCCCCGGTTGTCGAGGAACAACGGCGCCTCGAGCACACGAAGGGCGAGTGCGAATTCGTCTGGAGACATGAACGCGGAGTGACGACGACCAGAACAGGAAGCGACCGACGCGGTGGCGATGCGGGACCTCGAATGACGACGATGTGACCCGCCCCGCCACTGTTCTCTCGTCTCGCGCCAACCCACACCTGTTGTTCCCTGTCACGCCCGCCATGGAGGGCACATGTCCCTGGTCATCACGTCCCGCTCCAGCATCGCTGGACCGGCTGAACCACTCGCGGCGATCGCAACCATGCTCGAGCCGGCGGAACGCGCGCGGGTCGATGCTGCTGGCGTCGGTGTCTACCGCGCGCTCCATCGAGATTCGCTCGACGACGTCTTTCGCGATCTTCGTGAACGACCGATTGGTGCAGTCCTCGTCTCGGTCTGTCGCTGTGCCGAGCGCGACACAGCGAAGCTCGCCAGGCTGGTGCGCGAGTTTCCCCGCATCCCGGCGGTTGCACTGCTGACACAGGTCGAGCAACAAACGCCACGGGCCGTGCTCGCACTGGGCCGAAGCGGAGTCTGCGCGATCGTCGACGTCAGGCAGCCAACCGGCTGGCGGGAACTGCGGGCTGTCCTTGCCGAAGGGCGCGGCGACGACATCCAGCGCCTCGCGCTGTCGCGCATCGCCGAGGACCTGCCTAACGCGAGACCGGAGTGCCAGCAGTTCTTCGAACTGGTCTTTCGTCCGCGCCCGGTCGGGACCGTCCGCACACTCTCACGGGCGTTAGGCGTGCTGCCAAGCACGCTGATGAGCCGCTTCTTCCGGGCGCACCTGCCGGCGCCGAAGCGGTACCTGGCGACGGCGAGGCTGGTCCGCGCGGCTCGACTGCTCGAGAATCCGGGATTGTCGGTGGCGAGCGTCGCGAACCACCTCGACTATTCGTCGCCGCAAAGCTTCGGGCGGCACGTCCGGACGATGCTGCGCATCAGCGCCGTCGAATTTCGCGAACGCTATGACGGCGAAGGCATGCTGCGATGCTTCCGCGAAGAACTGGTGCTTCCATTCGCGGCGGTGCTGCGCACGTTCTCGCCACACTCCAGCGCGCCCGGCGATCACAGGCCTGTTACGGCCTGATACGCGGGGCGGACGCCGTCAAATGCGCCTGTTTTCGCGCTGGAATAGATGGTGCATTCAGGTGGATCCATCGTTTCCGCCTGACGCGCCTGGTGTCAGGGGGTAAGAGCTCATGGCAATGAACTCGGATCGTCACAAAGGGCATAGCGTGCTCGAAGCGGAACGCACGGCGGTTCAACGATTGACCCATCGGGTGGTTGCCTCGCTTCAAGCCGGGGCACCGGCACTCGCTGCGCGCTGGCGAACCGACAGCGTGAGGGTAGCACCGGGCGCTCCGACACTCGAAGCCGAAACGCCACATTCCGCCGAGATCGTGCGGGCGCTCGACGCGCTCGCGCGGGGAATCGCCGGCGACTCATGCTGGCAGGACGACCTGATCCGGGCCGGATGGGCGCTCGGCGCGGAAGAGTATCGGCTCGGTGCGTCGCTGCATGCTGTCGTGAAGCAGATCGACCTGCTCGAGGCGATGACGCTGTATGCTGTCGAGACCGCGGCGTCGGCGGACGACACGGCGACCGCCGCTGACGGCATCGCGCTCGTTCGCCGCCTCCAGCGCGCGCGATCACTGCTGTCGATCGCCACGGTAAAGGGATTCACCGAGGGATACTTCGACGAGGTGCGTGCCCGCTACCGCCTCCTGCGCCACGACCTGCGCAATCCGCTCGGGACGATTCGCACCGCGGTCTCGCTGATGGAAGACGAGACGATTCCCGCCGAGATGCGCGCAAACCCGCGCTTCCGCGCGATGGTGAAACGGAACGCGTCGTCGATCGACACGATGATCGGGCAGCGGCTCGCCGACACGACGACGCGTGATGAAGCGTTCTCGTGGCACATGGTCGCACTGGCCGATGTCGTGCGAACCGTCCGCCGCGACCTGCGTGAGGACGCAGCGGACGCCCACTGCGACATCGTCTGGCAGCAGGAGCTGCCGACGCTGCGCACCGACGCGTTAGGCGCGGAGCTGATTCTGCGGACCGTCATTGGCGCGGTGCTGCGCGAGACCATGCCCCACACCGAAGTCCGGGTTGAACTGGAAAGCGTCGCCCCGAAAATGGTCACCCTGCTCGTTCGGCATCAGGTCGGTGACCAGCGCCATTCGGAGTGCGAGGCGGGGCTGGCGCTCGCTGAGCGGTTGGCGGCGCGTCTTGGTGGGCGAGTATGGGCCGACGACAATGCTGTCGTTCGCATCGCCCTTCCGATCTCAGACGCCGGGAACGAGGGGGAGGATATCGCTGGCCGTGGCTAACGACCGTACCACGTAGCCCGCGTTCTCCAGCGCTTCCCGCCCGCCCTCCTCGCGATCGACCAGCGCGAGCACGCCGAGAATGATGCCTCCAGCCGCGGCGATCGCGGCAGCCGCGCGGAGAGCCGAGCCTCCGGTGGTGATGACGTCTTCGATCACGACGACACGATCCCCTTCACGGAACGGACCCTCGACGAGTTTTCCGGTGCCGTGGGCCTTGGCTTCCTTGCGCACCGTGAAAGCGCGGAGTGGGTGAGCGGTGGTGGCACTCGCGTAGCTGATCGCGTAGGTGATCGGGTCGGCGCCGAGCGTCAGTCCGCCAATGCTGTCGGGGCTCCACCCGCCGGCAGCGATGTCGGCGAGCGCGAGTGGCCCGATCAGCGCAAGCCCGTCGGGACTCATCGCGGTGAGGCGCACGTCGACATAGAAGCCGGATTCCCGACCCGACGCGAGCGTGAAACGGCCGCGGCGAGCGGATCGCTCAGCGAGCAGTCGGCAGAGTTGAAGACGGGGGTCGGCAGCGGCCATGGGGTGAGAGCTTAGGCGGACCGCTGATGCGCGTCAACGCATCGGCGCCAGGACGGCGGCGCTCGAGTCCTGGCCCTATCGTCACTCGCGGTCCGGCCCTAATGTGCAGGACCCCTCTTCCCCCTTGCTTTGGCCTTCCTCTCGCGCATTGGTATTCGTCGGTCGACGGTCGTCATCAGCACGGTCATCGTGTTCGTGCTGGCCGGTATCTATTCCGCCGACCGGGTGCTGACGCAGGCCGCGATCGGACGGCTCCAGGTGACGGCAGCGGGCTCGGCGGCGATGGTCGAGAGCTTTCTCTCCCAGCGAGCGGACGCGCTGGCCGCGTTGCGGGCAGTGTACGCGGATCGCGCAATGGCGACACACCGCGAAGCGCTCGCCGAGTACACCATCGCACTCGGCGACTTCCTGCCCGGGATCCGCCGGTTGTGGATCGCCGACTCGAGTGGGCGCATCGTCGACGACGTCGCGGTCGCGGGGGGCGATCGGCTGCCGGCAATCGACATGGATACCGTCGAGACGATGGGACTGAGCGAGCTGTCGCGGCAGGCGCGCATCACCGCTCACCCGCTCGTGTCGCGCCCCGGACAGCTGTTCGGTGATCGGACCGGCGTAGTGATCATGATGCCGCTCTGCAGCGGTTCCGAGCGGCGATGCTCGGGTTTTGTCGCGGCGCTGCTGTCAGCGGACGCGTTCCTCGCCGCTGCGCTCCGAGCGCCGCACATGGCGCAATCGCGAGTCGCGATACTCGTCGGGAACGACACGGTGGCGTTCCGGGACGACGCCGGTCAGGGCAAGGTCGAACAGACCACGGTGGTCTTTCGCGCGCCAGACGGCGCGGACTGGCGCCTGACACTGGCCAAGCCATCGACGATCGGGACGACGCGAACGCTGCTCTGGACGGTCGGCCTTGCTGCCCTGGCGGCGCTGGCGTGGGGGATGATGCGCGACCGGCGCGAGGCATCGCAGGCAGCGGAGCGCTCGCGCGAGCTCGAGCGGCTGTCGACGGAGGCGCTCCGTGCAAACCGCGCGAAGAGCGAGTTCCTCGCGAACGTCTCGCACGAGCTCCGCACGCCACTCAACGCGATCGTCGGGTTTGGTGATCTGCTGCGCGACGGTGTCTACGGGGAGCTCGGGCCCCGGCAGGTTGCGCCGGTGGACCGGATCGCCGCGTCAGCCGGCCACCTGCGGCATCTCGTCGATCAGGTCCTCGACATCGCGAAGATGGCAGCTGGCCGGCTCGAGGTGCATCAGGAGTCGGTCGATCTTCGGCCGTTCGTGTTCGACGTCGCGACCGAGGTCGAGCCCCTCGTTTCCGAGAAGCAGCTCAGCATCTCGATGACGATCCCGGCAACCCTTCCGCGAGTGCGGACCGACCCGGCACATCTTCGCCAGATCCTGCTCAACCTCATCGGCAACGCGGTGAAGTACACGCCGAGCGGGAGCATCAACGTGCGCGGCCGCTTTCTCGACGCGCTGATTCCAGGAGACACGACGACTCCGGCGAGCTCCGAACTGCGAACGCGGTCACCCGATCCGTCGCGGCCGTGGATCGCGCTGCAGGTGATCGACACGGGTATCGGGATCGCCCCCGCGGATCACGCGCGAGTCTTCGAGGAGTTCGAGCAGGTGAATGCCGGACCGCGCGGGGATTCAATGCAGCGCGGCACCGGGCTCGGACTGCCGATCTCGCGGCGTCTTGCCCGGCTGCTCGGCGGCGAGATCACGCTGCAGAGCGAGTTGGGCAAGGGCTCGACGTTCACGGTGTGGCTGCCGGTGAACCCGGCCGACATCAAGGTCGCCGCGCCGCGCACGACCACACCGACCGGCTCGCGGATCATCACGCCGCAACGTTAGGCAGGACCGCCGCGCGGATCGTTCGGTCAGCGCTTCTTCCGGCCGCGGAAGAGCGCACGGGCCTTCTCGAGCAGGGTCTCGTCGTCTTCTTCGAGCGCGGGGGGCGGCTCCGCGCCCGCGGAATCGACGGCGAGGCGGAAGGCCGCTGCAAACTCGCGCACAGTGGGATACCGCTTGGCTGGTTCTCGCGACAGTCCGCGCATGACTACGCTCTCGACTCCGGGCGCGATGTGCACCCCTTCCTTCGCGGTGCCGAGCGCCATCGGGGGCTGGGAGAGCAGCTTGGTGAACATCTCGCGCGGCGTGCGTGCGCCGTACGGATGGCAGCTCGAGAGCAGGTAGTACGCGATCGTCGCCAGGCTCCACTGATCGGCGGCGGGGGTGACCATCTCGCCCGAGAGCGCTTCCGGTGCGACGTAGAGCAGCGTGCCGACGAAGAATCCGGCACGCGTCAGGCGTTCTTCGGCGCCGATCTCGGTATCGGCGGCGATGCCGAAGTCGAGCAGCTTCACGTGATGAGTGGCTGGGTCGTACATCACATTGTCAGGCTTCAAGTCGCGATGCACGATGCCCGCAACATGTGCCGCCTGGACTGCTTCGGCGATCTGCTCGACGATCCCGGCGACTTCGTGCGGCGGCAGTGGTGCCTTACGGCGAGCATAGCGCTCGAGCAGCTCACCGGGCGCCCATTCGGTCGCGATGAAGTGGAGGCCGGCCTCGCCCTCGCCGATCTCGATCGTGCGCACGACGCTGGCGTGCTGCACGCGCGAGCCGAACCGCGCTTCGCGCACGAAGCGAGCGACGGCGGTACGATCCTCGCGCAGCTTCTCGCGGAGAACCTTGACGGCGACCGTCCCGTGCTCGGGGTGTTCGGCGCGATAAACGGCCGAGGTTCCGCCTTCGCCAACGAGCGCGGAGAGGGTATATCCGGCGAGATTACGCCCAACGATGGACTGATGCGACACGCGGCGAACCTAATCCTGCCCCCGTACCGTGGCAAGCGACCGCGACACGCACTAGTGTAGGCGATGCTGGGGCTGCAGCTTCGCCCGACCCGTTCCCGAGACCGATTGTCATGTCCGAAACTCTCCGCGCTCGCTTTCCGATGGCCGCCCCGCGCACCTCGCACGCACGAGTGGCGCTCGCCATCGTCGCGCTCTTCGCGAGCGCGTGCTCGGCGCGGCGTCCGGTCGACCCGAACGCGCCACCGTCCGATCGATCGCGCACCGCGACGTCGGCGCTCGACGTGTCGCGCCTCTACCGCGATGCGGGACTGATCGTCGAGGCGACGCCGGTGCCGTTTGTGGGGACGACGGCAGTGTTCGCGACGGAGACGCCGGACACGACGCTGTTGCTCGTGACCCTGTCACTGCCCAATCGGGCGCTTACGTTCGTGCACGAAGGCGACCATTACCGGGGTGCCTACGACGTGATCATCGACGCGCGGCGGAGCGGCAGTTCGGTGAAGCGGACGCAGGGCCGCCAGACGGTACGAGTCGCGGCCTATCGGGAAACGAGCCGTGGCGACGAAAGCCTGATCTTCCAGCAATATCTGCGGCTCGCTCCCGAAACCTACGCATTGAACCTGACAGTGCGTGATGCGGAAAGCGGCCGCACGACGACGCGTGACTTTCCGGTGACGGTGTCACGCATCGGCGCAGCGGGCGCATCATCGGCAGTTGCCGTGTACGAGGCCAATCCGCGAGCGCGGCGCGACACGCTGCCGACGCTGGTGCCGAATCCCCGCGCCTACGCGGTGTTCGGGCAGGACACCGCGATGTTCGTCTACGTCGAGCGTTATGGCGGAGAGGGTCCCGTGCAGGCGGTCGTCCGCGATGCACAGGGCGCAGTGGTATGGCGCGACTCGCTGATGCTGCCAACGCGTACCGGTCTGACGAGTGGAATATTCACGCTGCCGATCACCGACATCGGGCCCGGGTTGGCGACGTTCGTCAGCTGGCGTGGTGCGGGCTCGGACAGTGCGCGAGCGCGGCTCATCGTGAGCTTTACCGAAGGGTTGGCCATCACGTCGTTTGAAGACATGCTCTCGTATCTGCGCTACTTCGCGTTACCCGAGCAGCTGCAGCCACTCCGCGCGGCCGCACCGTCAGATCGCGGCCGCGCATGGATCGCTTTCCTGCGCACGACCGATCCCGATCCGAGCACGCCGGAGCATGAGGCGCTGCGCGACTATTTCGTGCGGGTCGAGCAGGCGAGCCAGCGCTTTCGCGAAGAGGGCGGCCCGGGCTGGCTGACCGACCGTGGTCGCGTGTTCATCACGCTCGGTGATCCGGACCAGATCTACGACCAGGGGCAGAACGATATCGCCCAGCGTGGTCGCGTGCAGATCTGGGAGTACACGCAGTATCGCGCGCAATTGGTGTTCATCGACCAGACCGGATTCGGGCGCTTCCGAATGACGTCGACGAGCGAGCTCGAATTCCAGTCGATCGCTCGACGCATCAAGCAAAAGTGAACGAGGGCGCGCCAGCGCGCGCGCCCTCGTTCCGGCGCGAGCTCGCGCGCAAGGCGATTCATCTCTCGAGCGTGGTGGTGCCGGTCTTCGTCGCCGCCGGTGGTGCGCGCCCGGTCGCACTGCTGGTGCTCGGCACGCTGGCGCTGATCGCGATCGGCGTCGAGATCGCGCGAGTGATATCGCCGGCTGTCGCAACGCGGTTCGATGCGCTGTTCCTTCCGCTGCTGCGACCGCACGAGACCAGGCACATCACCGGCGCGACGTGGCTGCTCATCTCGATGTTCGTGGCGGTGCTGCTGCTTCCCCGCGACATCGCGATTGCCGCGACGTGGGCAGCGGCCGTTGGCGACGCCGCCGCGGCGTTGATCGGCATGCGCTTCGGCCGTCATCGCTCACCGCGCGATGGAAAATCCATCGAAGGAAGCGTCGCATGTCTGCTCGTGTCGGTTGGCGGCGCGCTGCTGCTGGCGCGACTCGGAATCGGAGCCGCGCTGGTCTCCGGCAGCGCGGCGATGATCGGTGAGCGAATGTCATGGCCACGCGACGACAACATGCGGATCATCGCGCTGGTCGGCGTGACGGCGCTGATCTTCGCGGCGCTATGATGGCGCCGTGATATTGACAAAAATGACAAGTGCTCATATATAGGCCCCGCGCGTCGGTAGGCGCGTCACGCATGTCGGAGCGGTGTTGCGATTCACCCCGCGGGAGGCAGCTCGTATGGCGAAAGGAAAGGTGAAGTGGTTCAATGATGCCAAGGGTTATGGTTTCATCGAACAGGACGGCGGCGAGGACGTCTTCGTCCATTTCTCGGCGATCACGATGGATGGCTTCAAGACGCTCGCTGAGGGACAGGTCGTCGAGTTCGAGATCATGACTGGTGACAAGGGTCTGCACGCCGCGAACGTACAGCGGGTGTAACACCGCCGGTCGCGCTTTGCACTGAGCCGTACGATCCGCCTCCGCCTGCCGACCTCGGCAGGCGGTCGCGTTTTCAGAAGTGCCGGTGCTAGGCAGACGCGGGTCGTCATGTTTGTTTATTGCGTATGCCCGCCCCGCTTCCACCACCGTCACCACGACTCTTCCTCGTCGACGGTTACGCGCTGATCTATCGCGCCTTTTTCGCACTGCTCTCTCGCCCGCTCACCACCGCTCGTGGCGAGAACACCTCAGCGGTATGGGGCGTCGCCAACTTCCTGCAGCGATTGCTCGCGACGCACCGGCCCGAGCACCTCGGGTGGGTCCACGACGCCGGACTGTCGTTTCGCCACGAGAAGTATCCCGCGTACAAGGCAACGCGCGAAAAGCTGGGTGAGGAGCTCCAGGCCGACTTCGACCGCGGCATGTCGCGCATCGCCGAGCTGCTCGAGGCGATGAACATCCAGGTGCTCTCCTGCGAAGGCTACGAAGCGGACGATGTCATCGGAACGCTGGCGGTCCAGGCGATCGCGCGTGACGTGAACGTCGTTGTCGTGTCGGGCGACAAGGACTTCCAGCAGCTGGTGCAACCCGGGATCTGGCTGCTCAATCCGGGGAGGGGCGGGCCGGCCAGCGTCGAGGAGCAGTGGGTGGGTGTCGAAAACGGAAGCGAGCGGCTCGGCGTCCCACCCGGCCTCGTGATCGACTACCTCGCCCTCGTCGGCGACTCGTCGGACAACGTGCCGGGGGTGAAGGGCATTGGCGACAAGACGGCGTCGGAGCTCGTGAACACCTACGGGCCGCTCGAGCGCATCCTCGAGAACGTCGAGAACATCACCAAGAAGCGGCCGCGCGAAGCGCTGCAGGCACACGCCGACCTGGCGGTGCTGTCGAAGGAGCTCGTCACGATCCGCAAGGACGTGCCAGTCTCGCTCGACCTGGCGCGCCTGAAAGTGCGCGATCCGGATTGGATGCGGCTGAAGAATCTCTATCTCGAGCTCGAGTTCCAGACGCTGGCGAAGCAGGCGGCATCGTCGGCGGCCGGCCTCGCCACGGCGCCGCCAGCGCGACCGTTAGGCGCCACGCTCTCGGTCGCCGGAACACCGGGCGTGCTGCCTGACGACGATCCGGCGCTCGAGTTCCCGCCTCCGCCGTTGCTGCCGACGATCGCGACGCGGTATGTCACCGCCGACACCGTCGAAGTGATGCTCGAGGTGATTGCGAAAGCGCGCGCGGCGGGAACGATCGCCGTCGACACCGAGACGCTGATCGACCCGGACAGTCCGCTCAAGGTGGACGCTCTCCGTTCCACGCTCGTCGGGATCACCATCGCCGTCGCACCGGGTGAGGCGTACTACCTGCCGCTCCGCCATCGCCCGCGTGACGGCACACAGGTGGACCTCCCACTCGATGCGTCGGGAGACCGATCGCCTGACGATGCGCCGGAGAGTCGCGGCCTCGAGCGCGGCGGTGACGAGATTCTCGTGGCCCCGCCCTCGGCCGTTGCTGCCAAGCCGAAGAAAAAGCGGACGACCACATCGGATCCAGCGAGCATCGCCGAACGCGCGCTCGCTGGCGGGGCGCGTGAGATACGCAATCTGCCCGCGCTCGATTCGAACGAGCTGGCGCCGCTGCGCGCACTGCTCGAGGACCCGGCCGTCCGGAAGACCGGGCAGAACGCGAAGTACGACATCCTCGCGCTGCGCCGAGCGGGGATCCGGCTGCGCGGACTCGACTTCGACACGATGCTCGCCAGCTACGTGCTCGATCCAGGACGGCGATCGCATGGTCTCGACGTGCTCGCCCTCGAGTTTCTCGATCACCGCATGACGTCGTTCGACGAGCTCTGTGGCAAGGGGCGCGGGGCGATCCCCTACGACCAGGTGCCGATCGACTGCGCGCGCGACTACTCGTGCGAAGACGGCGACATGACGCTTCGCCTGCGCGGGCTGTTCGAGCCGCAGCTCGAGGCGCACGCGTTGACGAAACTGCTGAACGAGATCGAGATGCCGCTCATCGACGTGCTTGCCGAGATGGAGTGGACCGGTGTCTCGATCGATCGCGAGTGGTTCAAGTCGCTGAAGACGCGCTTCCAGGCGGAACGCGAGCGTGTCGAGAAGCTGATCCACGCAGCAGCGGGAATGGAGTTCAACATCAACTCCAACCTGCAGCTCCGCGAGATACTCTTCGAGAAGCTTGGCCTCCCGATCCTCAAGCGGACCTCGACTGGCCCGTCCACGGATGCGAGCGTGCTGACCCAGCTCGCCGAAGAGGGACACGCGCTGCCCTCGCTGCTGATGGAATATCGCGAGCTGTCGAAGCTCGAGAGCACCTACATCGACGCGCTGCCGACGATGGTGAGTCCGCACACCTCGCGCATTCACACCTCGTTCAACCAGACGGTCGCGTCGACGGGCCGGCTCTCGTCGAGCGATCCGAATCTTCAGAACATTCCGATTCGGCGGGAGCTTGGCCGCGACATCCGGCGCGGCTTCGTTCCGCGCACGGGGTGGACGCTGGTGTCGGCCGACTATTCGCAGATCGAACTGCGCCTGCTCGCGCATCTCTCGCGTGACCCGGCGTTCGTGCAGGCATTCCAGAGCGGTGGCGACATCCACCGCCAGACCGCGGCGTTGATCTTCGAAGTACCGCTCGACGAGGTGACATCGGAGATGCGCGGTCGCGCGAAGACCATCAACTTCGCGACGATCTACGGGCAGGGTGCGCACGCGCTCTCGCGCCAGCTGGACGTCGCGCACGCCGAGGCGAAGGAGTTCATCACTCGCTACTTCGAGCGGTTCGAGGGGGTTCGGAAGTATCTCGACTCGATGGTGCAGCTCGCGCGTTCACAGGGCTACGTGCAGACAATCTTCGGCCGCCGACGCTACATCCCCGAGCTGCGCGACCGGAACTTCAACATTCGCGCGTTCGGCGAACGAACTGCGACGAACTCGCCGATCCAGGGCTCGGCCGCGGACCTGATCAAGATCGCGATGATCCGCATCCACCGCGCGCTCGAATCGCGAAAACTCGAGAGCACGATGATCCTGCAGGTGCACGACGAGCTTGTATTCGAGACACCTCCGGGCGAGCTGGAAACCCTTGAAGGACTGGTTCGCGAGGAGATGGAGCACGCGGCCGATCTCTCGGTGCCTCTGGTCGTCGATATTGGTACAGGGGCGAACTGGGTGGAGACAAAAATGTGATGTGTCGCACGATCTCCGCCGCGGTCAGTGACAGTTTGAGATGGGAAGCGTCTAATTCGGAGATCGTTTTCCACACTCCCAGCCCCAGTCCGACACTCCATGCGACCCCCCAACCGAGCCGGATTCACGCTCGTGGAATTGTTGGTGGTGGTCGTCATCCTCGGGATTCTCGCGGGGATGGCGATCCCGCGATTCAAGAACACAAAAGGGAAGGCTCACTCGGCCGCCTTGCGCACCGACCTGCGCAACCTGATGACCGCCGAGGAGTCGTTCTTCTACTCGAACAATCGCTACAGCAGCGCGCTCGACTCGCTGAAATTCACCCCGTCGAGGGGGGTGATCGTCACCATTCCGGAAGCGACCGCACAGGGATGGTCGGCGACGACCACCCATCCCGAGTCGTATCCGCTCAAGTGCTCGGTGTACACCGGGACCGTCGCGCCACTGCTCCCCGCCACGTCAGAGGCGCAGATCGCCTGTCAGTGAGCCGGCCCGCGCGACATGGCTGACGCCGCGCACACCGACAGCGGGCGAGACGTACATCGCCCGTCCCCTCCGCGGTATCTGGAGCATGGTGACCGTCGCGCCGGGATGATTCACGCGATGGAGGGCGGACTCTGGCTGCATCGCCACGTCTGGAAGGGCCGGCCAATGGCACACCTGGTCTCGGCCGATCGCGAGCTGCTGCTCGCCTACGGACGCGCGGTCGGATTGCCCGCGGAGCGGCTGCAGTTCAAGCCACTCAAGGACCCGCGCAGCGGCATGCGTCGCGACGCCTGGCACTGGGACCTGGTCGGTGCCTTTCTCCCGCCTCGTCCGACCCTCGGCTCCCCGCCCGGCAACCGTTAGGCGCGCGGCGCGTCGGCGAAACGTCAGGCCGCTTCGCCGGTCAGGAGCAGGCGCTCCAGCTCGGCGGCGTCGTTGCGGGCGGCCGAAATCTCGCCGACCAGCGCCGCTTGCAGCGCAGGCTCCCGGCGGAAGCGCAGATAGGCACGGACCCGCGCTCCGGCACGCGTTGCGCGGTCGCGCAGGGCGAAGTCGCAATCGGCGAGCAGCGGCAGTGCGAGCAACGTCGCGACCGCGAGGAGTACGCCGCCAGACCGCCAGGCCAGCAGCGCGATCATCGCCCACGTGAGGAGCACGAGGGGCGCGCCGACGACCATCGTCTGCATCGCCGGATCCGACCCGGACTGCGTCCGACGCCGGGCGACCGACCGCGCGATCGTCAGCGCGGGCCAGTGAATGACCCGGCCGAGCAGCGCGAAGGGCGCTGCCAGTGCGGTGATCGCGCCTTCACGAACGACAAAGCCGGCGCCGGATGCGAGGCTGACGTCGATCGTCGCATCGCGCAGGTCGAGCCGCTCACGAATCGCCACCCGTTCCAGTTCGCGCAGGCGTTCGCGCAGCCGCTCGGCACGACGTGCCGACTCGCCACCGGTGGCAGCGGCCTGATCGAGCACGCGCCGCGCCGCGTCGACGCGGCGGCTGACGGCGACGACGTCGGCCCAGCTCGTTCCACTGCCTAACGGCCCCAGTCCCTCGGCGGCAAGCACCGCGCTGGCGCGCGCGACCTCGGCGGCCGCCGCGGCGGTTTCATAGTTCATGGTCACGACCCGCAGACGGCGATCGATCTCGGCGGTCAACCGCTCGACGGCATCCGGAGCATCGATGCCGTGCCAGCCGTCGATCGGCAGCGGGTCACCGACCTCGACGAGGATGCGCGTACGCGGCGTGCTCTTCTCCTCGAAGACAAAACCGATCGGGACAATCGTCAATTCGCGAACTCCGGCCGCGCGCGCCTGCAGCGCCATCCGGGCCGTGCCCGTCTTGAGCGCCGAGATCGACGGCTCATCGTGACTCTTTCCCTCAGGGAAGATCAGCACCGCGCGCCGCTCCGCGAGCGCGTCGATCACCGCGCGAAACGCGTTCTCGTTCCGCTGCGGATCGGGTGCTCCCCCCGCCTGGCGGCGCGCCCGCTCGTCGCTTGCCCGGCGCAGCGGGACCATACCGAGCGAGCCGAGGAAGAGGCGGAAGAACGGGTTGTCGAAGAGCGTCGCCTTGCCGGTGAAGGTGACGCGGCGCGAGAGTGTCGTCGCGACGAGCATCGGGTCGATCACCGCGTTCGGGTGATTCGCGACGACGAGCAGGGGCACGCCGGCCGGTACACGATCGGCGCCGACGCTCTCGACGTCACGGTAGTACCATCGCAGCGCGATCCGCGCGAGGCGCTTCATCAACGCGTAGAACATCAGCGCGCCCTGGCGATGCGGAAGTTGTCGGGCACCTTGCGGAGGATGACGAGCGCGATCACCATCGCGACCGCGACGCTGGCGACCGCGGCGCGATAGGCGAAGCCGGTTCCAAAATCCGGGGTCAGTCCATCGACGGCGAATGCCCAGATGAATGGACCGACGATGGCCGCTGCACGTGCCGACAGCACCATCAGGCTGAAGTAGCGACCCGCTTCGACGTCAGGGACGAGGCTGAGGAGGAGCGGCCGCTCCGCCGTGCTCACGCCGCCGTAAATCAACCCGATCATGAAGCCGACGACCCAGAAGGCCTGCTGCGACGGCGCGAGGATCATCGCGGTGAGCAGGACGATCCAGCACGAGATGACGATCATCAGCGTCTTCTTCGGGCCGATGCGATCGGTGAGGATGCCGCAGAGGTATGCGCCGACCACGGCCGGAATGGTCAGCACGAGGAAGAGCTTCTGCTCCGTGCCACGCGCGAAGCCCATCGCGACGACCGCGTACAGCGCCATGTAGCTGATGATCGTTCCCATCGCGTCCTGGTAGAGAAACGACGCGAGGATGAAACGGAGTGCACCGGGATGGCGTCGGGCGTCGCGAATCGTGTGGCCGACTTCAAGAAACGCTTCGCGCCACTTCACGCGTGTCCGCTGTACCGTTCCGGCGAGATGATCGCGACACCAGATCATCAGCGGGATCGTGAAGATCAGGAAGAGCAGCGCCGTCGGGACGAACGTGCTCACCCGCCCCGCGTGGCTCGTGAACGGGATGATCGACCGGACTGTCCGCAGCAGACCGTCAGGCAGCGGCACGATGCCGGCGATCGATCCGCTGAAGAATCCCGAGACGAGGACCACGCCCGAGATCGAACCGACATACCCGAGGGCGGTGCCGAGCCCGGAGAGTCGGCCCTGTTCGCGGAGTGGCGCGAGCTCCGGGAGCATCGCGTTGTAGAAGGGCAGCGCGCCCTGATAAGCGTAGTTCGCGATGATGAAGGCACCGATGATCGCGACCAGGGCCGGTGTCGAGACGTGCCATCCCGCGGGAACCGCGGGACCGCCAATGGTCTGGTCGCCGACGATCGGGACCATCGTCTGGCCGATCACCCCGATCGCCACCGTGGCGATGCACGCCGTGATGGTGAACCACACGACCCACGGCTTCCGGCGTCGCGTCGCGTCCGAGATCGCGCCGAGCACCGGGATCGAGACCGCGACGAGCAGCGAGGCGATGCCGTTGCCGATGGCGACCGGAGTGTTCCTTCCAACATTGAGATCGGAGACCAGCCACACCGCGAAGTACAACGTCGCGATGTTCATCGAGAAAATTGTGTTCGCGAAATCGTACAGCGCCCAGCTCCAACGCTCGCGCGCGGGGGCAGACCGTTCGACGCGGATCTCGCCATCGGGCGCTGCAACCGGGATCACATGAGGTGCGTGTGCCATTCTCGAAGGGTCGGGGGTGTGCCCGGAGTCTACGCGCTGCCCGGGATTCCGGCGATACGTCGCCTGACGTAGCCACCGCGTAGCAGGAATCCCGACTCTGCCGTTGACGCCCTAGTCGGCGCGTGCAGATTAGGACCGATGCGTTCATCCCTGCGTCACGATCGTTCCCTGCCCGCCGCCCCCGCCCTCAGTCCCACGCTGCGGGCAGCTCTCGTTGTTGCAGCGATCGCCACACTTGCGTTGCTGGCGGCGTGCGAGCGGGCCGCACAGAGATCCGCCGCAGATTCGAGCGCCGCACCGCCGACGTCGGCCGACAGCGGCGAGCCGGTCACGACGAACATCGGATGGAACGCCGACGCGGGAACGGTGCTCCTCGTCGCGAGCGACGTCCCGGGAGTGGCGGAGGTGATTTTCCCCGAGGTCACGGACAGCACGTTCGGCGACTCCGTGCTGATGGATCTCGCACCGGTCCGCGGCTCGCGCGTCACACTGTTCTCGCGGCGTGGCGAAGCCGGATCCGCAACCGTCGTCGGCGAGGATACGACCGCTCAGGCGGACAGCAGTGATGACGCGTGCGAGGACTGGCCGCTGGTCCGTCTTCGCAGCGATTCGCGCGGACCAACCGCACCCTGGACCGTCGGACTTGGTGCGGGACATGCCCGCAGCGTTCCACTCGACTCGATCGAGCACATGGCGCGCTCCGACTCGAGCCGTCTCGCGAGCGAAGTCGTGCAGCTCGCCGGGCGCGCTGCCGGCGACACCGCGACCGCCTTTCGCGGACTGCCGTACTACGTGCGAAGCGTCAGGCGCTTCCACCCATCGCCGGGTGTCGACGCGCTCGTTGCCGACGTCTCGCGGCGCATCAACCAGGAAGCCGATCCCCGCGAAGAGCAGCTGCTGTTCGTTGCTGAGCGCGACAGCGGCCGCACGAATGGCCCCTGGCACGTCGGCTTCAGCGAGCGCGCATCGGGACACGAAGGCACGGTGGAAACGCACGACATTCTGGCCGCACTGGCGATCGGTGCGTCGCGTCGTCCGACGCTGGTGCTCGCCCGCTACGTCGGCGATGGCGTTGCCTACGCGCTGCTCGAGCGAAATGGTGCGGCGCGGTGGGAGCTCCGCTGGGTGAGCGCCGCAAGCGGCTGCACGCAGTAGCCCGCGCGGGCCGGTTTCGCCGCTCGCTGCTCGCTGCTCGCTGCTCGCTGCTCGCTGCTCGCTATTCGCTGTCGGCCTGGCCGAGCGCGGCGGGTGCTGCGCCACGAGCACGCGTTGTCGCCAGGGCGACGAGCGTCGCGACGTATGGCAAGGCGAGGAATGCCTGGTACGGCAGGGTCCACCCGCGCGCCTGGAAGAGGTACTGCAGGGCGCTCGCCGCACCGAACGCCAGCGCGGCGATGAGCACCCCTCCCGGTCGCCAGCGCCCAAGCGCGACGATCGCGATCGCGATGAACCCGCGTCCCGCCGACATACCCTCGGCGAACGTACCGGACTGCACCAGCACGAGCGCCGCGCCGGCCGCGCCGCCTAACGCTCCGGCGAAGAGCGCGGCTGCGCCGCGCATCCGTCCGGTCGCGATGCCGGCGGCGCGCGCCGCTGACGGCCGTTCACCGCAGGCGCGCAGCGCGAGACCGAGATGCGTGCGCGCGAGCGTCCACCAGACGGCGAGCATGCCGACGACTGCCGCGTAGGTGAACAGGCTTTGCGCGAACAGCGCATTGCCGATCAGCGGAATCGCCGACAATCCAGGCACGACCACCGGACGAACGACGGGAATGCGAAGCCCGGCGCCTTCCGGGCCGAAGAGTACGTGGTAGAGTGCCGCAGTCGCTCCGGTGGCCACCAGCGTGATCGCCGTTCCGGTCACGATCTGCTCGGTACGCCACCGCACGACGAACAGCGCAAAGAGTCCGGCAGTCGCCGCGCCCGCGAGCAGCGCCAGCACAACGGCGGGTCCGCTGCCTAACGCGAGCCCGCCGGCCGCCGCCGCGAGCGCACCAGCGAGAATACTTCCTTCGATCCCGACGTAGATGATTCCGGCGCGCTCGACCACAAGCTCGCCGGTTGCCGCGAGCAGCAATGGAGTCGCGGTCCGGACGGCCGCAGCGAGAAACTCGCTGTCGGTGCTCACGACGCGCCCGTCCGCGCACGGTGAGCCCGCTCCGACTGCCACCGTGTGACCACCGGCAGCAGGAGCACCAGCAGTACCAGACTACCCTCGACGACGGTCACGAAGGCGGCGGGCACACCGGCGTCACGCTGCATCGCGGTTGCCCCCGCTTCGAGTGCACCGAATAACAGCGCGCTCGGCGCGACGAACAGGGGATCGAGGCGTGCCAGGAGTGCGACCGCGATCGCCGTATAGCCGTATCCCGGCGACAGCCCCTCGTAGAGCGCGTAGGTGACACCGGTCGCTTCGATCCCACCGGCCAGCCCTGCCAGCGAGCCGCTCACGACGAATGCCTGGAGGGCGACGCGCGGCACGTCGATCATCCCGGCGCTGGCGGCCGCTTGCGGATTGGCGCCGAGGGCGCGAACGCGGAATCCCCACGCGCTTCGCCGCATCACGATTCCCAGCGCAATGGCGGCGGCGAGGGCAATCAGCACGCCGAGGTGCAACCGGGTGCCGGGGACGCGCGGCAAGCGGGCGACGGCGTCGATCGTGACGCTTTGCGGATAGGCGTGGGTCGGCTCCTGCAACGGCCCGCGCACCAGATAGCCGACGACATTGAGCGCGATGAAATTGAGCATGATCGTGCTGATCACCTCGAGCACGCCGCGGCGCCGGAGCAACGCTGCCGGCAGCGCCCACACCCCGCCGGCAAGCGCCGCGGCCAGCAGTGCCAGCGTCAGGCGGAGCACCCCGGAAAGGGGGAGCGCCGCCACGGCAATCGCCGCGGTCGCACCGGCGAGGAGCTGCCCTTCCGCGCCGATGTTCCAGACGCCGGCGCGGAACGCGAGCGCGACGGCCAGTCCGGCGAGCAGCAGTGGCGTGGCGCGGACCAGCGTCGCGGAGAAAAACGCGTACGAGGTGCCGAACGAGCCGCGCCAGAGCGCCGCGAGCGCGACCGGAACGTCGTAGCCGCCGAGCGCGAGCAGCGTCGCGAGCAGGATCAACGCGGCCACGCTGACTCCACCGACCACGGCCACCGGCTCCAAGGAGCGACGTGACGCCGCCATCAGCGCGCGCCGGTCATGCCGCGGTCACCGGAGGTGGCATCGCCTAACGGCCGTCAGCCGTCGCGACGAGGCCGGCGCCGGAGCACGCGGTAGAGCACCTCGCCACTGCCGCAGAGCGTGCGGACCTCGGAGTAGGGAATCGCGAAGTAGGTGTAGGCGCGCACGCGCGCGGTGCGCCCATCGCAACCGTCAGGCACCTCTGCGGAGCTGACGTTGTCGACGCTCATGACCTTCACCCGGCGAATCAGGCCCCGACGCTCGACCGGGCCGTTCCAGAGCGCGATCGCGGTCGCGCGGGCGCTGTCGCCGTAGGCACGCGATTCGGCTGGCAGTTCCGCGAGGCCGTCGGACACGAGCCAGCGAGGCAGCGCGGCGCCGATCGTGAAGACGAGAACCTTCCAGCCGATGCTGATGGTCGCGAGGACGATCAGCGTTCTCCGTGAGCGCCAGCGTGGCGCGAGGGGCGTCGTCGAGAGCGGCGCCGAGTCGGGCGCGCTGGTGCTGGGCGAAGGTGCGGCGGGTTCGGTCACGCTGTGATTTAGTGGACGGGCTCTCGACGCCGCAATGAGCGAGGCGCCAGCGCCCGAATCGCGACGATGCCGACCGCGGGCCCAATCGCGAGCAATGCCATCGACCCGGGCCAGCCGATGCGCGCAGCGGCGATCGGCACGAGCTGGATGCTCGCCATGGTCAGCAGGAAGCCGAGGGATGTCTGCAGCGTCAGCGCGGTGCCGACGGCATGCGAAGGTACCGAGCGCGTGACCAGTGTGCTGAACTGCGCGCTGTCGGCAATCACCCAGAACCCCCAGCTCCACGCCAAGACAGCGGTCAGGAGCAGCGGCTTTCCGAACGCGCCCGCCGAGAGCAGCGCACAGGCACCGCTCGCCACGAGTGCCCCGACGACCAGCCTCGCCTGGCCGACGCGGTCGGCGATCCACCCACCCCATACACACCCGAGTGCGCCGATCCCGATCGCGCCGTAGGCGACAAGGCCAACGACACGCGCCATGACTGTCGTCTCCGTCGCGTTGCGCGACGCTTCACTCGCTGCCAGGAATGCCCCGATCCAGGTCCAGAACGCGTACAGCTCCCACATGTGGCCGAGGTACCCGCCGGTCGCCAGTCGCCACTCGCGCTGACGGACGACCTCGCGAACGAGAAGCCAGGAGAATGGCCGCCGGTCAAACGCGTAAGGCCCATCGTGATAACAGGCGAGCACGAGGATCGCGGCCAGCACGGCACCGACCGACGTCGCGATGACCACAGTCGAGACGCTGCCGCCGGCGAGCGTGTTGACGAGATAGGGCGTTGCCTTCCCTAACGTCAATGCACCGACGATGATCCCGATCGCCAGCCCGCGGCGATCCTGGAACCAGGTCGCCGTCATTTTCATCGCCGGCGGATAGACGCCCGCGAGCGCCGCGCCCGTCGCGAACCGGCAAGCGAGCGCGCCCCCGTATCCGTCGGCACGGAGCAGCAGGAGGTTCGCCAATCCGGCGACGAGTGCGCTCGCGCTGAACAGGTAGCGCGTCGGCACGACATCGCTCACGTTCAGCACCGCGGCTGCAGCTGTCCCGCAAACGAATCCAAGCTGCACGATTCCGGTCAGCCAGGCGGTTTCGGATGCGCCGAGCCCCCAGCGCGGCGCGAGCTGTGGCGAGATCGCGCTGGCCGTGAACCAGAGCGACATTCCGAGCAGCTCGGCGACGGCAAGCACGGCGAGCATCTGCCACGCTCGGCGCGCCGACGTCGATGTGCCGTCGCTCACTCGCCGGTCCCGAGCCCGAGCATCGCGCGGCCGATTGCATCCCGGCCGCCGCTGACTTCGCGGACCGTGCCTCCGACGACAACGACGACGCGGTCGGCCAGTTCCACGATCTCGTCGAGATCCGCCGAATACACGACGACCGCGGCCCCCGCCACTCGGGCGCGACGAAGTCGCTCGAGCACCTCCGCTGTCGCTCGCAGGTCGAGCCCACGCGTCGGCTGATCGGCGACAACGAGTTCGGGATCTCCGTCGAGCTCGCGTGCGAGCACGAGCCGCTGCTGATTTCCTCCGGAGAGCGTCGCCGCGGGCGCGCCGGCACCGCTCGCTCGTACGTCGAAACGCGCCATCACGCGCTCGGTCCGCGATCGCATCGCCGTCCAGTCGATCCACCCGCGACGCGTTCCAGCACCGGCGAGCGCCACGTTCTCGGTGAGGGTCATCGAGTCGGCGATCGCGTCGGCGTGGCGATCCTGCGGGATGTAGCCGATGCGCGCCGGCAGGCGCGCCACGCCCCGCTCGACGCGCGCGCGGCCAGCGAGCACGCGGAGCAACTCTCGCTCGCCATTGCCCTCGACTGCCGCGACACCGACGATCTCGCCGCGCCGGGCCGCGAAGGAAACGTTCGACAATCCTGGGGTGCCACGACCAGCGCTGAGCCCCACATCGTGCAGCTCGACGACAGCCCGCGAACTCGATACGACCCCGCCGCTGCCTAACGGTGTGGCATCGGCGCTCCAGCGACTCGGATCGACGCCCAGCCCCGGCATCTCGCCGCCGAGCATCGCCCGCGCGAGCGCGCCCTCGGTCACTGAATCCGCGGCCGCCGCGAGCACGACGCGACCGGAGCGGAGGACGGTCACCTCGTCGGCAATGCCGAGCGCGTCGCGAAGCTTGTGGGTGATCAGCACGACTGCCCGGTCGTCCCTGGCGAAGCGCCGCGCCCACGACAGCAGTGCCGCCGCATCGGCGGGGGCCAGCGTCGCCGTCGGCTCGTCGAGGATGAGCAGCTTCACGCCACGGGCCATCGCCTTGATGATCTCGACCCGCTGCTGGGCGCCCATGCCTAACGTGCCGGCGATCGCGTCGGGATCGATCGAGAGACCGGCCGTCTCGCCGAGCTCGCGGACGCGGCGCCGCGCATTCCCCACGTCGTACAGCCCATGCCCACCGAGCGCGACATTCTCCGCGACGCTGAGCGATGGCACGAGCGAAAAGTGCTGCTGCACCATCCCGATCCCGGCGGCGAGCGCGTCGCGCGGTGACCCGGGGTTCACCTCGGTGCCATGCCACCGGATTATCCCGCTGTCCGGCTTGACGAGCCCGAACGCGACGCGCATCAGCGTGGTCTTCCCGGCGCCATTCTCGCCGAGGAGTGCATGGACGGTCCCCGGTCGCACGACCAGCGATCCGCCAGCCAGCGCATCGACGTCGCCATAACGCTTGGCGATCGCGTCCAGCGCGAGCAGCGGCTCTCCTCCGTTCACAGCCCCGTCGGTGCCTCGATGAACCACCAAGGGAGCCCGAACTCGAGTTCCACGAATGTGCCGACCGCCTGGACGCCAAGTGTCTCGGTTGCGTAGTGGCCGGCGTAGATGATCGCGATTCCGAGTTCCGGCGCATCGACCGCGGTCCAGTGCGGCCCCTCGCCGACGATCAGCGTGTCCAGTCCGAGGGCAACCGCTTCGCGCAGCGTGTCGGCTGAGGCGCCGGCTCCAGTGCAGATTCCCCAGCGGCGCGTCGTTCGCCCGGGGTCGAATTCCGTCGCCCGTGCGCGTCCGCCGTGACGCCCGGCGAAGGCGTCCGCGCGCGCGACGAGCGTCGCGGTCGGCATCTCGCATTCGCCGCGCACGCCGATCTCGATGCTCTGGAAACGTGCGAAGCCACCGTTAGGGACGAGTCCCAGCTCGCCGGCGAGCAGCACGTTGTTGCCCAGCTCGGGATGCATGTCGAGTGGGAGGTGCGAGGAGTAGACGGCGATGTCGTTGGCGAGCAGCCGGTAGAGCCGCTCATAGAGCGCGCCGCGAACGGGTTGCACGCCTCCCCAGAGCAGGCCGTGATGCACGATCAGCAGGTTTGCGCCCGCCGCGATCGCGCCGTCAATCGTTCGCCGCGAGCAGTCCACCGCGACCGCGACGCCGCGGATGTCGCTCCGGTTCTCGAGCTGGATCCCATTGACCGCGGGCGGATAGTCGGGGGTTTCCCGGGTGCGCAGCACCTCGTCGAGCCGATCGGCGATCGTTCGCAGCGTCGCCATCAGGGCGCGTTCGCGCGCGCCGACTTCAATGAGAGCGTCCCCGCGCGAAGCTTCGTGCGCGCCGAGTCGACCATCGCGCGCACCGCCAGCGGAACGATCGAGTCGAACGCCGGATTCGGCACGTACGTCACCACGTCGGTCGCCGTTCCCAACTCGATCACGCGCGGCGTGAACCGCTTCTCTTTCACCTCGCGCGCAACCGTCAGAAACGCGTGAGGCAGGTCGATCACCACGCTGCCGATGACGACATCGGGGGCGACACCATTCTGGTTCGAATTCGAACCGAACACCCAGACGCCCCGCTTCTCGCGGGCCGCCTGGAATGTCCCGAGGCCCGCCGCGTCAGCGTTCTGGAAGATGAGATCGGCGCCCTGCGCAATCTGCGCGAGCGCCTGCTCCTTGCCGGCCGCTGCGTCATCCCAGTTCCCGATGAAGGATGAGAGCACGCGGACTTTCGGATTGGCTGCGCGCGCTCCCTTCGCGAACGCTTCGAAGCTGCTCTTCACCGGCGGAAGCTCCGTCCCGCCGATCGTCCCGATCACGCCGGTCTTCGTCATGGAGCCGGCCACGAGTCCGGCGAGATACGACGGATCCTCGAAGCCGAAGACCATTCCGGCGACGTTTCCGGACGAACGATTGCCTGACGTCGCGATGTAGATGGTCTTCGGAAAGTCGGGGCCAACCCTCAGCGCGGCTTCCTGGAACTCGAAGCCGTGGCCGAAGACGAGGTCGTAGCCCTGCGCTCCGTACTGTCTGAAATTTTCCTCGAACTCGGCGGGCGTCTTCGTCTGGATGTGGCTGATGGATGCGCTGAGGCTGTCCTGGATGCGCTTGAGCCCCTCGTATGCGCCGCCATTCCAGGAGCGATCCGAGATCGGCCCCGGGGTCAGGAGTGCCACCTTGAACGCTGCCGGCTGCCTCGACTCGCGCTTGCAACCCGCTGTGGCGAGGAGCGCGATCGCGAAAGCGAACGCGGTAGCGCGCCGGAGCGCTCGAGACCGGCGCCCGGCGGCCGCGCCGGGATCTCCAGCGCGGTGGCGACGACGCATCCTGTGCATCACTGTGGAGAACCCCGCCTAACGGTAAGAAGCGCGCCGCGCATCTCGTTCTGGGGCAACGAGATGGCGCGCATGTGGAAACACGGGAAAGCTAGCGCGAGTTCCCTTCGGCCGCGCCCGGGTGGCGCGCGGCGTCCGCTGTCAGGAGTTGCCGAGCGACTCTGCTACGGGCGCGGAGGTCGGGGTCCGGAGACCGGGCTTTCCGTCTTCCATTCGCACGGCGCCGTTGATCCGGCCGCCCTCGGCGACGACGATGGTGCGGGTGACGATGTCGCCCTGCACGGAGGCGGTCGCCTGGATCTCGACGCGCTCGCTGGCGGTGATCATCCCTTCGACCGATCCGCCGATGACGGCCTCACGGGTCTCGATGTCGCCATGGACGGTGCCCTGGCGGCCGACGAGCACCTGTCGGGCGCTGCGGATCGAGCCGTCGACGCGGCCTTCGACCTTCACGACGCCGCTGCTCTCGATGTCACCGCTGACCGTCATGCCGGCGGCGATGATCGACAGCGCGCCTTCGCCGGTCGCGCCGTTCCGTGGGTCCTGCTTCTCGTCCTTGAAGATCGCCATGTCTTGCCTACTGCCTCGGTTGCTGAATGAGCGTCATCGGATCGACGGCTGCGTTAGCCTTCCGCACCTCGAAGTGCAGGTGCGGTGCTGTCGACCTGCCTGTGTTTCCCGAAAGCCCGACCACGGTGCCGAGCGAGATACGGTCGCCCTGCCTAACGCGCGTCTCGCTGAGGTGCCCGTAGCGCGTCTCGTAACCCTGTGGGTGAGCGAGGCGCACCATCTTCCCGTACTCCGCGGTCTCGCTGACTTCGACGACCAGCCCGCCTCCCGAGGCACGAACCTCCGTCCCCTCGGGCACTGCGATATCGAGGCCGGGATGGGTGGCGCCGTATTCCTGCCCACTCCCGACGCCGCGGGTAACGAAGCCCTTGGCCTCGAGCGGATAGCGCGACGGAACCGTCATCGTCACGGTGTCCCTGGGCGGTGCCGGCACCGGCGCCGCCACGACCGGTGCCGCCACGACCGGTGCGGTGCTGCCCGGGATCGTTGCCGGTGCTGGCGAGGGCGTGGCCGCGGGCGCGCCGGTCACGGCTGCGAGCCCGGCGGTCGCGGCGACCGCGGCTCGCTGGGCGGGTGAGGCGCCGAGCATCGTCTGGACCTGCTCATAGCGCTTCTGGAGCTGTCCCAGGGTCTGCTGGAGCGTGTCGATGCGCAGCGCATCGCGCTCCATCGTCGCGAGACGCTGGGTGAGCAGGGGGACGCGTGCGGCCTGGATCCCGAAGAACACGAAGATGAGGCCGAGGATACTTCCGATGACCATCCCGGTTCGCGAGAGCACGAAGCGGAGCAGGCGAACGCGTGTCGGGCTCAGCACGATGGTGCGGTTGGCGAGTCCACCTTCGCGTTGCACCTGGATGATCATCGATCCAGCGTGCGGCGTGTAGATGTTGCCGTAGCCCTGTTTGTGCTCGTTCGGTGCGGTCATGCGCCCTCGTTCACAGCGTGTGTTCGGCCGGTGTTCAGATCACTTCGCGACGGCTCCCGAGCAGCAGGTCGACGATTCTTTCGAAGTCATCCCCCGAGTAGAAAGGGACGCGCAACTCGCCTTTCTGTTTCCCGGAGAGGGCGATGTGAACATCTGTTTGCAGGATTTTGCGCAGTTGGTCTTCGATGCGGCGGACCTCGGCGGGCCGGTTATCCACAGCGGCACCGGGCCGGATGGCCTTCTTTCCACCGTCGCGGGCCATGCGCTCGACGTCGCGGACCGTGAGCGATCGAGCCACGACTTCACGAGCGGCGGCACTGATCGTTCGCTCATCCGGGAACGCGAGGAGCGCCCGCGCGTGACCCAGGGTCAACTGCGATTCGGCCACCATCCTTCGAACGCTTGCCGGCAACGCCAATATCCGGAGGAGGTTCGCGACCGTCGAACGATCCTTCCCTACGATGTCCGCAACCTGCTGCTGCGTCATCCCGAACTCGTCCAGCAATCGTTGATACCCCTCCGCCTCCTCGAGCGGATTGAGATCGGCACGCTGAAGGTTCTCGACCAGAGCGAGCGTGAGCGCCGTCCGATCATCAATATCCTTCACCACCGCCGGGATCCTGGTCCAGCCCAGCGCCGTCGCCGCGCGTAACCGTCGCTCCCCAGCGATCAGCTCGAACCTGTCACCACCGACCGGCCGCACGGTAATCGGCTGCAACAGCCCATTCGCCTTGATGCTCGCCTGCAACTCGGCCAACTCCTCCGGGCGGAACTCGCGCCGCGGCTGATACCGATTCGGCCTGATGTCGGCAATCATCAGCTCGCGGTACGGGCTCGGCGATCCGCCGCGCGCCAGCTCCCCGCCAGCTGACGATGTGATCGTCGGCGCGCTGTTGATCAGCGCCTCCAGTCCGCGCCCAAGGCGCCGCTGCTGCTTTTCATTGCTCATGTCCGCCCCTCCGCGCGCAGGGATTCATTCTTTGCCGCCTCCGGCGCCACCCGGCCCGCTGCCTCACTCGCCGCCTCACCAGCCGCCTCGCCAGCCGACGCGGCGAGCTGCCTGGCATAGGCGCTCGTCCGCTTGCCGAAGCGCTCGATCAACTCACGAGCGACTCCCATGTACGCCTGCGCCCCCACCGAGGACACGTCATACAGGATGATGGGCTTGCCAAAACTCGGCGCCTCAGCCAGACGAACGTTCCGCGGAACCACCGTCTTGAATACCTTCGCACCGAAGTACTCTCGGGCGTCGGCCGCCACCTGCCGCGACAGGTTGAGACGGGCGTCGTACATGGTCAGCAGCACTCCATCAATCCCAAGTCCCCCGTTCACCCCGCGCTGGACGAGCGTGACCGTGCTCAAGAGTTGGGAAATACCCTCGAGCGCGTAGTACTCGCATTGCAACGGGATCAACAACGCGTCGGCCGCAGCGAGCATGTTGAGCGTGATCAGCCCAAGCGACGGCGGACAATCAATCAGGATGAAATCGTACTGGTCCCGGACTTGGTCCACCGCCTCCTTCATCGCCCTATCTCGACGCGGATGCGTCACCAATTCCACTTCCGCACCAGCGAGATCAGGCGTCGCGGGAACGACATCGAGGTGCTTGAACTGGACCGACCGGATCGTAGCGTCCGCCATCGTCGATTCGCCGATCAACGCATCGTAGACAGTCAGTCCCACCCGCTCCCTGCTGATCCCGATGCCGCTCGTGGCATTTCCCTGCGGATCGCCATCAATGAGCAACGTCCTCTGCTCAGCGACTGCCAAGCTCGCGGCCAGATTCACCGCAGAGGTCGTCTTTCCCACTCCGCCCTTTTGATTCGCGATCGCTATGACTCGGCCCACGTGCAATCCGTTGGAGGAAAGCGGAATATAGCCCGAGCGTGTTTCACGTGGAACGTATTTATCGGAAGAGCTCGCCAATGCGACCGATGTTTCACATGAAACAATATTCCTATGCGAGATGTCCAATAACGAAAAAGGGAGCCAACTTGGCTCCCCTCATCGACTTGCACTTTCAAGCTCTACCGTGGCGTGAACGACCAGCGCGCATTTACCATCGCCGTCACCGTTTGTTCGCCGGGCTCGATTGGGGTCGTATTCCCCACCTTTGCGGATTGCTCGCTCATCATGGCGGCGCGGTTGTAGATGATCGGGGGAGCGAAATCACTGGTGCTGATCTCGACCAGCGCACCGACGGTTCCACCCGCCGCCGCGGCGATCGCATCGGCATCGCTCCTGGCACGCGCGACCGCACTCGCCAGGGCAGACCGGCGTGCCGAGTCGCTGTTGGACGAATAGAACGACAGGGAGCTGATCATGTTCGCGCCAGCTTCGAGCGATGCGTCGATCGCCTTGCCGATCATTCCCACGTCCCGTACGTCGACGCGGACGGTGTTCGTGGCGTTGTAGCCAATAACCCGCGGGCTTTGACCGTTCCGGTCGTACTGCATCTCGGGGTAGAGGTTGTAGTTCACCGTCGAGAGCTGCTCCGACGTGAACCCGATCTTTCGCAGCGCGTCGAGCACGCTTTGCTGCTTGCGTGCATTCTGGCTGCCGGCATCCGCCGCGGTGGCTGCGCGCGTCTGGACACTCACCTCGAGTCGAGCGCGGTCCGGGGTGATCTTGGTTTCACCCTGGCCGCTCGTCACGATGGTCGGCGCGACGGCGCCGTGCGACATCATCATCGGCGCGGGACCGGGGGCGGGCTGCTGCGCCATGGCCGGGGCACACGCGGCCGCGCCGGCGACGACGACGGACGCCAACGACAGAGCACGAAAAGCGGTCATGAGATCTCCTGTCAGAGCAACGGTCTATTTAGTAGCAAGTCGACAATAAACACGCGCCCTCCGAGAGCAATTTCCCGGACCATCGGGCGCACCGGTAACATACACGCCCCGGCGCCGCATGTGCCGGATGGGTCTCGCGACTACTGCGACTACTGCGACTACTGCGCGGATCCGCGCCGGCGCTCGATCTCGAGAACGAGATTCTGCAGGTCGCTCGGACTCACGCCGGGGATGCGCGATGCCTGCGCGAGCGTTGCTGGTGCGACGGTGGCGAGCTTCTGGCGCGCCTCGATCGAGAGCGATCGCATCTCCGCATACGGCAGCCCCGCGCCGAGGGGGAACGCATCGAGGCGGCGCATCTTGTCAGCCTGGACACGTTCGCGCTCAAAATAGCCGGCATACTTGATCTCGAGCTCCGCGGTCACCGCGGCATCGACCGGAATCGGCTCGTCGATCCCCGCTGCGCGGAGGAGATCGAGCAGGTTGACCCCCTGCCGTCGCGCGACCTCGACGATCTTCATCGAATGAACGAGCGGTGCGCTGCCCGCGGCGTCGAGCAGTGGTGCTGCCTGCTCGGGACGGATCGACGTGCTGTCTGCAAGTGATCGCGCACGCTCCTCAGCGCGGAGCCGAGCCGCGACGAGCGCCTGTTCGTTCCCGGTCAGTGCGCCGCGCTCGATCGCCACCGCGGCAAGGCGGCGGAGCGCGTTGTCCTGCCGCACCGTTAGGCGGAACTCCGAGCGTGACGTGAACAGCCGATAGGGCTCGTCGACACCGCGGGTGACGAGGTCGTCGACCAGCACGCCGATGTACGACGACGCGCGGCCGAGGATGAGCGGCGGCTGCTCGAGCACGCGAAGCGCCGCGTTGTATCCGGCGACGACGCCCTGCCCCGCGGCTTCCTCATAGCCGGTGGTGCCGTTGATCTGGCCCGCGAGATACAGTCCGCCGAGCGCGCGAAGCTGGAGTGTCGCGTCGAGTTGAGTCGGTGGGTAATAGTCGTACTCGATCGCGTAGCCGGCGCGCGTCATTCGCGCCGACTCGAGACCGGGCACGGCGTGCAGCATCCGCAGCTGAACGTCGACCGGCAGCGAGGTGGAAAGTCCGTTGACGTAGAGCTCGCGTGTGTCGTGCCCCTCGGGCTCGAGGAAGATCTGGTGACGCTCGGCGTCCGGAAAGCGAAGGATCTTGTCCTCGACCGATGGGCAATAGCGCGGACCTCGCGACCCGATCGCGCCGCCGTACATGGCCGACAATCCGATGTTGTCGCGAACGACGGACTTCGCTGCCTCGCCGGCGAAGGTGATCCAGCAGGGAAGCTGCGCCGGGTGCCGGGTTCGATCTGCCTGACGGCGTGGCGTCGGCCAGAAGTGAGACCAGGAGTAATCGAACGCCTCGATCTCGCTTTCCTGTCGCTCGAGGCGCGAGTAGTCGACCGACCGCCCGTCAATGCGCGGTGGGGTTCCGGTCTTGAAGCGCGCGACCTCGAGACCAAGTGACTCGAGCTGCTCGGCGAGATGAATCGCTGACGGCTCTCCGGCACGTCCGCCGGCCAGCTTCGTCTCCGTGCCGATGTGGATGCGCCCGCGGAGAAAGGTGCCAGTCGTGAGCACGACGGTGCGCGCAGCGAACTGGCGGCCCTCGAGAGTCTCGATGCCGCGCACTTCGCGGGTGGCATCATCGAGCATCAGGCGGGCGACGGTTCCCTGAATCGTGTCGAGGCGGGGCTGCTCCTCGAGCAGCGTGCGAACGGCGCGGCGATACAGTCCGCGATCGCATTGGGCGCGGGGTGCCCAGACGGCCGGTCCCTTGCCGCGATTCAGCATCCGGAACTGGAGTGTCGCCAGATCGGTTGCGCGCGCCATGATTCCGCCGAGCGCGTCGACTTCACGGACGACGGTCCCCTTCGCTACGCCGCCGATCGCCGGATTGCAGGACATCTGCCCGATGGTCTCGAGCGCGCTCGTGACGATCGCCGTGCGCGCGCCAAGGCGCGCCGCCGCGACGGCCGCCTCGGTGCCGGCGTGGCCCGCGCCGATGACGATGACGTCGTACGACGCTTCGGTCGCGTCAGGGCGAGACATCAGCGGGAGTCGCGATGGAGGGCCATGAATTGAAAGTTACACGCGGCTCGGGGGCGATGCTCGGTCCTCGACGGCGGATTGGCGACCTGTGAGCCGACCGATTATGCTGCGCCATCCCGAGGAGGAGGAACGAACGATGCCGCTTCAGGCTCCTGCAGGTGCTCCGACAATGGTCATTCGCCGCAGCGCTTTCGAGGCGTCGGGGCTGACGCGTGCGATACTCGATGCACGTCTCAACCTGACGCCGGATGAGTTCAGGGTCGAGGGGGGGCTCGTCGCCGTCGGACCGATCCACGAAGAGCCGTCACTCGTTGCGCTGATCGAGGAGCTCGAGGGACTCGGGCTGCGCTATTTCGAGGATTTCTTCGAGCTGAGCGGCAACTGGCCGGAGTGGCTCAAATTATTCGCAATGGGCGAATAATTCATCGGCTTCGCGGTGCGAAGCAATCCGTCCCACCCGCACTCGAAGCACCAGCTGGTGCGGAACCACGGCATCAACAGGTTCCAGCCCCGCGACTGAATGCGCACCGTGACGGCGTTGCAATTGGGACAGTGGACGCCGTCAGGCAGGATGGCGAGAAAGAAGATCGTCGCTGCGATGATGCGCAGGATGAAGAATCCCACGAAGATCACGCCAAACCACACTGCGTCCGTCATCGGTCCATCCTTCCGCCTGCAGCGAGGCGGCGAAGCTCACCCGCGCGGCGTCAGAGTCGCTGCTCGACGGTCGACCAGGACTCGACCCAGGCACTGCCGTCCTCGACGCGCTCGATCACGACATCCGATCCCGGGGTGAGCGCGGCCCCCTCGAGACTGTACGCACGAAGGAGGTGCGTGTCTCCGCCTTCTTCATATGAAATCTCGTATGCAGTCGGCGCGCCAGTCGTGCTGGCCAGGACGCGCCTGACCTGCGCCGGGTGGCCCTGCAGGATGTAGCGCTCGTCGACCACCTCGGCGGCGACCGCAGGAAGTGCCCATCGCGCAACGAGCAGGCTCGCCCCGACGACACCAAGCACACCAGCGCCCGCGGCGATCAGGAAGACAGCCAGGTTGCCGAGTGTGCTGTAGCGGTCGAGCAGATACCCGGCCGCTCCCGACGCCGCGGCAAAGGCCGCGATGTTCGGGACGGTGAGCCGCGCGCCGATGGTCGGCGCGCCGGTCTCCCCATGTGCCGGCGCCCGCTTGCGTTCGACTCCGAAGAGCATCGCGCCGACCCCGAGGACCAGGCCGGTGAGAAAGAGTCCGAGGAACAGGTACGTCGATTCCACTTCAGCGCTCGAGATTCGTGCGAAGGAACTGAACGGTCATCGGCCAGGCGCGACGTGCGGCCGCGAAGTTGGCGCCATTCTGCCCGTCCTGTTGACGGAGGAAACCATGCCCCGCGCCGGCGAACGCTTCGTGGGTAAACGGCTTGCCGAGGGCGCGCATTGTCGAGTCGGCGGCGGGGATCGTCGCATTGACGCGGGCGTCCTCGCCACCGTACAGGCCGAGCACCGGCGCGCGAACACTCGCGAGACTGGCCGACGCCGGGGAGGAACCGTAGTAGACGACCGACGCGCCGAGCGTCGGCGAATGCACGGCGTGGTTGAAGGAGACGGACCCTCCCCAGCAGAAGCCGATCACGCCGTAGCGCGGCTGCGCAGCGGGGAGCGCCATTCCATACGCGGCAACGGCGTCGATCTGGCGCTGAACTACGCTCACGTCGAGCGCCCTGATCGCAGCCATCGCGATCTGACCTGGGATGGTATCTGGCGGCGTTACCGCGATCTTTCCTGTCAGGAAGTCGGGCGCGATCGCGATGAAGCCATCGGCCGCAAGTCGATCAGCGACGCTGCGGATCCATGTGCTGACGCCGAAAATCTCGTGAACGACGATCACTACCGGCGCCTTGGTGCTCCGCTCTGGGTAGACCACCCAGAGGCGAAGCGAGTCGCCAGCCTGCGGGCCTGCCTTGATCGTCACCCACTCCCCATGTCGAGGTGACCGATCCAGCCGCACCGCCGCGGTGGCTGCCCCGGGCGCGATGGTCGGATCATCGGTCACCATCGCCGCACCCATGACCGTACCAACTGCTACCGGTGCCGCGGGCGCCCCGGTCGTGTCGTGAGCGTGGGCGCTGCCTGACGCGCTGTTCCGGGCGCAGGCCGAGATGGCAAAAGCAGCCGAGGCGATCGAGATCGTTGCCGCTCGCGAGATGAAGAGCATGAAAGTCTCCGAACCGGACGACGGGAATGGACAGCGCGCCGAGCGATCGCTAGTGCGCAACGGATTCTAGTGCGTGCAGCGCCGGGTCGCGAGCGCGGCGAGCAGGCTCTGACTGGCACATTGACCATCACCCGGCACGCCGCGAGCCAGCGAGCTCGATTAAGTTGAAGCTCCTATGGAAGTCCAGATCTTCGGGGTCAAGAAAAGCGCGGATACCCGAAAGGCGCAGCGATTTTTCGCCGAGCGCCGGATCAAGGTTCACTTCGTGGACCTGATGGAGCGGGCGGCGTCGCCCGGTGAGCTGTCGCGGTTTCAGCAGAAGTTCGGCGTGACCGCGTTGATCGACAAGGCGGCGAAGCGCTACGCGGAGCTCGGGCTGGCGCATGCACGGATGGGTGACGAGCGGTGGATGCAAATGCTCGCGAACGAGCCGCTGCTCCTGCAGATGCCGCTCGTGCGAAATGGAAATCAGTTGACAATCGGGGCTGCGGAGGCCGTGTGGAAGGAGTGGTGCGGGAAGTGAGTGGGAGCGACGCGTGAGCCTGATCGCGCTTTCCGGCGTCGGGGTCGAGTTCGGCGCGACGACGCTGTTCAAGGACATCACCTTCACGATCGCCCGCGGCGACCGCTGGGGGATCGTCGGCCGGAACGGCATCGGCAAGACGACGCTGTTCAAGCTCATTACCGGCGCGCAGGTGCCGACGAGCGGGCAGGTCGCGCGCTCCGGTGCCGCGCGCATTTCGCTGCTCGAGCAGCATCGGACCTTCGAAGGCGCCGACACCGTCTGGGCGGCCGCGGCGGGCCCGTTCGCCGAACTGCTCGCCCTCGAGCAATCGCTGGCCCACCAGGCGGAGGCGTTAGGCGGCGACCCGTCCGACCAGGCGATGGCAAAATATTCGCGCGACCTCGAGCGGTTCGAGCGCGAGGGCGGCTACGAGATCGCCGCGAAGGTAGACTCGGTGCTCCATGGGCTCGGCTTCGATCCGGAGAAGGCGCGCAGCCAGCCGCTGGCGCAGCTGAGCGGCGGCGAGCGCGGGCGGCTCGGCCTCGCGCAGCAGCTCGCGGCGCCAGCCGACATCCTGCTGCTCGACGAACCGACGAACCACCTCGATCTCGAGACGACGGCGTGGCTCGAGGAGTATCTGCGGGCGCTCGAGGCGACGGTTGTGGTGGTCAGCCACGATCGCGCGTTCCTCGATGCGGTGTCCGACCACATCCTTCACTTCGAGAACGGAAGCGCGTTCCCCTACACGGGCGGATACGAGGCGTTCGTCACGCAGCGGACGGAGCGGCGGCTCGCCGACCAGCGCGCGTTCGACAAGCAGCGGAAGGTGATCGCAGCCGAAGAGGATTACATCCGCCGCAACCTCGCTGGACAGAACACGAAGCAGGCGAAGGGCCGGCGGAAGAAGCTGGCGCGCCTGCCGCGCCTGTCAGGGCTGGCCGGTGAAGGGGGCGTGATGTCGCTCGCACTGCGTGCGGCCGAGCGGGGGGGCGACCAGGTGGTGATCGCCGAACATGTCGGCGTCGCGGTCGAGGGGCGGACACTGCTTCGCGATTTTTCGTCGCGCGTGATTCGCGGCGACGTGATCGGGCTGATCGGGCCTAACGGCGCCGGCAAGACGACGCTGCTCCGGACCATTGTTGGCGAGCGGGCGGCTGACGGTGGCGAAGTGCGCGTCGGGGGATCGATCAACCTTGCCTACTACGACCAGCAGCTCGGCAACGTCCCGATGGGGAGGACGCTCTACGACGTCATCGCCGATCTTCGTCCGACGTGGGGGCGAGGTCCGATCCAGGGACACCTCGGCCGTTTCGGCTTTTCCGGAGACAGCGTGCTGCGGACGACCAACGTGCTGTCGGGCGGCGAGCGCGCGCGTCTCGCGCTCGCGGTCATGATGCTGACCGGGGCGAACCTGCTCGTGCTCGACGAGCCGACGAACCATCTCGACGTGGAGTCGATCGAGGCGCTCGAGGAAGCGGTCGAGAGCTACGATGGTACGGTCATTCTCGTCAGCCACGACCGCGCGCTCCTGCGCGCGCTGGTGAAGCGGGTCTGGGTGATTCACAACCAGCACATCACCGATTTCCCCGGCACCTTCGAGGAGTGGGAGACGGCGAGCGCCGAGCGCGCCCACGCCGCGTCGGTGACCGCGGCCGAGGACGCCGAGCTGCGGCGAGTCCACGAGCGGCAGAAGACCGCGCGCAAGGGCGACGCGCGCGACAAGGACGGCAACGCGGTGCGCCTGGCGAAGCGGGCGGTCGAGTCGGCAGAAGCCGAAGTCGCCAGGCACGAAGCGCGCGTTGGCGCGCTGACGCGCGAACTCGAGGATCCCGAGCTCTACACCACGCCTAACGGTACGAAGCGGGCCAAGTCGTTAGGCGGCGAACTCGATGCGGCGAAGCGCGCGCTCGACAAGGCGATTGCCGCGTGGGAGCGGGCGGTCGAAGGGGCGGAGCGGGCGGCAGTGTGAGGGCCGGGGCCGGGGACCGGGGGCCAGGGGCCAGGCGTTAGGCACTGCGGAACTGCAGGCGGTTGCTGGCCCCCGGCCCCTGGTCCCCTGTTTTTCTAGAACTCCCCGATGAACCCGATTTCCGGCTCGAGCTTGTGGCCGGAGTTGTCTTCCACGCATCGCTGCGCGTGGGCGATCAGGGCGCGGACGTCGCGCGCGGTGGCGTGGCCGAGGTTGACGAGGATGTTCGCGTGGATGTGCGAGATCTGCGCGTCGCCGATGCGATAGCCCTTGAGTCCGCACTGGTCGATGAGCCGGCCCGCGCCAATCCCTTCGATCTTCTTGAACACCGAGCCCGCGCTCGGATGCCAGTCGAGCCAGGGATGCTTGCCGCCGCGCCAGCTCAGGTTCTCCTGCGCGATCCGATGGAGCACCGCCGGATCAGCGCGCTCGAGCTGAAAGGTCGCCGACAATACAACATCCTGACGGTGGTGGAGAATGCTGTCATCGTAGCCGAACTGCATGTGGTCCCGGTCGACCACGACGCGCTCGTTCTGCTCGGTGAGCAGCTCGGCCGTCACGAACACTTCCGAGATGAACATCGTGCGCTCGCGCGCCGGCGCGGGCGAGAGAAAGTGCAGGTTCTGCCAGATCGCGCCGCCGATGGTGCTCGGGATTCCGACGTAGTGCTCGAGCCCCGACCAGCCGCGCGCCAATGTTTCCTTGATGACGTCCGCCACCGCTGCGCCACTCTCGACCCACAACTTGCCATCGTCGGCGAACGAAAAGTGCCGAGCGGTGTTTCGAATGACGAGGCCGCGGAAGCCACGGTCGCCGATCAGGATGTTCGCGCCCAGGCCAAGTACGAAGAACGGAACACCGAGCTCGCGCGCGGCGATGATCGCGTTCGCCAACTCGTCGGCCGACGTTGCCTCGAAAAAGAGATCGGCTGGTCCGCCGATCCTGAAGGTCGTGTATTGCCCAAGGGGAACGTCTCGTTTGACTCTGGCCTTCGGGAGGCGCGCCGCGAGCGCGTCGAGCATATTCAGCGTGGTTGAAGACATGACAGTCATAATGAAACGACGATGAACCCTGCTAGAAAGTCCCATTCCGCCGGTCGCCCTCGCTTCGCGGCCGCTCTGCTTGGCTTGAGCCTAGCGGTCTCGGTTTCGACCGTGCCTGCGCGTCTCGACGCCCAGGCCCGATCGACGACCAGCGCCGTGGCGCGGGCGACCGCGCAGCGTGCGACACTGGAGAAGGTGATCAAGCGAGAGGTCCTTCCCAACGGCATGGAGATCATCGTCGCCGAAAATCATGGCGTGCCGCTGGCGACGATCGAGATCGATGTACGGAATGGCGCCTTCACCCAGGCCCCGGGATTCGAAGGACTGGCTCACATGTACGAGCACATGTTCTTCAAGGCGAATGCTGACCTGCCGGAGCCCGAAGCGTTCGTCGAGCGAGCGGGCGAGCTCGGGGCCGTCTTCAACGGCACGACTACCGAGGAGCGCGTCAACTATTACGTCACACTGCCCAGCGACAGCCTGCGCGGAGGAATCCAGTTCATCGCGGCGGCGCTGCGTCGTCCGCTCTTTCGCTCCGATGAGCTCGAGCGCGAGCGTCAGGTAGTACTCGGCGAGTACGATCGTGCCGAGTCAAATCCGTTTTCCGCGCTGACCAACGAAACAGGCAAGGTGCTCTGGGGCTCGGCGTGGTCGCGGAAGGATGCACTCGGCGAGCGCCCGGCAATTCTCGCGACGTCGCCGGCAAAGCTCCGCGACATCCAGCAGAAGTACTACGTCCCGAACAACAGCGTGCTGATCGTGACGGGCGACGTGAATCCGGACAGCGTATTCCGCGCGGCGCGTGATGCGTTTGGCGACTGGAAGCGTGGCGCTGATCCCTTCGTTGCCAATCCGATCCCGCCTGTTCCGCCACTCCCGGCGAGCAAGGGGATGGTGATCGAGGCGCCGATTGGAACGATCATCGTACTGATGCAGTGGCATGGGCCGAGCGTGGGCACGGATCCCGACGCGACCTACGCGGCCGACGTGTTCTCGGATGTGCTCAACCAGCCTAACGCCGGGTTCCAGAAACGTCTCGTCGACAGTGGACTCTTTCAGGCGCTCGGCGTGAACTATTACACGCTCAACCAGGTGGGGCCGATCAGCATCACCGGGACGACGACACCCGACAAGCTGAAGGCCGCGCTCGCCGCGCTGGACAAGGAGATTGCCCGCTTCGACGATCCGGGCTACTTCACCGCGGCCGAGCTCGAGCCGGTGAAGCGGCAGCGTGTCGTCGGCACGGCGATGGGACTCGAGCGGGCATCGGGATTCGCGCACACCATCGGGTTCTGGTGGAGCGTGGCGAGCCTCGAGTACTACCTCGGTTACGGCGACAACATGGCGTCGCAGACGACGAAGGACCTCAACGCCTACGCGGCGCGATACATCGTGAACAAGCCGCGAGTGGTCGGTGTGATGATCGATCCCGACTCCCGCCGGCGCATCGCGTTGAGCGACGCCGACCTGCTTGCCGCGGGAGGCGGGCGATGAGCCGGCGCGCGAAGAGCGAGGCGGCGAGTGCGGTGCTCTGCATCGGACTGCTCGCGGTGGCGAGTGTCGCACGCGCCCAGGCGGCGGTCGCCGCGCCTAACGCGCCGGCGTCGATGCGGCCGAGGGCAGGAGGCGCGACGACCACCGACTTCATGGTCGATGGCGTGCACGTCGTCCTCCGGCAGACGACCGCCAACGACGTCGTTGCGGCCAACCTCTACCTCCTCGGCGGAACACGGCAGCTGACGCGGGAGACGCAGGGCATCGAAGCAATGCTGCTGATCACGTCGGAGCGGGGAACGAAGCGCTTCTCGAAAGAGGCGCTCCGCGGCCTCACCGCGCGACTGGGCAGCGACATCGTCATCGATCCGAGTGTGGACTGGACGATGATCGGCGCGCGCTCGCTGCGCGACAGCTTCGATTCCACCTGGATGGTGCTCGCCGATCGCGTCACCGCGCCCCGGCTCGATTCCTCGGACGTGGAGCGGGTGCGCGAGCAGATCCTCAGTGACATCAGCACCCGGCGCGACTCGCCCGATGCGCTCGTCGCGGCGCTCGCCGACAGCGCGACATGGGAAGGTCATCCCTATTCGTTCGAACCGTTAGGGACCGTCGAGAGCATCGCTCGGATCAGCGTGGCGGAGCTGCGCGCATACCAGCGCGACCAGATGAACACCTCGCGGATGCTGCTCGTCGTCGTCGGCAATGTGGACCGGGCGAAGATCGAGGGGCTGATCCACACGACGATCGGCAAGCAGCCGCGCGGCAACTACAAATGGACCGCGCCGCCGACGCTGCCGACCAGAACGCCTTCGCTGGCGATCGTGGCGCGGACGCTTCCGACCAACTATCTGCTCGGCTACTATGCGGGCCCACCGGCGTCGAGCTCCGATTACCCCGCGCTTCGGGTGACGACGGCCGTGCTGTCGGGGCGCCTGTTCTCCGAGATCCGGAGCCGGCGGAACCTGACGTACGCGGTCGATGCTCCCTTCGTCGAGCGCGCGGCATCGGCGGGCGGGCTCTATGTCACGACGACCGCGCCAGAGACGACGCTCGCGCTGATGCGGACCGAGGTGAAGCGGCTTCAGGACGACGAGATCGACCCGTCGGGACTCGAGCGGCTCGTTCAGCAGTTCATCACCGAGTACTTCCTGAACAACGAGACGAGCGCCGCGCAGGCCGATTTCATCGCGCGGGCCGTGCTCTATCGCGGCAGCGCGCTGGCGGCCGACCGGTTCGTCGACGAGCTGCGTGCGGTGCGCCCCGAGGACGTTCGGCGCGTCGCGCGCACGTACATCAAGGGCGTGCGCTTCGGGTATGTCGGCGATCCGGCGGCGGCGCCGCGGCGAGCCGAGGCGGGATTCTAGCCACCGGGCGAAGCGTCAGGCGGAACGCCCCGAGCGGGACTGCAACTCGGCGCGGACGGCGTCGAGCGAGAGACCGAGCGCCCGCAGGGCGACGACGGTGTGGTAGATGAGGTCGGCCGCCTCGGCGGTCGCGCGCGCGGGGTCGTTGTCGGCACAGGCAACGGCGAGCTCGGTCGCTTCTTCGCCGAGTTTTTTCAGGCGGAGATTGCGATCAGCGAGGAGCGTGCGCGTGTACCCCTTGCCAGCCGGCCCGCTCTCGCCGGCGCGCTGAGCGACGGTCTGGTCGAGGGCGCCTAACGCATCGGCGGCGAGCGCGGTGTCGCCGAAGCAGGATCGCGAGCCGGTGTGGCAGGCCGGACCTGCGGGGATGACGCGGGCGAGGATGGCATCGCTGTCGCAGTCGGCGGTCAACGAGACCACCCGCTGGGTGTTGCCGCTGGTCGCTCCCTTGTGCCAGAGCCCACGCGAGCGCGAGCGATAATGCATCTCGCCGGTCGCGATCGTCCGCTCGAGTGCCTCACGGTCGGCGTGTGCAACCATGAGCACGATCCCGCTCGCCGCATCCTGAGTGACGACGGTGACCAGCCCGCCGCCCTTCGAGAAATCGACCGTCGAGAGATCAAGCATCGGCCTGCCCCGCTCCGAGAATGCGGCGTGCCTCGCCGGCAAGCAGCGCGTTGGTCGCGATGGAGCTTCCGCCGAATGCGGTGACGCGACCATCCCACGCGGTGAAGACTCCGCCCGCTTCGCTGATGATCGGGAGCAGTGGCGCGGTGTCCCACGGCCCGACGATGCCGTCGACCATCACCTCGGCGCGTCCGGTCGCGACCAGCAGATACCCGTAGCAATCGCCCCACGACCGCGCGATCGCGCTCTTCGCCGCGAGCGACCGCCACCCGGCGGCGTGCTGCGGCGTCTTCGCGAAGCGTTCGTCGGTGGTGAGCACGGTGCTCTCGGCGAGCGAGGCAACCGGCGAGACATGACAGCGGCTCCCGTTCCACCAGCAGCCTGCGCCGGGCGCGGCGGCGAGCAGCTCACCGACCGCGGGAAAATACGCGGCTCCGGCAAGAACATTCTCACCGGCCGCGATGGCGACGAGAGTCCCCCAGAGCGGGACACCGCGAACGAAGGTCTTCGTCCCGTCGATCGGGTCGACGATCCAGCGGTGAGACGCACCCGTGCCGCTCTCGCCCGCTTCCTCGCCGAGGATGCCATGACTCGGATAACGGCGCCCGATCCAATCACGGGCTGCCTGCTCCGCCTGACGGTCGGCGATGGTAACCGGCGACCCGTCCGATTTCCATTCGACGGCCACGCCCTTCCTGAAGTGCGCGAGCGCAACGTCGCCGGCGATCCGGGCGACATCCGCGACCGCCTCGAGGAACTCGCTGGGTGCCGCGACCGCCTTGCTCGCAGCGGGCGCGCTCATGCGGCCCTCCGGACGGGAACGTTGTTCGCGGCCAGCAGCGCCTTGATCTCGCCGACCGTCGTCACGCCGTCGTGCAGGATCCCGGCGACGAGTGCGGCGTCGGCCCCGCCCCTGCCTAACGCGGCGAGCACGTGATCCGCCGTACCCGCCCCGCCCGACGCGATCACTGGAACGTTCACCGCGTTGGCGACGGCACGGGTGAGCTCGAGGTCATAGCCGGTGCGCGCCCCATCCTGGTCGATGCTCGTCAACAGGATTTCCCCGGCGCCCCGTGCGACGCACTCGCGGGCCCAACCCACCGGCTCAAGCGCGGTGGCGACGCGGCCGCCCTGGGCATAGACGCGCCACCCGCCCCCCTCCCGGCGCGCATCGATGCTGGCGACGATGCACTGCGCGCCAAACCGCTCAGCCGCTTCGGTGAGCAGCTCGGGACGACTGATCGCCGCCGAGTTGACGCTCGTCTTGTCGGCGCCGGCGCGGAGCGCACGGCCGACGTCGTCAGCCGACCGGATGCCGCCGCCGATCGTCAGCGGAATGAACAGTCGCTCGGCGGTTCGGCGCGCCAGGTCGAGCAATGTCGCGCGTTCTTCCGCGCTCGCCGAGATGTCGAGAAAGACGATCTCGTCGGCGCCTTCGCGCTCATAACGTTCGGCGAGGACGACCGGGTCGCCGACGTCGCGCAGCGACTCGAACTGCACGCCCTTCACGACGCGCCCGCCGGCGACGTCGAGGCAGACGATGATCCGCCGGCTCAGCATGTGCGAAGCGCCGGGATGGGGCGCGTCATTGGTTCACCCGCATGCCGACCGAGCCTTTCGTGCTGAAGACGACGCCATTGTCGGCCAGCGCATCGCGAAGGCAGAGGCCGAGCGCCTTGAACGACGCTTCGACGATGTGGTGGCGATCCTCTCCGCGCAGCACCCGTACGTGCACCGTCGCCATCGCGTTGTCGGCGAAGGAGCGCATCCAGTGATCGTACAACGATGACGGCAGCGGGCCGCAGTAGTAGGGCCGTCCGCCGAGATCGATCGCGCATTCGACGAGCGCATCGTCCATCGGAACGACGCGGTGCGCATAGCGCACCGCCGTCGGCGGAGTGAGGTCCCGAACCGCCGCGCCGATGCAGATCGCGACATCTTCGATCGTGTGGTGCCGAAGGTCGCCGGTCGCCGCGATCTCGAGGTCGAGTCCCGAATAGCGGGCGAGCGCGATCATCATGTGATCGAGAAACTCGACGCCGGTGCGTGATACGCCGATCCCCGTTCCGACTTTCGCGTCGATGCGGATGCGCGTTTCCTTGGTCTCGCGTTCGACGATGCTCATGCAGAAAACCTCGCTTGACGTGTCATTCGACGTGTCATTCGGAAAACTCCCCGGCGACGGCGCGCGCGTCGAGCGCGCCAGTGTAGAGGGCCATGCCGATCACCGCGCCCGCGATGCCGCGGTCGGCGAGTGCGCGAAGATCATTCATCGTCGCGATCCCTCCCGAGGCGATCACCGGCCAATCACTCTGCTCGGCGACGTCTTCCATCAGGAAGAGATCGGTACCGCGCATCTGTCCTTCCATGTGCACCGCGGTGACGAGCACCGCCGCGAGCGGGCTGTCGTTGAGGTCTTCAATGACGTCGAGCACATCGCGGCGCTGCGTCTTCTCCCACCCGTGCGTGACGACGCGGCGTTCGCGGACATCGGCAGCGACGATGATCTCGCCGGGAAACTGGGTCGCGATCCCGTGCAGCCACTCCGGCTCTTCGATCGCCCGCGTCCCGACCACGACATATTCGGCGCCGTCCTCGAGGAGGCGCGCGATCGCGTCTTCACTACGCAGGCCGCCGCCAACCTGGACCAGGATGTCAGTGAGTCCAATGAGGTCGCGGACGATCCGGTCGTTGGAGCCGCGGCCGGTCGCCGCGTCGAGGTCGACGACATGCAGTCGCGTGAAGCCTGCGTCGGTCCACGCGCGCGCGACGCCGGCGGGGTCGGGGATGCGAATGCGCTCCGCGTCATACGAACCGCCAACGAGCTGCACGCACGCACCCTCGCGAATGTCCACCGCCGGGATTGCGATCATCCGAGTGCCTCAGTGACGAGTGATGCGAGCAGGGCGACGCCGCTGCGCGAGCTCTTTTCCGGGTGAAACTGCACCCCGGTCGCGCTTCCCGAGCGAACCGCAGCCGGAAAGCGGTCGTCGCCTTCCGTCGTCCACGCGGTCACGACCCGTTCGTCGCTCGGACGGCACACATAGCTGTGCGCAAAGTATGCGACGTCGAGCGCACCGGAAGCGAGCGCAGTACCGGCGACTGGATCGACGCTGTTCCACCCGATGTGCGGGACGTGCGGCGAACGAATCCGCTCGACTCGGCCCTCGATGACACCAAGTCCGCGCCCCGAACCCTCGTCGCTCTCGTCGAAGAGCAGCTGCATTCCGAGACAGATGCCGATTGTCGGCAAGCCACCGTCGATCGCAACGCGCGCATCGGCGAGAGCCGGTGCGAGGCGCTCGGCCGCCGGCTGGAATGCGCCGACGCCGGGAAGGACAAGGAGGTCGCCCTCGATCGCACGGCGCGGATCCGTCTCGACGGCGATCGAGTGGCCGGTCTCGGCGAGTGCCTTGCCGAGTGAATGCAGATTGCCGGCGCCGTAGTCGAACAGCACGATGCGCATGCTATTCCGGGGCCTCCCCACCTGACGCGTCGAGCGCGGCGAGCACCGCGCTCACCATGTCCCATGGCCCGACGCTGATGCGCAGCGCCGATCCGCCACTCGTCCCCAACGCATCGCTCACCTGTGGCAGGCCCTCGAACGGCCTGACGGCGACACCGAGCGACCGCATCCGACGCGCCCGAGCAGCCGCGTCGGCGACGGGCACGAGCACGAAGTTCGCCTCCGAGGCAATCGGCGCGAATCCTCGCTGCTCGAGCTCCAGCGTCAGGCGTCGCCGCACATCGAGCGCTTCCGCAACCCGGTCGCGTGCCCATTCGAGACCGTCACCGAGCGCCGCCAACGCTGCGCGCTCCGCGATCGCGCTGACCTTGTACGGACCGCGCGATTTCTCGACCTCCGCGACGAGCGCAGGCGCGCCGGTCGCATACCCGACGCGCAGGCCCGCAAGCCCGAATGCCTTCGACATCGTCCGTGTGACGATCACCCGATCGCTTTCGAGGGCAATCGGCGACAGATCAACCGACGCGAATTCCGCGTACGCCTCGTCGATGATCACCACACCCCGCGCCTGTTCCACCACGCGCTCGACGGCCGACCGCGACAGCGACGCTCCGGTCGGATTGTTCGGCGAGCACAGATAGATGATCCGGGCCCCGGTCGCGAGCATCGCGTCCGGATCGATGTCGTATGACGATGTGAGTGGCACGCTGACGGGAGTGAGCCCGTTCATCCGCGCGAAGATTGGAATCATCGCGAACGATGGATCGGGACACGCGATCACATCCCCCGGCTCGGCGAAGGCGCGGATCGCCGAGTCGAGGACGTCGTCGGAGCCGCATCCGGTGACGACCCGGTTTGCCGGCACACCCAGGTATTGGCCGAGCGCGTCCTTGAGCGACGCCGCATAAAGGTTCGGGTACCTGGTGAGGGTAGACAGCGATGCTTCGCGGATCGCCTCGTCGACGGCTGGAGCGACACCCCATGCATTGGTGTTGTCGCTGAGGTCGATGCGGCAGGGCGCGCGGTCTGGAGAGTACAGCTCGATCGCGCGGTAACTCGCGCGCGCCGCTGGAGCCGTCGGCTCGGATGTCATGTTCTGCTCCAGGCTCTCGCCGCGCTCGCGTGACCGGGCAACCCTTCGGCGTCGGCAAAGATGCCGACGTCGCTGGCGAGTCGCGCCGCAGCGCTGCGGTCGATGCGCTGATACGTCGTCCATCGCACGAAGTCGAGCGTCGATAGTCCAGAGTAGCAGCGCGCGAGACCACCGGTCGGCAGCACGTGATTCGCGCCGGTCATGTAGTCGCCGAACGCCACGGAGCTCGTCGCGCCGACGAACACCGTACCCGCTCCGCGCAGCGCGGCAACGACCCGATCCGGCGATTCGCATGCAACGAGCACATGCTCGGCGGCAATCTCGTTCGCGAGGACAATCGCCTCCTCGATGCTCTCCGCCTGCACGATTCCTCCCCTCGCGGCAAGTGCGGCCGTGACGATCGCCTGCCGTGGCGCGGCGGCGATCGCGCGCTCGAGGGCGGCTTCGACCGCGCGTGCGGCACTGGCGCCGATCACGATCGCGAATACGAAGGTGTCCGGGTCGTGCTCGGCCTGGGCGACGAGCTCGCGCGCGACGAGATCCGGATCGGCTGACGCGTCACTGATCACGAGCAGCTCGCTCGGTCCGGCCGGTGAGTCGATCGCGACGTTCCCCGACACCTGCAGCTTCGCCTCGGCGACGTACGCGTTGCCCGGGCCGACGATCCGGTCGACGCGGGGCACGCTCACCGTTCCATAGGCCATCGCGGCGATCGCCCCCGCCCCGCCTAACGCGAAGACGCGATCGACGCCGGAGAGCGCCGCCGCGGCGAGCACGACCGGCGACGGGCTGCCGTCGCCCTGCGGGGGCGAACAGAGCACGATCTCGCCAACGCCAGCGACGCGTGCGGGGACAGCGCCCATCAGCACGCTGCTCGGGTACACTGCTCGTCCCCCCGGCGCGTAGACGCCGACGCGACCGAGCGGATCGGGGCGCCGTCCGATGACGATTCCCGGCTCGGTCTCGACTTCCTGCGCCGCCGGACGAAAGGCAGCATGCGCCGTCTCGATGTTGCGGGCGGCCCGCTCCATCGCGGCGCGAAGCGGCCGGTCGAGCGCATCGAGCGCCCGCGTCCATCGCGCCCCCGGCACCTCGAGTGCTTCGAGCGAAACCCCGTCAAGCTCACTCGCCAGCGCGCGAAGCGCCGCGTCTCCGTCCTGCCTAACGCGTTCGATGATCGCGGCAACGCGTACGCGCACGACCGGATCGCTCGATGTCGTTCGCTCGAGCAACAGCCGTCGTGCCCCGGCGTCGAGGTCTGCAATGCGCCCGGAAACCGCCCAAGGCAGTGCAGCTCTCATCCCTTGTCTCTCAATCGAAGTTTCGCTCATCTCTCATCGCAGTGTCATAGCCAGTCAAGGCATGAGGCGCTCAATGCGCGTCACGAGAATTCCCTCCGCGCCGAGCGCCTTCAATTCGGCGATCGTCCGGTACACGGTTTTCGCCGGGACGACAGCGTGCACGGCGACGTGCACCCCGCCGTCGAGGATGTCGATGACCGTCGGACCGTTCAGTCCGGGGACGACACGCTTGACGGCGTCGAGCGCGGCGCGTGGTACGTTCGCCATCAGGTAGCGCTTGCCGCGCGCGCGAAGCACCGACTCGAGCGCCATCGTCAGCTCCTCGAGCGACCGGGCGCGGCCCGGATCGCGGGTAGCGTCGGGCGCGGCGATCAACCGCGCCGACGATTCGAGGATCGTCTCGACCTCGTGAAGACCGTTCACCTTCAACGTCGAGCCCGTGGAGGTGATGTCGACGATGACGTCGGCAATTCCGATATGGGGTGCGATCTCGGCGGCGCCCGATACCGGCACGATCTCCACGCGCTGTCCGCGGTCGGCGAAGAAACGCGCGGCAAGGCGCGGATACACCGTTGCGACGCGTGCACCAGCGGAGATCCCGGCGACGCTCGTGATCCGACTGTCGTCGCTCGCTGCCACGACGAGGCGGCAGCGGCCGAATTCGAGATCGGCAAGGGTCTCCATGTCACGCCCCGTCTCGCTCACGAGGTCCCAGCCGGTGACGCCGGCGTCGGCTGCGCCATCGGCGACGAATTCAGGGATGTCCTGCGCGCGAACGAACAGCGCCTGAAATTCCCCGCCGAGCGACGCGGTCAGTGCGCGTTCACCGGTAGCGCGGACTTCGAGTCCCGCGTCGCCGAACAGCAGGCGCGCGTCTTCGGACAGTCGGCCCTTGTTGGGTAGCGCGATCTTCAGCATTGCGACCTCATGCAGTTCCCCCGGCCGGTCGCAGGCGACCGGTGATAAAACGAAAAAGCCCGTCCGGATGGACGGGCCGTGACAACGCGAAGCGACACTCTCAGGCGATCAACTCACCCGCACGCGCGACACGAAGCCCCGACCCGGTGGCCGTGGTGGTTCGCATGGTGGTGGTGAAGGGAGATTCGCATCGCGGGGGGAAGACTAGAAGGCATCGCCAGGGAAGTCAACGTTGCGGGATTTTTCGTGTGGAACTGCGGCGGTCGCTTGGGAGGCGGGAAACTGGAGAGGCGGGACGCCGATAGGTGCGGACTCGTGCGCGGAGGTGGCGCGGCGTGGGCACGGCCCATGCTTCAATTGCACTTACGAGACATTGTGAATAAATTCACAATACTCCGCGGGACCCCCACGGAGCGAAGTCACACACTAAGTGCCACGTACGGAGGCCTCAGGAAATGCGGTTCAACGGACTTGCGCTCGTCGCGGGAGCGATGGCGATCGTCGCCTGCAGCGGCGGCGACAAGAATACGGCAACAACTACGACTGATACGGCCGCCGCAATGGCGACCCCGACCACTGCCACGACCGGCGCGATGAGCGCTGGCGCGATGGCCCCGATCACCGGCAAGACGGTCGAAGTCAAGATGATCGGCGATGGTACCAGCTACAAGTTCGAGCCGGCCAACATCGAACTGAAGGCGGGCGACGGCATCAAGTTCATCATGGTCTCCGGCGGCCCGCACAACGTCGCGTTCCTCAACGTCCCCGCCGCGGCGCAGGCGCAGCTCTCGGCCAACATGCCGAACCAGATGAAGGAGCTGACCAGCCCGATGATGATGACCGCGAACGAGAATTACACCATGTCGTTCGCGAACATCCCGAAGGGCAAGTACAACTTTCATTGCGAGCCGCACGCCGCGATGAACATGAAGGGTACCGTCGAGGTCGAGTAGTACTCGGCGACGCGAACCACCAGTTCGATGTGACGAAGGCGGAAGCGCATGCGCTTCCGCCTTCGTCATGTTGATGGCTCGCTCAGGCTTGTGCGACCCCCGCCGCCGCGAGATACTCGCCAGTGATGCCACCTGCTCGCCCCTCGATCGGACGCCTTCGCGCCGCCAGTGCGCAGTGGATCAACGCGCGTGCCCGGAATGCACTCCGGCGCCCGGTGCGCATCTCCGTGATCGGATTGGTGGTCTTTCTCGTTTCACTGGTCGGTCTGGTCGCGGTTCCCAGACAGGCGCAGCGTGCCGCGGGAATCGTCGCGCCTTCGCCGAGCGAGTGGCGTGACACCGCGGGGCTGATCGCGGGAGTCGGCAGGGACCGCGGCCGCCTCGACAGCATCGAAACTTCGCTCGCCTCGATCCGCACGTTCCTGACGCGTCCCGCCGCGGCGCCCGCCGTCGAATCGCTCCCACCACAGATCGTGGCACGACGCGACTCACTCGCCGGAATCGTCACCAGCCTCGCGCGATTGATCGCCCGGGTCGAACAGTCGCCACTCGCGGCGTCGTATCGAGCGCTTGCCGATGCGCCCGCGCTGCGCAACGATCCGTCCGTACGCGCGCTCGTCGACTCGCTCGCCGATGTCGAGCGGGAGCGCGATGCGTTCGGCGCGGTCGGCGGCATCGATCCGAACTACGTCGCGCTCACCGCGCGCGCCACCGAGATCGGTCATGCGATCCAGGAGATCGCGGACGTGAAGCGTGCGCAGTTGCAACGTGAAGCTCAGGCGCTGACACCACCCCCCCCGGCACCAGTGGCCCGTCCGGTCATCGACACCGTTCGTCGTGTCGCGCGGCGGGATTCGGTGCGGCTCGTCCTCCAGGCCCGCACGCGATTGCTCGACGATGCGCGGCGAAGCAACGCCGCCGTCGAGCGTCGCGCCGCGCGCGCGCGCGAGCTCGCCAACGTCTCGGCGCCGCCACTCGCGCTACTCGCGGCGTCGATCGTCCTCGGCGTTGTTGCCGGATTTGCGGGAACCCTCGCGGGCGAGATGCGACGTCCGCGCGTCGCCGACGGCCGGGAGGCAGAACGTGCGACGGGATTGCGGGTGCTCGCCCACATGCAGCCCTATGAGCCACCGCCGGAGCGCGCGCGGCGTCGCGCCGACCGCGAGCTTCCGCCCCTGCTCGAGCCTGGCGCCGACGGATATCGCCTGCTCTACCTCCAGCTCTCGGGAATGATGCCCGGGAGCTGGATCGTCGGCGTCGCCGGCGAGAATTCATCGCTCGCGGCCGTCGTGGCCGCGAACATCGTTGCACTCGCCGCGCTCGATGCACGCGCGTCGATGCTCATCGACGCTGATCCAGCAGGGTGCGCTGCCGGCGTGATGCGTGTCGCGCCCGGGCCAGGCGTCGGCGAGATTGCGCGCGGGGAGCTTGCCTGGAGTGAAGCCCCGGTGACGCAGATCGTCGGTCGCGATCGGGCGGCCGACATCGTGCCTGCCGGGCGCCGCGCCGAACCAGGGGAGATCGCGGCCACGCTTGCGCGAGAAGTCCCGCGGCTGAGCCGCCGTTATGACAGCGTCGTCGTCACCAGCGGACTGGCTTCGCTGCTCGATTCCCCGGTGCTGGCGATTCCACGTATCATCCTCGTTGCGCGCGCCGGCCACACGATCGTCACCGACCTCGCGCGTGACTCCGCCGCACTCCGAGCGAACGGTGCGCAGATCCTCGGCCTCGTCCTCTGGGATCGCGACGAGCCCCATGTGCCGACGCGCGAGGAACTCGACGCGCTCGCCAGCGCGGCCAACCGTGGCGTCCCCGCCGAGATGCTGATCGAATCACGTGTGGGCTGACACGCTGCTCGTCGCGGAACGCGCGCACCTCCACACGGTGCTGGCCTGGGGCGGAATTGGTCTCGCGCTCGGTTTCGGGCTCGTCACGACGCTCGGACGCCTTCGCCGCTCGCCACTGCTCTTCCATTTCGGAGCGCAGTGCATCGCATGGGGCGCGGTCGAATCGCTTTTTGCGTTCATCGCGCTCCGCTCGATCGCGCTTCGCGATCTCGGGGGAGCGACTCAGCTCGATCGTCTTCTCTGGCTGAACCTCGGGCTCGACACCGGGTATGTTGCGGTTGGCATCGCCATCGCGCTGTCCGGCTGGCTGCTCGGGCGCCGTCACGGCGCGCTTGGAGCCGGGGCGGCGGTTGCGGTGCAGGGACTCGCGCTCTTTCTACTGCACGCGCGCTTCGTCCTTCTGCTCGAACAGTTCGTCTGACACGCAATGCCACTTCATGGCTGAAGTCACCCTCGATCTTCGCGACCTCCCGAAGACGTCTGCGTACGCCACGCTCGAAACGCAGATCGACAGCGTGCTGGCTGGCATCGATGACCCGATCGCCGGGATGGCAACGATCAGCGCGCTCGTCCATCACGCATTCGGGCATCTCTGGACCGGCTTCTATCGGGTCGTTGAACCGGGCCGGCTCCTTCGTGTCGGGCCGTACCAGGGGACGCTCGGCTGCCTCGACATCGAGTTCGGTCGAGGGGTGTGCGGCACGGCCGCGGCCCGGGGGGTGACCGTGGTCGTCGCCGACGTGCACGCATTCCCGGGCCACATCGCCTGCGACGCGCGCTCACGATCCGAGATCGTCGTGCCGGTATTCGACAACGAACGGCGGTTGATCGCCGTATTCGACATCGACTCCGATCAGCGCGATGCGTTTGGTCCCGACGATCAGCGCGGACTCGAGGGGCTGATGGGCTGGTTCGCGCGCGACCGTTGAGCTTCGAGCAGGGGTCACTCCCGATGCGCGCGCGCGGCACGTCGGGTAGATTCCGGGGCGCATTTCATGGACACGATGTCAGTCACTGGCTATTCCGACCGCATCAATCACGCGCTCGCCTTCGCTGCAAAGCATCACGCGCAGCAGGTGTGGAAGGGAAGCTCACGCGTTCCCTATTTCACCGGGCCGGCGAACGTTGCCATCATCCTGACCCGGTACGGTCAGGATGACGACACGATCGTCGCGGCGGTCCTTCACGACGTCGTCGCCGACTGTATTCGCGACGGGCAGACCGCGATGATGCTCGAGCAGCGTATCGGCGACAAGTTCGGCGCAGCCGCTCTCGCCTCGCTGCTCGCCATTTCCGAGCGCAAGACCGACGATGATGGAGTCGAGATGTCGCTCGACGAACGGAAGGTCGACAGTCTCTCGCGTCTCGGCGCGGCCGACGATCGCGCGCGCTGGATCATTGCCGCATACACGCTCCACGCCGGAAGCTCGCTCCTCGCCGACGTCCGGCGCACCGCATACCCGGAGACGGTCTGGGGCCGCTTCCCCGCCGGACGCGATGAAGTCGCAAACTTCTATCGCCGCACGCTCGATCGGTTGACCGAAGTCGGTTTCGCGGGTCCGATCGTGCATGAGCTGGCGTCGGTCGTCGATGCGCTCGAGGGGCTCGCCGCCGAGGATACGTCGGCAGCACCGCGACTGGCACGCTGACGGCCAGGGTCACCACCAGCTGATTCCACCCGAGACCAGACCTATGGCAACACATACGAAGGAAGTCACCGTCACGCGCGGTCACGTGGCCGCGAACAACAACGCGCAGGGCTGGGGTGTCGCGGCATTCATCGTCGCGCTCGCGTTAGGCTGCGTGTTCACCGCGCACTACATCCACGAGCGCACCTACCGCTCGCCGAACGACCCGGCCGCGCCGGTCACGACCAGCGAGCACGAGCCGCACGCGTGAACCCCAGCCGTAAGCCGTCAGCCATTAGCCGGAAGCAAGGGCGGTTGCGCTGGCGCTCGAGGCTCACGGCTCAGGGCTGACAGCCCTCGTTACTCAGACGTCGGCGGTCGCGGGCTCCGGGTAGGTCCGGGCCACGTACTCCTCGAGCAGCTGGAGGAACTCGGGCACGATGTTGTCGCCCTTGAGTGTCGTGACCAGCGCACCATCGACATAGACCGGCGCCTTCGGCTCCTCGAAGGTGCCGGGCAGCGAGATCCCGATGTTGGCATGCTTCGACTCGCCGGGTCCGTTCACGATGCAGCCCATCACCGCGACCTTCATCTCGACGACACCCGGGTGATGCTCGCGCCACACCGGCATCTGCTCACGCAGGTAGGTCTGGATGTCCTCGGCCATCTTCTGGAAGAAGGTCGACGTGGTGCGCCCGCAGCCGGGGCATGACGTCACCTGTGGCGCGAAGCTCCGCAGGCCGAGCGACTGGAGAATCTGTTGTGCGACCTGGACCTCTTCGGTCCGGTCGCCGTTAGGCTTGGGGGTCAGTGACACGCGAATCGTGTCGCCGATCCCTTCGGCGAGCAGGATCGACAGCCCGGCCGTGCTGGCGATGATCCCTTTGCTCCCCAGTCCCGCCTCGGTGAGCCCGAGGTGCAGCGGATAGTCGCAGCGGCTTCCGAGCCGCCGATAGACATCGACCAGGTCATGGACCTGCGAGACCTTTGCCGAAATGATGATCTGGTCGTGTCGCAGCCCGGTGTCTTCGGCGAGCAGCGCCGAGCGGAGGGCGCTCTCGAGCATCGCTTCGATATAGACGTCACGCGCATCGCGCGGGCTCCCGTCTCGGGCGTTCTCGTCCATCATCACCGTGAGGAGGTCCTGATCCAGTGAACCCCAGTTGACGCCGATGCGGACCGGCTTGGCGTGGTCGATGGCGACCTGAACGATCGTCCGGAAATGTTCGTCGCGCCGCTTCCCGCCGACATTCCCGGGATTGATGCGATACTTGGCGAGCGCACGGGCGCACGCCGGGTGGCGCACCAGCAGCAGGTGGCCGTTGTAGTGGAAGTCGCCGACGATGGGAACGTCAACGCCCTCGTCGCTCAGCCGTTGAACGACTTCGGGGACCGCGGCCGCCGCCTCGTCGTTGTTGACCGTCACTCGGACGAGCTGTGAACCCGCCCGGGCGAGCGCCGCAACCTGCGCGGCGGTGGCGGCCGCATCGGCGGTGTCGGTGTTCGTCATCGACTGGACGACGACCGGGTGCGCCGAACCGACGAGTACCCCACCGACGTTCGCGGTCACCGTCTGCCTGCGTGTTCCGAAAGCCACGACCATCACTCCGGTAAAGACTGTTGTCGCTCGCGAGAGGGCGTGCCCGCCCTCGAAAGGTAGCCGACCCGCGCGGCGATCGGCGTCCGCACGCCTTCCCACAGCGAACCGTTCGGCCCATGTTGTGCGCGTGCAGTCCCGTGCGCACGGTGGCCTCACCGCGTGAAGACGAGCCGCCCGCCGGCGCGACACCGCAGCAACATCACCCCCACCCGCCAGCACCGCCATGGCCGACAATATTGATCGCGAACCCGTCGCTCCTGCTACCCCAGTTCCGCCGCCGAGGCGCCGCAAGAACTGGCTGGCGCGGATTCTCTCCGTACTCGTCCTCGGCCCGGTGATCGTGATCGGGCTCTGGATGGCGATCGCGCTCAACTGGAGCTACTCGGAGGGCGACCGCGCCGGGTATATCCAGAAGTTTTCGCACAAGGGCTGGCTCTGCAAGACGTGGGAAGGCGAGCTGGCCATGTCCCCGATTCCGGGCTCCGCGCCGGAGATCTTTCTATTCTCCGTCCGGGATGACGCGGTCGCTCGAGAGCTTCAGGGCGCGATGGGCAAGCGGGTGAGCATCACCTACAAGGAGCATCGCGGGATCCCGACGTCGTGCTTCGGTGAGACCAACTATTTCGTCTCCAACATTCGCGTCATCGACGAGGGTTCCCAGCCGCCCGCTCCGCTGCGGCCGCCAGCCCCGATAACCACCAATACCAGCCCACCGACAGCTCCCCGCTGACAGGGCCGCGCTTGATCGCAACGTCGTGTGCAGGCGTCTGTTGCCCTTCCAGCCGAAGCTGCTACATTGCACGCCGTGCCACGGTCATGGTGATCGTGCGCACGGTTACAGCCCGCACGCTGCGGGCATCGGTATTCAGGAGCTAGGCAATGCGTACGACTGGCAAGGTGAAGTGGTTCAACGACGCCAAGGGTTTTGGCTTCATCACACCCGACAACGGCTCGAAGGATTGCTTCGTGCATTATTCGGCGATTCAGGGCAGCGGCTTCAAGACGCTGGCTGAAGGTGATGCGGTCGAATTCGACATCGTCGAAGGGCAGAAGGGCCCGGCGGCGGAGAACGTCACCCGGGCGGGCGCTCGGTAACTCGAGCTTCTCGCTCGATGCCAAACGGGGCACCCTAACGGGTGCCCCGTCGTTCTTTTCGCGGTGGTCGTCCGCGGCGCCGAGGGACGACGGTTTCCATCGCCGAAAGGAGTCGTGCCTCGATATCGCGTTCGAGCGCCGGGATGTCGATCGTGAGCGTGATGGTCGCGCCGACCCGGCGAAGGAGTGGCGATCCATCGGCAGACCTCGCGAGCTCGCTCCCGGCGGTACTCTCGCCAGCCGACCCGATTGCCGGCTGCCCGCCAAGAAATCCCTTGGCCACGTCGACTCCGCGGGCGACCGGGATGCCCAGCTCGCGACTGAGGTCCCTCACGATCGCCGCCGTGACCAGCGTGCGCATCGACAGCCGGCGAGCGACTCCGCGCGCGAAATGCTCGGCGCCTGGTATCGCGTGCTGGGCGGTGAGGTTGTCGAGCCATTTTCTTTCGACACCGAGCGCAAATGCCGCTACGGCAATGTCATAGACGCGAGCCATAATAGTCCTATCGAGCAAGGATTGTTACGAGCGCGCTGCTTGTCATTAATGTTCCTAACATATAAGAACCATTGTTCCACGGCTAGAGCACTCTGTCGAGCTAACCCGGTTTGCCGGATCGGCGGCTCGGCCCTACATTGGCGCCCTTCGCCAGGACCCTCTCAAGCCTCGATGATCTCGACGTGAGCACGCATCATCGCCGACGGCTGGTCGAGCTGAAGCACGCTTACGACGAAGCGCGCTTCGGACCCGAGCGCACGCTCAACCTGCGCGCGATGCTCCCCACGGCGGCGGACGCGGCGCGACACGCGAACGCGTGGTTGCGGGAGCGGCAGGCGAGCGGCGTCAAGGAAACGCTGATCATCACCGGCCGGGGGAACGGAAGCGAAGCCGGATTTTCAGTCGTCCGCGAAGCGGTTGCCAAGACACTGCGGATTCTCAAGCGCCAGGGCGTCGTCGATACCGTCATCGAGCATTCGCCCGGGTCGTTCGTCGCAAGCCTTGCCCCGATGCGCCGGCTCTGGGAAGGCGCGCGCCGCACCGCCGCGGCCCGAAGCGACATGCCGGGCGTCGCGTCGATCGCCGGTCTCGACCCCGATACCGCAACGCTGCTGCGGAGCCTGGCCGAGCGCTCGCTCGCAACGTTAGGCATCCGCGACACCGGCGCGTTCGTCGAGCGCGAGATGGCCACCCAGTTCGCGATGCTGCTGCGCGGAGTTCCTCCCGGTGCCGATCGCGATGCCCGCCTCCGCGACGTGATCCGGCGCGCGCTCGAGGACGACGACGAGCGTACACGCTAGCTGCCGCTCGATGGAACGCCTCCAGCTCGCGCTGATCACCTTCACATCGGTCCTCTTCATCGTCGACCCGATCGCGGTGATCCCCGCGTACCTGGTGATCACGCAGCACGAAACGCCGGCGCAGCGCCGCCGGACCGCGACGCGCGCCTGCATCGCGGCCGCGGTGCTGCTCATCGCGTTCGGTCTCGTCGGCGGACTGCTCTTCTCCCTGCTCGGCATCACGCTCGCCGCATTTCGAATCGCCGGAGGCTTCATTCTCGGATTGGTGGCGATGGACATGCTCCGGGCGCAGCGCAGCACGCAGGAGAGCGCGCCCGAGATCGCCGAGGGGACGGCGAAGGACGACGTCGCCCTGACACCGCTGGCGATGCCGATGCTGGCTGGCCCGGGCGCGATCTCCACCATCATGGTGCTTGCCGGGCAGGCGACGACGCTGTCGCAATCGCTGGCCGTCTACGGCTCGATCGTCCTGACCGCATTCGTCTCGTGGCTCACCCTTCGGCTCGGCGAACGCCTGATGACCAGGGTCGGGCAGACCGGCATCCGCGTCATGACGCGAATCATGGGACTGCTGCTCGCGGCTGTCGCCGCGCAGTTCATCCTGACGGGAGTGCGCGAAGGCCTCTCGCTCGGACCCTAACGGCGGGGCGGCGCGCCGCCCTGCTCCCCGCGCCGCAGGCTGTCCAGCCGGAGCCGTGCCCGCTCGATGCTGTCGACCCGGGCCCGCCTGGCGTCGATCTCGCGCCGGATCGCTTCGCGCTCGGAGTTCAACTCGACGCGCGCAACCGAATCCCGCCGTGCGCGGGCGATCGCCGTGTCGGGCACCGCTGCTGGAGGAACGGTGGCGACCAGAGGGGGCGGGGCGGCCGGCGATGAAACAGCAGAGTCGGCGGCGGCGCGCCTAACGTTCGAGCCGGGCCCGGCACGCGTCCCGGTGCGCGTCCCGGTGCGGACCGGACCCGCCGGCGCCGGCCGCGACGGAGCGCGGGTCGTCGCGCGGCGCGTCGCACTCTGCGCCGGCGCGATCCCCCCGGCCGAGACGGACTCGCGCGCTCCCGATGACCGCGGCGTCGTCGAGTCATCGAACGAGTCGCTGCCCTGGCCGACTGGTGCGACCGCCGACCGAGGCTCGGCGCTGCCGCGCCTCGCCGCGGAGTAGCCGATCGCCACGCCCAGCACCAGGCCGGTCGCGGCGACCACCAGAGTGACCGCTACTCGCGGATTCCGGCGAAGCAGCGCGGGCGCCGCGGCGAGTCGTGCCGACCAGGCCTTCGCCGTCTCGGCGATGATTTCCGGACGTGGCTCCCTGACCGCCGACGGCCCCGCCGTTCCGGACGCAGCCGGCTCGACACTGCGAACGAGAGGGCGTTCGCTGTCGCGCCGCGTCGGTGCCGGCTCGTGCTCGACCTGATGCATCGGAGGCGGGGCAGCGATCGCCGGCTGACGCATCGGCACGACTGCCAGAGTGGGAGCGGGTGCCGCAGCGCGTGGCGTCAACGAATCGTTGCCGCTGTCGGTGATCGCGGGAACTCCCGCGCGTGGCGAGCGGCGGTGGGCGACGTAGGCGCGAGGGAGGATTCTTCCCTCGCTGTCGCTCCCGAAGGGAACCGACCCGGGCACGACGCGCGGCGTGCCCACCGGCGAACGGCGTCGCGGAGGCAGACTCGATCCCGGCGGTGCCGTCGCGATCGCGGGGATCGCCGCAATGCCGGGGGGCGTGAGACGCGGGCGACGGTTAGGCGTCGCTGGGGGCGCGGGTGGCGCATCGCCTAACGCTTCGGCGGGGCCGTCGAGGATCCGCTGCTCGTCGCGCGGCACCGGGGTGGCCGAGTCGGTCACCAGATCGGTGGCCGTCCGCGCCGCAACCGGAAGCTCGAGCGCGAGATACAGCGCGTCGCCATCCTCGACGACCGCTCTCGGTGAACGCGGCGGCTCGAGGGCAGTCACCGCTGACCGTGGCTCGGTCGCATCTCCGCGCACCGAGCCTGCGCACGCGCAGCCGACCATCGGGGCGGGATCGATCAGCGTGTCCGTGCCGGCCAGCACGAGGTCGGCCAGCTGCGCGGCGAACTCGCTGCCCTTCATCGTCGCGACGGTACAGCGCGTCCGTTCCCAGAGGATTTCCGGTGAGGGAACTCCTCCCGGAAGCGAGAGGTGGCGCCGGCGATCCGGGGGAATGACCGACTCGAATACCTCGGGCTGCGTGCTCAGGTCGATCCCGCGATCGACCAGTTGCGCGAGCAGCTCTTCCGGCGTGAGCCGAGCATCGATCGCGTCATCGGCCGCAGCGGGGCACCGGCCGACGTAGGTGACGCGAAGGTCGTCCGATGAATGCCGGCGAAGATAGCGCGCGGCTGCGACCGGCGGCGCAACGAGCGACACGAGGTGCGGCGCAAGGTCGGAACCGACCGCGAGCACGCGGCGCGCTACGTGCGGGCAGGCGCAGTGAATCACTGGCCGCTGCGTCCGCGTCGACAGGGCGGTCAGCGTGGCGTCGGCGACCAGCTCATCGCCCCAACTGCCCGGCACGGCCGCGTGGAAGCCGGCGGCGAGACACGCATGCGCGAGTTGAACGGGCGTTGCGGGACGCGCGGCGAGCAGCGCATCGTTGCCGAGAATCACCACGGCCGGCGCGTGCGAAGCGCGGATATCTGCGAGTGGTGGCAACGGCGACACGCGTGAGTCTGCTTCAATTCGAGGATCCTCGCAAGGAAGCGAAAATCATGCGCGAAGTCCAGAGCGGCCCGGACATTGCAAAAAGTTGCGTGACTGATCCATTTACAAGGGGCGGGGATGGTCGAAGCAGCAGTCGGGCGCACCACCAGCCGGTTGTCGGCTGAGGAGCGCGCCTCCATCGCAGCGTACGCAGCGCGGGCCACCTGGCCGAGCGGCTTTGTCGTTTATCAACGTGCCGCGTCCGCCGACGGAATCTTCGTCGTGCTTCGCGGGCGGATCGTGATGCGAAGCCGTGTGCGCGCTGGCCGGGGCTTCGTTCCCGGTGTCGCGTGCGCCGGAGAGACATTCGGCGCTGAAGGGCTGGCGCAGAACTCCCGGTACGCGACCGACGCGCGCGCCGACGAGGAGACCGAGACCCTGCACCTGAGCGGCGCGCGCTTCCGCGCGTTCGTTCGCGAGCAGCCGCAACAAGCTCTTGCCCTGATCGGTCAGGTGATGTGCGAACGCGCCGGGCTTCTCGAGCGGCTTCGCGAACTGACCACCCTCAGTGTCGAGCAACGACTGGTGTCGACGCTTCTCCGGCTCGCGGGCAGTGAAGGTTTCGCTGCAGCCGATGGCTCGCTGGTGCTCGATGCGTCGCGCTACCGTCTCCTCTGCGAGATGGTTGGTGCGACCCGCGAGTCGGTGTCGCTGGTTCTCGCCAAGCTCGTTGGGGAAGGCCTGGCGACGCGGGACGGCACGGTGATCACGGTCGAACCACCCGCGCGGCTCGCGTCGAAGCTCGACCAGACGTGGCTCGACAGCGAGACCATGCTGCACTACCACGGCGCATCGGATCGGGAGCGGCGCGCGCTCACCTGAGCGCCTATATTTCCGCGACGCGCGCACCGCGACATCCTCGCCGGCGGTGACGCCCTGCCCCGACTCGTTCGCGCGCGCATCACGCGGAGCTTCGCACGACATCCCCACCATCGCAGGTGCCCGAGATCGAACCCCGGGAGCTCGCGCGGCTCATCGAGACCGATGGGCGCCCGCTGCTCATCGATGTCCGCGAGCCGCACGAGCACGCGTACGCCCGCCTGCCTCGTGCCCGCCTCATCCCGCTCGGCACGCTCTCGCTTGAAGCGGGGACGCTGCCTCGGGACGGCAACGTCGTCGTCTATTGTCATCACGGTGCTCGGAGCGCGCACGCGGTGGCGATGCTGCGCGCGGCGGGGATACCAGCCCGCAACATGACCGGCGGAATAGACCGCTGGAGCATCGAGGTCGATCCATCGGTCCGGCGCTACTGATCGCGGTGCCGGCCGCGCTGGCCGGACTGCTCTGGCGGGGACGCCGATCGGCGCGGGCCCTCGCCGACGATGTTGCCGCGCGCCTGACGATCGGGGCCGACGGCATCGTCGAAGGTGCCGGACCGATCAGCCGCGATGCGAACACGGGGCGCGCGGTGCTGCTGCTGCATGGATTCGGCGACACGCCGCAGACGCTGCATTACGTCGCCGACGCGCTCCACGCCGCGGGCTACTCGGTCCGCGCGCCGCTCCTCCCCGGACACGGCCGCACGCTCGCCGAATTCGGCGCGACGCACGCCAAGCAGTGGATCAGCGCCGCGCGCGACGCCTACGCCGAGCTGTCGGCGACGTTTGGTCCATCGCCGGTGGTCGGGCTGTCGATGGGCGGTGCGTTAGGCATCCTGCTCGCGGCCGACACCCCGACAATGCCGGCGCTCGCACTCGTCGCGCCCTACGTCAGCATCCCGCGCCGGGCGCGGATGGTCGCGCGCTTCCATCCGCTCTGGGAGCTGGTGACGCCGTACTTTCGGTCGGGGGGAGAGCGATCGATTCACGACCCGGTCGAGCGGGTGGCGGCGCGCGGGTACGGAGTACTGACGCCGCGGCTCCTCTTCGAGCTGTCGCGTGTCGTCCGCCGGGTTCAGGTCTCGCTGCCGCGCGTGAGGGTCCCGACGCTCGTCATTCACGGAATGAACGACGAGCGGATTCCGCCTGACGCGGCCGCTCGGGAGTACGCCAGACTCGGTGCGGCGGTGAAGCAGCTCGTCTGGGTGGACCAGGGGGGGCATGTCCTCACCGTCGACTATGGCCGCGATCGGGTGATCGGGTTGATCAGCGACTGGTTGGCGCGACACCCCGCGGATGCCAGGACGCCCGCGCCCGGCACGGCGGTCCCGCGTTAGGCGGCGTGATGCCGGAAAACGCAATGAGGCGCGCCAATCCTGGCGCGCCTCATTGCGTTCGGCGAGACGGGACTAGAAGCGATCCTGCACGCGCTCGACGACGGTACCCACCGCTTCCTTCGCGGCGCCGGCCGCGTCGGCCGCCTGCTGGAACACGGCCCCGCCGACACGCTTCACGCGATCCACCGCCGACCGCGACGCGCTCTTGCTGGATGACTTCTTCGCGGACGAGCGCTTGGCCGACGACTTCCTGGCCGACGACTTCCTGCCAGCCGACTTCGACCGGGCGGTCGGACGCTTGCTCGAGCTCTTCTTCGCCGAGCCGCGGGCAGTCGGACGCCGCGACGATGATGACTTCTTGCGAGCGCCGCCCTTCTTGGCGCTGCTGCCGCGCTTGGCGCCGCGCTTCGCGGCCTTCTTGGCGCCGCCGCGCTTGGCGCCGGAACGCTTGCCGCCACTGCGCTTCGCGCCTTTGCGTGACGACTTGGCTCTTGTTGCCATTGGTGTCTATCCTCGTGAGGGTGGTGACGGGCAGAACCGCAATTTTCGCGCACAAGCTGAAGCATCTCCACTGCCCATCGTGCGAGATACGCCGCCGAACACGGGAGATCAAGGATCACGCGCATCGAAATCCTGACCGAACGCACCGTGCACAGGCCTGTCGATGGTCCTATATTCCCGCCCGTTCCGCCATCGAGGAGACCATGACGAAATACACCATGCTGCTGCTCGCCGCGACCCTCGCGGCATGCAGCACGAAGACAGCGCAGACTACGGACAGCACGGTTCCACACAACGAGGACCCGGACGTTGCCGTCCAGGGGAATGGCATTCCCGCCGGTTACACGGCGATCACGGACGACACGACCGCCCAGATCAGCAACGCCCGCTATGTGGCGAAGGGCGGCAACTGGGACGTCACGACGGGACCAGCCCACATCGCCTTTGCCAGCAAGGACACCGCGCGCGGAGCCTACACCGCCAGCGCGACGTTCGAGCAGCAGGAGGCGCCGCGGCATCCCGAGGCATACGGGATCTTCATCGGCGGAAAGGACCTGGCGTCACCAGCCCGCGCATACACCTACTTCCTCGTACGGGGCAACGGCGAGTTCCTCGTCAAGAGCCGCACAGGCGCGAAGACCAGCGATGTTCTGACGTGGCGCGCGAACGCCGCGGTCCAGAAGGCGGACAGCGCTGGCAAGGGGACGTACCGTCTCGCGATTCGCGTCGCCGCTGACTCGGTGCGCTTCATGGTGAACGATGCCCAGGTCGGTGCGGTCAAAGCCGGCTCGATCGCGACCGACGGCATCGCCGGCCTACGCGTGAACCACAACCTGCACGTGGTCACGGCTCCGGTCACGATCACCCGATAGCCCAGCCGATACAGGCGGAGCGGCCAGCGACGTTAGGCTGGGCGCGGCGCGATTCGCGGCACGATTCGCCGCGTTCGGTCATCGCGCAGCACCCAGCAGCGATCTGCGGGAAGTCCACGAGCCGCCCAGGCGCTAGTCGCGCGCCTGGGCGGCTCGTCCATCGGCTCGTCCGTCAGGCGAAAAGTGCCCCAGTGCGTCGCAAGCATCGGCGCCACCTCACCTCCCGCACCGCTCGCGAGATCGACCGCGGCGGCGACTGCCTCATCGGCGTCCATGTGCACGGCGCGCATGAACCAGCGCGGCGCGTAGGCACCAATCGGAATCAGCGTCAGATCGAACGGCCCGAGCCGCCTGCCGATCTGCGCGAACTCGGGATGATACCCGGTATCGCCGGCAAAGAAGACCCGCCATCCCTCCGCCGCGATCGCGAACCCCGCCCAGAGCGTCTGGTCGCGATTGCGGAGCGAACGGCCGCTGAAATGCTGCGCGGGAACCGCGGTGATCGTCGTGTCCGCGGCATGGGTGGACTGCCACCAATCCAGCTCCGCGACCTGCGGGACTCCGAGACTGACCAGCAGCGCGCCGACACCGAGTGGCGCGACCCAGCGCGCAGCGGGATGCCGCTCCGCGAGCAGTCGAACCGTCGGGGCGTCGAGATGATCGTAATGGTCGTGCGAGAGCACGACCACGTCGATCGGTGGAAGCGAGGCCAATGGAATGGCAGGTGGCACGAGTCGTTTCGGACCGGCGAACGATACGAACGACGCCCGCTCACTCCACATCGGGTCGGTGAGAATGTTCATCGAGCCGAGCTGCAGCAGCACGGTCGAGTGCCCGATCCACGTTGCGCGGAGCGCCCCGTCGGCCTGCCTCGGCCGGATGACCGCGGATGGACCGACGGCAAGCGGCGTCTCCTCGGCCAGCTGGCCGTGCCGCACGCGCCTAACGGCGCGCTCGGCGCTCCAGCGGAGAAAGTCGCGAAAGCCCTTCGGCGTCGCTCCGGGCCAGGGATTCCGGAAACCGCCGCCAGGCGCGTGGTGTTCGTTCATCGACGGTGAGGGACGTACAGGACAGGGACGCCAGCGCGGCCAGGGCGCGGCTGGCGCGAAGGTTGATCGATTGCTCGCGCGAAGATTTATCACGCACTCGCGACCGACGGGTCGCCTCCATTCCAATCCCATGCCAGCGATGGACGTTCCCAGGGTTCGAGCGCCGGAGTTTCCCACGGGCCTCGATTGGATCGGCACGGGAGGCCGGGCACTGACACTCGCCGACCTCCGCGGCCGGATCGCGATTCTCGACTTCTGGACCTACGGCTGAATCAACTGCATCCACATTCTTCCGCAGTTGCGGGAGCTCGAGGAGCGATTCAGCAGCGAACTGACCGTCATCGGCGTGCACAGTGGGAAGTTCATTGCCGAGCGCGAGACGTCCCGAATCGCTGACGCCGCGCAGCGGTTGGGCGTGGCGCACGCCGTCGTGAACGACCGGCAGTTTCGCGTCTGGCGCAGTTACGCTGTGCGAGCCTGGCCGACAATCGCGATCATCGATCCACTTGGATACGTGGTCGGGATGCATGCCGGCGAGTTCACCACCGAGACGATCGCGCCGTCGCTCGAGCAGATCATCAAGCAGTCGGGAAGTTCCCTCGTGCGCGGGGCGAACAAGCCGAACATGCATGGAGATGCAGCGGAACGTGCGGCCGCTCGCACGGCGCTGCGCTATCCGGGGAAGGTCGCGGTCGCCGGCCGGCGGATGGCGATCGCCGATTCGTCGAACAATCGCGTCGTCGTCGCAGGGCTGAGAGAGACAGCGCAGGCGACAGTGACCGCGGTGTACGGCGGTGAGCGAGGGTTTCGAGATGGGGCCGACGCGCGCTTCGACTACCCGCAGGGGGTTCTCTTCGACGGCGATACACTACTCGTTGCCGATGCCTTCAATCACGCGATCCGCGAGATCGACCTCGCGACCGGTGAGACGCGAACCGTGGCGGGCACGGGCAGGCAGCCTCGCACGCGTGCCGACCTCGCGGCGGGAGCGCTGTCGTCGCCGTGGGATCTCGCGCCCGCCGGCGACGGAGTCGCCGTGGCGATGGCCGGCAATCACAAGCTGTACATGCTCGACCGAAAGGCGCGCACGGTGCGCGCGTTCGCCGGGAGCGGTGCCGAGGAGATCCATGACGGGCCGCGCGATACCGCCGCACTCGCGCAGCCGATGGGGATCTGCGCGGACGAGGGAAAAGTCTACTTCGCCGATGCGGAGTCGAGCGCAATCCGCTACGCCGATCTCACGCCGAAGGGAAGCGTCGGGACGCTCGTCGGCACTGGCCTGTTCGACTTTGGCGACGTCGATGGCGAGGGCACGGTGATCCGGCTGCAGCACGCGCAGGGCGTGCTTCGCTGGGCCGATGGCCGACTGCTTGTGGTCGATTCGTACAACGACGCGCTCAAGTGGCTCGACCCGGAGCGCCAGCGGGTGACGACGTGGGTGCGAGGTTTTGCAGAGCCTGGCGGCGCGGCGCTCGGCGATGGGGTCGTCTACGTCGCGGACACCAACGCCCACCGGATCGCGGTCGTTGCACTCGCCGACGGAACGGTCACGACGTTGTCGCTCGACTGGAGCAGCATCGCCGATTGAACGGCGCGCTGCCTAACGTAACACGGTCTCGGCGATGGCGACGTTCTCGGCCACGTGCTTCACGCCGCGCATTCCGACGAGCGCGGTGGTGATGCCGGGCGCGCCGCGGACGAACGAGAGCGCGCGCTGCGCATCGGTGTCGTAGCGGGGCAGTGCGTCGCGCACCGCGGCCGGCAGCGACCGCGCGAGCGCGGACTGCATGAGCGACGCGCTCGCGACGACGGTCAAGCCTAGTTCTGATGCGGCTTCGATCGCGGTTCGATCGCGGCCGGCAACGCGCTGTGTCGGCGCGCGGAGCGCTTCGCTCATCGCGAGGTTCACCGGCAGCTGGACGTAGCGGAAGTGATGTGAATCTCCGGCAACTTCCCGCGCCGCGGCGACTATCTCCTCGAGGGAGAGACTCTCACGCGCATCGGGCGCGACCCGCAAGCCATTCCAGGTCGCGCACCCGTACGCCGCGATGTCACCGGCAGCGACGCGCGTCTCGAGCTCCTCGAATGCCTGGACGAGGCGACGAGCGAAGGTTTCACGGCCGACCGCGGGAATCTGCTGCTCCGGATTGTGGACGTAGTACACGTCGATCGTTTCCAGTCCGAGATTGGCTCGGCTGCGCGCGATCTGGTCGGCGAGGTATCGGGGCGCGATGCAGTGGCCACCGCCAACAACGTCCTCGGGACGCATGACGCCCCGGGCGAAGTACTCGCGCTCGATCAGCGCATTGTATTCCTCGCGCGAAGCCGGAGGCGTGCCGTCGAGGGGGATGTAGCCACCCTTGGTGCAGACGATGATCTCGTCGCGCCGTGCGGCGCGCTCATCGATGAGCGCGGCGAGAACGCGCCCGATGACGCGCTCGGAACGCTGGCATCGGTAGTTGATCGCCGCATCGATGACGTTGATCCCGGCGCTGACGGCGGCGTGGAGCGCGGCTTCGTAGCGGCGATCGTCGGCGTCGTCCGATTCGCCCAGGTACGTGCCGATCCCGATTGAGGACGCGACCAGCTCCCCACCCGCCGGGCGGTAAAAATCGGGAATGCGCTCTTCCGTGAACCGCGCGGCGAGGCGCTCGGTCCCGCCGGCGGTCGCGCGCATCGCCGAGCCGCTCAGCTCACTGCCGGGGGCGGACGGGGCCGCCGCCGATCCGCGGCCGTGCGCGGCGCCATCATCCGTTGTCGACCGTCCGGTATTCATCATGCGATGGGGGACGCTATGGGGAGATGTCGGCGCAGGCAAGGGCACGAGCGAGCTGTCGCCGGCCGTCTGTCGCAAGCGATAGCACCCCAGCGTTCATCATCGTTCCCAATTTCGCCGGGTGCACTCGTGAGACAAGCTTTCATCCTGCTGTCGCTTCTCGGAGCCATGGCCTGCGGCCGTCACGCGACGCAGGTCGTCACTCCTGTCTCGCTCGATACCGCGCGGGTGGTCGTCGAATCGGAGGGTCGCTCGACCAGATCCTTCCAGACGACGGCAGACGACCCGTTCATGCGGATCGATCGCATGGAGTGGCCGGGCCCGAATCGGTTCAGAGCGCAGGACGGACAGCCCGGGCCTGAATATTGGCAGCAGCGCGCCGACTACAGCATCTCGGCGACGCTCGACACCGCGGCGCGCTCGATCGCGGGGAGCGTGACGATCAAGTACACGAACAATTCCCCGGACACCCTGCGGTTCGTGTGGCTGCAAGTCGATCAGAATCTCTATCGCCCGGGGAGCAAGGGCTCGGTGATCAACCCGGCCGACAGCCGGTGGGGGGCGCGCAACTTCCAGGGTGGATACGAAATCGCCCGCTTGACGGTCGACGGGAAGGCCCATGCGCCGAAAGTCGACGACACGATGATGCGGATCGATCTCGACAAGCCGATCGCGCCGAAGGGCGGGACCGCAACGATTGCGATGGAGTTTCGCTTCCTCGTGCCCGATCACGGCTCCGACCGGATGGGACGGGACAGCACGCTCTACGAGATCGCGCAATGGTATCCGCGGATGGCGGTCTACGACGACGTGCGCGGGTGGAACACCGAGCCCTATCTCGGGCAGGGGGAGTTCTATCTCGAGTACGGCGACTACGACTACGCGGTCACCGTGCCGGCGGGGTACACGGTGGCGGGGAGCGGACTGCTCCAGAACGCGAGCGACGTGTTGAGCGCGACCGCGCGCCAGCGGCTCGTGCAGGCCGCGACCTCGACGAGCGTCGTGCAGATCATAACGGCGGCCGAGTCGGCACCGAAGGCAGTGTCGGGTACGAAGACGTGGAAGTTCCGTGCACAGAACGTTCACGATGTCGCGTGGGCCGCCGCGCCGGACATGCGCTGGGACGCGGTGAGCACCGGACCGATCCCGAACAACGAGAAGGGAGTGCTCGCGCAGGCGTACTATGTGTGGCCGCGCGCCGGCGCCGGCTGGGAGAACGGCGCCGAGAATACGCAATGGACGATTCGCACGTACTCGTCGCTGTTCTACCCGTACCCGTACCCGCAGGCGACATCGGTCGCCGGCCCGGTCGGAGGGATGGAGTATCCGATGTTCGTGATGGTGCACTACGCGTCCGAGGCGCAGGGCGCCTTCGGAACCATCGATCACGAGCACGGCCATGAATGGTACCCGATGATCGTCGGCAGCAACGAGCGGCGGTACGCATGGATGGACGAGGGATTCAACACCTACATCAACGCGTTCTCGAACGAACTGCGCACGCCGGCGACGAGTGCCTGGACAAAGTACTTCACCAACTGGCGCGACATTCAAGCGAGGGGGGTTTCAGCGCCGCTGATGACGCCGCCCGATCGGATCAATCCAGCCGCGCTCGGAGCGATCGGGTACCGCAAGCCGGCCGCCGTGCTGCTCACGCTGCGCAATCATGTGGTCGGCCGAGAGACTTTCGATCGCGCCTTCCGCGAATACACGCGGCGTTGGGCATTCAAGCACCCGACACCGGCCGATTTCTTCCGCACCATCGAGAGCTCGACCGGGGCCGACCTGTCGTGGTACTGGCGTGCGTTCTTCTATGGGAACGACGTGCTCGATCTCGCGATCGAGGGCGTCACGAACAAGACGGACGATGGCCAGACGACCGCGTCCATCGCGGTCCGGCGAAACACGTCGATTCCATTTCCCCTGGAAATGCGGCTTCGTCTCTCCGACGGAAATGTGGTGAACGTCAACATCCCGGTCGATATCTGGGGGTTGGGCAAGGAGCGGGTGACCGCGGAGATCCCGGTGCGTTCGAATGTGGTTGGTGTGCGGCTCTGGCCGGACGGGACCGTTCCCGACTGGAATGAGGAGAACGACACATGGGGCAACGCGCCAGCGAAGGACGCGATGCCGCTGACGACCACCGGCGGGATGAACATGGCGGTCCCGCGAACGACGTCGGGCAACTAGCACGACCGGTCAGGAGTCGACGCGAGCCGTTGGCGAGGGTTTGGGGTCTGACTACATTGAAACCAAGGCGGTCGGGTCGCGGAGATGCGACCCGGCCGCCCCTTTCGCCGGTGCACCCACCGGATCACAACGAAGAGGAGTCGCGGGATGCCGGATTTTGGAAGCTGGGCCGCGCACTGGTGGACGCCGGTGCTATTCATCGTCGTCGCTGGTCACATCACCAACGTGTGCGTGACGCTGTTCCTGCATCGCGCACAGACCCATCGCGGGGTCAAGCTGCACTGGCTTGCGGCGCTGCCAATGCGGACGTGGCTCTGGCTGACGACGGCGATCGTGACGAAGGAGTGGGTGGCCTGCCATCGCAAGCATCACGCGTTCGCCGATCGTGACGGCGATCCGCACAGCCCGATCGTCGAGGGGCTGCGCAACATCGTGATCAAGGGCGCGTTCTACTACCGTAAGGCGGTGCGGCAGCCCGGAATGCTCGAGAAGTATGGCAAGGGGACTCCTGAGGACCTGCTCGAGCGCCACCTGTTCGCGCCGCTCAACTGGGTCGGCATTCTCGTGATGCTGCTGATCGACATCTGGCTGTTCGGCCTGTTCGTCGGTCCGCTCGTCTGGGGCGTGCAGATGATCTGGATTCCCTTCTGGGCCGCCGGGATCATCAACGGCGTCGGCCATGCGGTCGGCTACCGCAACTTCGAGGTGAAGGACGAGAGCCGCAACATCCTGCCGGTCGCGATCTGGCTGGGCGGTGAAGAGCTGCACAACAACCATCACGCCGACCCGCGCTCGGCGAAGTTCAAGGCGAAGTGGTACGAGTTCGACATCGGGTGGCTGTACATCCGCCTGCTCTCGCTCTTCGGACTGGCGAAGGTCGAGTACGCGAGGAGCTGATGGCCGACGTTCAGTGCAGCCGCTGCAGCCAGACGCGTGAAGGTTTCGAGCGCCCGCCATTTCCCGGCGCGATCGGAGCACGGGTCCAGGCGGGCATCTGCCGGGACTGCTGGGGGCAGTGGCTCAAGCAGCAGACGATGCTCATCAACCACTACGGCTTGAACGTGATGGACCCGCAGGCGCGCGCCTTCCTCACAAAGAACATGGAAGCGTTTCTGTTCAAGGCCGGCGGCGAGGAAGACGTCGACACGACGAAGAAGGGAACGATCGCCTGGTAGCGCGCGCGGCGCGCGCCGGCTCCGCTTGACATTAGTATCAACATGATACTAATTGGACGCATGCCTTCTCGCGCAGCTGCCAGCGCCCGTTCCGGGCTTCGGGCCACGATCAATATCGATGTCGTCCTGCTCGCCCCGACCGGTGGGCGGCTGGCGGTGTTTGCCCCGTCGGACGAGCGCAATCGGCGCGTGCTGCCGGGAGGCGCGCCGCGTGCCGGAGAATCGCTCGAAGCGGCGGCCGCGCGGATCGCTCGCGCCGCGCTCGGCAGTGCAGTGGCCTGGCTCGAGCAAGTCAGCACCCGGATCGACCGTGACGTGGCAACGGTACTCTTCGCGGGACTGGTTGCCGGAGCGGCCAGTGATGGCGACGCCTGGATTCCTCGCGACCGGGCCACGACGCTTGGCGCGGCCGCGCGGAAACTCGTCGACGAAGCGACGGCGGCCGCGGGGATCTGGCTCGACCGAACGCCGGTCGCGTTCCGTCTCCTTCCCGGATCGTTCACGCTGAGCGAGCTCCAGGAGGTCTACGAAGCGATTCTGGGGCGGACGCTGCACAAGGCGAGCTTCCGCCGGGCGCTGCAATCGGCACGACTGGTCACGCCGACGAGGGAATGGCGGAGCGAAGGGAGAGGGCGGCCGGCGCAGCTGTACCGATTCGCGCCGAGGGCGCCGAAGGCGTCAAGGAGAGGAGTGCGGTTCGACTGGCTGACAAGCTAGTTCCTCGTCTCTCGTTCCTCGTCTCTCGTTGCTCGTCTCTCGTCTCGTGCCGTTTGTCGTCGTGATGAGGAACTAGAAATCCTGCGGTCGCTGTTGCGCTGCTCGTTGTCCCTTGTTCCGTCGTGGATGACTAGGGATGCGGCGAAGCGTCGTCGCCTAAGGCGACGAGCGCGACGGGGGATGAGGAACGTGGAAAACTGCGATGCTGGGACGAGAGATTCGGAGAGTGGCGCCGTTGCCCG
>JANMAM010000114.1:0-1925 GCA_031359795.1 Gemmatimonadaceae bacterium
ATCGCCAACATCGCGTTCAATGGCGACCCGGGGACGCAGTGGAAGCTCGCGATCCACGACATGGCAGGGCTGGTGGCCTACAAGACATCAGGTACGGTCTTCGCCGGCGCCGCGCTTCCAGGTGGTACCGCCCTCGTCGGCGCCGACTTCGCGGTGAACGTCATCTGGCCGCTCCGCAATGGACGCGGCGAACCGGTCGCCAGCGGGTTGTATTTGGTCGTCGTCGAGTCGTTGGTAAATGGCAAGCGGCAGCTCGCGCAGGACAAGCTCATGGTAATCCGGTAGAGGCCGCGACCAATGACGAAACTTCATAACGTTCTTCTGATTCTCGCCGTCGCGGCGCCGGCACTCAGCGCGCAGACGACTACGCCAAAAAACGGGACGACGATCCCGAGCGGAGATGCCGACAACGGCATCCACGCGGCAACCATGCTGATGCGGGGAGTCACTCCCCGCGGTGTGGCCCTCGGAGAAGCAATGGGCGCGGTCGAGGGTGATCCGTCCACCTTTTTCTACAACACGGCCGGCATTGCTCGCATCAAGACCAATTCGTTCCTGGTCACAGGATCTCAAGGCTTCGGCAACACACAGATCGCTGCGGCGGTCGTGACGTTTCCGACAACTATCGGAACGTTCGGAATCGGTGCACGCGCGCTTAACTCGGGAACAATCGAAGAAACTCAGAACTTCACGCCGAGCGGCCGTCTCCGAGCCTACCAGCTCGCTCTCGAAGGCGGCGGCGCTGTCCAGATGGCGCGCCACTGGCTCTGGGGCGGAACGCTGTTCTACGCCCAGGAGACGTTAGGCAACCAGTCCGCCGGTACGATCGGCGTCAACTCGAGCATGCTGTTTCCGGATATCTTCGGACGGCTGACCCTCGGCGGCGGGGTTCGCAACTGGGGCACCGTCGTCACGTTCGACAATGACTCGAAGCGTCCGCCGCTCTATGGGTATGCCGGCGGCGCGATCGATCTTCTCAAGCGCCGCGACCTGCTCCAGACACCGCTGCTGTTCCGCGGCGAGCGCATTGTCCTCGATGCAAAGCTCGTCGGACAGGTGACTGTTCCGGACAAGAATGAGATCTTCGGTCAAGGTGGAATCGAGGCGACGATCAACGGTGTCGCGATCGGTCGCGTTGGCTACATCACCGGCGACGACAATCGCAAGGGCTTGTCGCTCGGAGCCGGCATCAACGTCGGGCAGTTCCGCCTCGAGTACGCGTTCCGCAACCGCTTGAACGCGGGCGCAAAGTTCTACGAGTTCGATCCGATCGGGGATGAACACCACGTTGCGGCGACGTACTTCTGGGGTGGCGAATCGACGAACACGCCAACCGTGCCAGTCATCCTCACGCAGCCGGTCGATACGGCGGCGATCAACTCAGCGGTGCGTGATGCCGTCGACCGCCAGCTCGCCGCGCTTCGTCCGCTGCTGGACAGCCTGCGCAATTCACAGGTCGAGGTTCGCCAGGAAGGCGATCTCGTATCGCGGTACATCGTGCCGGTGCACTTCGCCTTCGACTCGGCGGTCGTGCGCGACAGCGACTTCGCGGTGCTTGGACAGATCGCCGATGTCATCCGGCGGGTCTATCCCAGCGCGCTGGTGACAATCGAGGGCTTCGCCGATCCATCGGGCACGCCTGCTTACAATCTCCGCCTCTCCAAGCGGCGGGCCGAGGCGGTCCGCGATGTCATGACAGAGCGCTTTGGGCTGCCGTCGCGCCAGTTCAAGACAGTCGGCTACGGCGAACAAGCCGCGCGACAGGTCGAGCCGGGCGCGCGAAAGAACGATGCAGGTGCACTCTCGAATCGCCGAGTAGTCTTCACGATCGACGCGACGCAGCGCTTCTAGCGCCGCACCCGCCAGACGCACGCGCGGGGTGAAGCGAAAGCTTCACCCCGCGCGTGCGTCTGGCAGTTCATTGC
>JANMAM010000143.1:0-2964 GCA_031359795.1 Gemmatimonadaceae bacterium
GGGCGAGGCACGGTCGCTCGAGGAGCACGTCGCCGGCTGCGCCGCATGCGGTGCGGCGGTCGCCGAGGCGCGCGGGCTGCTCGCCGCGTCGTCGCGGATTCTCTCGGCGCTCGATTCGGTGCCGGGCGGCGTGCTGCCGGCGGCTGACCCCGAAGCGTTAGGGATGGCCGACTTCAAGGCGAATCGCGTCCGCGCGCCGCGCTGGCGGTCCACGCCATGGCGGGCGGCGGCGGCGATCGTGCTGGTGGGAAGCGTCAGCTGGCTCGCGACGCAATCGGGCGCGCGCGACCGGGAAGCGGCGGCGGTGGCCTACGATACGGCTGCGATGCCGGCGAATCGCGCTGCGGACGAGAGCATGTCGAAGCCGCCGGTCACCACGGCGAAACCCCCCGCGGCGCCGGTCGCGCCGAGAAACCGCGGCGCAGCGCAAGTGCTCGCGCAGTCAGAGCGAGAAAAGTCGGCGGCGCAGCCGGTAGTGCCGTCCGCCGCCGCGCCCGCGAACGCGTCGGAACGTCAGGCGCAAGACTTCGCCGCGGCGCCGATCCCGAACGCAGGGATGATCACCGGCGTGACGGCAGGAGTCGCGACGCGGGAGGTTGCAGCACCGCCTGAGGTGAACGTAGCGGCAGATGAAGCGCGTCAGGAAGAAAAGACGAACGCAACGACCGCGGCCCGAAGCAAGGCAGTGGCGACGGGGCCGACAGCATTGGAGCGGAGGGCTGGCGCGGGATCATCCGTGGTGCTGCAGTCCGCACCATCGATGGCCGCGGCCGGTGCGTCGATGGCGAGGCTGATGCCGGGCGCCGACGCCACGCAGCGGCTCGCCGGCTGCTACACGCTCGAGCTGCTGGCAACGGCCCTGCAGTCCGAACTCGACGAAGCGATCGCGCGCCAGCTGCCGCGGCGCGTCGAGCTGCTGGCGGAGCGCGCCGCGCTCCCGGCGGGTGTGGGAGACATGCTTCTCACGCCGGCGGCGGGGGAGCCGGCGCTCGCCGCGGGTACGCAAGGGACCTGGCAGGCGACCGCACGCGATGCGGTCCAGATCAGGATCGGTGAGGGAACGCGGTCGGTCAGCGCAACGCTGACGCTCGCTGGCGACAGTGTGAGCGGGATCGCGACGGCGGGAGATCGAAAGTCGATCGTAAAGGGGGCGAAGATCGTCTGCGTGAAGCGGTGAGGGGCGTCGCCGGTCGTTCCGGCGCGACGGGGTGGCTGCCAACCTTTCGCGGACAGCTTCTGTCTCACGATCGCGTCCGCTTTCGCTCCACTCACCGCTTCCAGTGGGATCCCATGCGCTTCGCCATCCCCTTCGTTGCCCTGACTCTGCTCGCCGCCGTCCCACTTCAGGCGCAACGTCATCGCGGTTACGAGGCAGACACGACCGAGTGGCTCGAGGATTGTCGCGATGGCAACTCGGGCTGGGGCGATCGCGAGCGGGCGCGCAACTGCGAGATCCGCCGCTCGGCGATTGCCGCACCGCGGGGACATGTCACCATCGACGCCGGGCAGAATGGCAGCATCAGCGTCATGGGGGGAAAATCGGACAGCATGATCGTCATCGCGAAGATCGCGGCGGCGGGCTACACCGCGGACGAGGCGATTGCCGCCGCCCGGCAGATCCGCATCGAGGTCACGCCGACGTCGGTGAGCGCGACTGGCCCGCGAATGGACCGCGACCAGCACTGGTCGGTCAGCTTCGACGTCATCCTGCCGCGTGGCGCGGATGTCTCGGCGACTACCCACAACGGCGGCGTCCATCTCGAGGGACTGAACGGGAAGGTCGAGGCGCGTGCGGTGAACGGTCCGGTGTCGGTCTACGAGATGGCCGGTGACGTCACCGCCCGCACGCAGAACGGACCGATCACGGCCGAGCTGCGTGGCACGAAGTGGGAGGGCACGGGGCTCGACATGCAGACCCAGAACGGCCCGGTGAACCTGAGGATCGCCAGCGGTTACAACGCGCACCTCGAAACGGGGACCGTGAACGGCCCGATGAGCATCGATTTTCCGGTGACGATCCAGGGCAGGATCACCAAGCGCTTCAGCATCGACCTGGGGAGCGGTGGAGCGCCGGTGCGGGCGATCACGACCAACGGTCCGGTGGTGGTGCGCCGGCTCTGACGCCCGCCCCGCCGGCTGCGCGGGCGGTGAACGTGAGGCCTAACGGCCCTGACGGACGGCCTGCACGCCGCGGGCGAGCCACGCGGTCAGCCCCGGGTCGTCGGCCGATCGAATCGGCGGGGACGACCACCCAGGTGCCCCTCGGACGCTCTCCGTCCGGCGCGAATGGCGTGACCCGGCTCGCCGCGTGGCGCCTGGCAGGTGCGGAACTGGCGCTGCCAGGCGATAATGTTATTGACGACCGCCGCCGCCGGAACGGCCCCGCTGGACAGTCACTCCCGCTTCGAGGTGGTGGCCGGCGGCACGCGGCGCTGTGAATCGGACACCGTGAACGTGAAAGTCACACAAACGAAATCGAGCAAGCCCAAGCCGTCGCGGCGACCAGTGGTCCCGATCGTGGTCGAGTGCCTCTCGCCCGACGTGCAGGCCGGCCGCTATCCGGCGAAGCGCGTCATCGGCGATGTCCTCCAGGTCGGCGCCGACATCTACAAGGATGGACACGACCTGCTCGCGGCGAGAGTGCGCTACGATTCGCCCGACGGCGAGAGCCGCACGATGCCGATGGCATTCGACAACGACGTCGATCGCTGGCGGGCCAGCTTCCCGCTCGACCGGATCGGCCGATGGACCTTCACCGTCGAGGCGTGGACCGACCGCTTTGGTACCTGGCGCGCCGGGCTCGCGAAGAAAATTGCGGCTGGACTCGACGTATCGCTCGAGTTCCTCGAGGGTGCGGCACTCATCGAGTCCACCGCGAAACGCGCGACGGACGAGGCCGAGAAGGTCGCGCTGCGCGCCGCGGCGCTCACGCTGCGCGATGGCGACGCAACCCCCGGCGCGCGT
>JANMAM010000163.1:0-15882 GCA_031359795.1 Gemmatimonadaceae bacterium
TGATGGAGAAGCCGCGAGGTCTGCTGCTGGTCGTCGAGGGACCGGAAGGGGCGGGCAAGTCCACTCAGGTTGCCCGGCTCGGTGCGTGGCTCGGGGAGCGTGGAGTTGCGCATCTCGAGCTGCGGGAGCCGGGAGGCACGCCGCTCGGCGAACGGATTCGCGAGATCTTGCTTAGCGATCCAGGCGCGACGATCACGGCCCCGGCGGAGGCGGCATTATTCATCGCCTCGCGCGCCGAACTCGTCGACCGGGTGATCACGCCTGAGCTTTGGAAAGGAACGATTGTGACCCTTGATCGGTTTTTCCTTTCGACGTACGCGTACCAGATCCACGGGCGCGGGCTCGACGAGGGCTCGCTGCGCGCCGCGAATGCTCTGGCTACCGACGGCCTCGTACCTGATCTGACCATGCTGCTCACCTTGTCGTCTGAAGAGGGGATGCGTCGGGCGGACAAGCGCGGCGCGCGTGACCGAATGGAGTCTTCCGGCGACGCGTTTCATCGGCGCGTCGAGAGAGCCTTCGAGCAGTTCGCACGCATCGAGTGGCAGGCGGCGCATCCCGAATGCGGATCGATCGTAGCAATCGACGCCGCTGGAAGTGCGGACAGCGTTTCCAAGGCGATCATGCGGGCGTTGAGCAGTCGCTGGCCTGACATTTTCGCCCTTGACTGAACGATCGACGAATCACCCAATCCGGCTCGAGCCCGGTAGACATATGGCAATGCGGTCGCGCGCGCTCATCGTCACACTCGTGCTCTGTACTGCCCTCGCGTCCGGGGGGTGGCTGATGGAGCGCGGCATTCGCGGTTCGCGCGGCTCCGCGGCTGGCGCGCAGCTGTTCGGCGAAGTCATGGCGCGCGTCTCGACGCTGTACGTCGACTCGCTCAGCGATGCGCAGCTGTACGACAAGGCCGTGTCCGGGCTGCTCGACGAGTTGCACGATCCACACTCGGTGCTTCTCACCGCCGACCGGTTGCGGTCGCTGAACGAGAGCACGACCGGCCGCTACGCGGGCGTTGGCATCCAGATGGACCTCCGGGAAGGGTGGATCACGGTCGTCGCGCCGCTTCCGGGGGGGCCGGCCGAGCGGGCGGGCATCCGGACCGGCGATCGCATCGTCGAGGTCGAGGGGAAGTCGACGTCCGGATGGACGTCCGAGGAAGCATCGAAAGCGCTTCGCGGCGCGCCGGGAACGCCGTTAGGCCTGACGGTCGAACGGCCCGGCGTGACCGAGCACATCCCGATCCGCCTCAAGCGGGAGGAGATCCGGGTGTCGTCGGTATCGCACGAGCGGATCCTCGGCGGTGACATCGGCTACGTCGACCTGACGATCTTCAGCGAGGCGAGCGCGCGCGACCTGCAGGCGACGATCGAGAAGCTGCGCGGGCAGGGGATGCGCAAGCTCGTGCTCGACCTGCGCGGGAATCCGGGCGGACTGCTCGACCAGGGGGTGCGCGTCTCCGAGTTATTCCTCGACCCCGGCCAACGGGTCGTCTCGACACGCGGCCGGACGGCCGATGCGACGGCCGAGTTCACCGACGATGCGCGCGAGCCGTGGCCGGAAATGCCACTGGTGGTGCTGGTCGATCACGGGAGCGCCAGTGCGTCGGAAATCGTGGCCGGTGCGCTGCAGGACCAGGATCGGGCCGCGATCGTCGGCGTCCAGTCCTACGGGAAGGGAAGTGCGCAGACGCTGTTCCCGCTCGGCGGGAACGGTGCACTCAAGCTGACGATCGCGAAGTGGTACACCCCGCTCGGCCGCAGCATCGACAAGCCGGCGGCGACGGACGACGATGACGCGGCGGGGCGACCTGGGTCGAAGAAGCCGGTGACGGTGAAAACCGCGCTCGGGCGGACACTGGTCGGCGGTGGTGGCATCACACCGGACGTGACCGTCGACGACACGTTGCGGCCGCCCGCCGAGCGGGCGTTCGAGCAGGCGTTAGGCAGGAACGTCGCGCTGTTCCGCGACGCGCTTGCCGCCTACGCGCTCGAGCTCAAGGCCGGGGGCACGATCGCCAGGCCCGACTTCCCGGTCACGCCAGCGATGCGCACCGCCTTGTACGATCGGATGACCAGGCGCGGAATCGTGATCAGCCGCTCCGTGTACGACGCGGCCGAGCCGCTCGTCTCGAGGGTCCTCGGTGCGCAGATCGCGCGCTACGCGCTCGGCCCGGATGCCGAGTTTGCGCGCGGGCTGCGGAACGACCGCTCCCTGACCGCTTCGCTTCAGCTCCTCAACGGGGTCAAGTCGCAGCGCGAGCTGCTCGACCGGGCGGCCACGATGGCGGCTGCTCGCGTGGACACAACGAAGGGGAAGTGACCGCCGGCGGCGGCATCTTCATCCTCGGGGCTGGACGCGCGGGGCGCGGGCTCGCCCGCGCCTTTCGTGCATCGGGGGCAGATCTCGTCGGCCTGCATGGCCGCCGGGATGAAGCAACACCCGACGCCGTCAGCGCGGGGAACCTCCCTGCGGCCGCGCGAACGGCCGGCACGATTGTCGTCGCGGTGCGCGACAGCCAACTCGACGCGGCGCTGGACGAGCTCGCGCGCGCTGACCTGCGGGCTGGGGCAGTCGTGCTGCACGCCAGCGGAAGCGCCGAGCCCACGCTCCTGGGGCGACTGCGTACCCTCGGACACCCATCCGGAACGTTTCATCCATTGGTGCCGATCGCCGATCCCGCACGAGCGGCGGCGCTCCTCCGCGGCGCGTGGATCGGCGTGGATGGCGATGCCGCCGCCATCGAACGGGGAGAAGCGCTCGCGAAGGCGTTAGGCGCGCATACGATGCGAATCCCTTCCGGGCATAAGGCGACCTACCACGCCGCCGCGGTGATTGCGAGCAACTTCCCGACCGTACTCGCCGCGCTCGCCGCTGATCTGCTCGTCGGCGTCGGCATCGAGCCGGCCGAGGCATGGGGAGCGATCCGCGCGCTGATGCACGGGGCGGTCGCCAACCTCGACGGTGAGACGCCGGCGCGCGCGCTCACCGGCCCGATCGCCCGCGGCGATGTGGAGACGGTGGAGAAGCACCTCGCCGCCCTCGCCGCGCACGCCGAGACCCGCATGCTCTACGCGTCGCTGGCCGCCGCGGCGGTGGAGATTGCGCGACGAGGCGGGACCAACGAGGCGGCGTTAGGCGAGATAACGCGAGCGGTGCGAGGGTGATGATCGACCCGCGACCCGCGATCCAGCGCGCGCGTCACTCGCTGTCGTAGACCTTTGCCCCCTTGGGGATGGCGAACTTGAAGGCGGAAGCCGGTACTTTCGCATTCAGTTGGATCGTGCGAAAGGTGATCGTGCGTACGACGCCGCTGTTCTCGGTCAGCTCGAGCTGGCGGACCACGCCGTCCTTGTCGTCGATCCAGAGGCGCGCCTTCGAGTAATTCCGGGCGGTGCGTGGCGTGAGCGCGACGATGCGGGTGGCGCGTGTGTTGACGGTGGCGGCACCAGCGTCGGCAATGTCGAACTTCGTGCGCGGCGCGGTCAGCAGCTCCGTGCTCACATCCATCCCGGTGCCTTCCGACGCGTCGGCGCGTGCGCGGATCACCTGGCCCGGCGCGCCACTCGGCAGGTAGATCCAGACGTATTTCCCGTCGGACACGATGCGATCGCCGGCGGGATCGGTGAAGCGTACCGAGATACGGCCGGGGCGCTTCACGAGCAGTTCACCCTTCGCCAGTGACGATCGCCCCGTCACGGGATTGGACAGCGACTGGTCGAAGCTGGCGCGCACCGTCTGCACGCCGCGATACGCCGCGACCGCGCGGTCGAGGGAAACGTCGGCGGGTGTCTGGGCACCGGCGCTGGCGGCGGAGAGGGCGCCGGCAACAAGAGCCGCGGAGAGGGTGCGTCGCATCAATTACCTCGGTGCAGGCGCGTAGCACGACGCGCCCGATGAATGACAGCCTGACGGCGGCTCGCCGGCCGCGACGTGCTGTCGCGGTAGAGCTGTCCTACACCCGCGCCGAGGCCGCCGTTCCCGCTGGCACGGCGAGCGAACGACCGATCGCACCGGCGATCGCCCGAAGCTCGCGCATCAGCCCGGAGAACTGGTCGGGGTAGAGCGACTGGCCGCCATCGGAGAGCGCGCGCTCCGGCGTCGGGTGCACCTCGACCATCACGCCGTCGGCGCCGGCCGCAACCGCGGCGCGCGCCATCGGCGTCACCTTGTCGCGAAGCCCGGTGCCGTGACTCGGGTCAGCGATGATCGGAAGGTGCGAAAGCTTGTGAACGATCGGCACTGCGGTCAGGTCGAACATGTTGCGAGCGGCCGGATCGAAGCTGCGCACGCCGCGTTCGCAGAGAATCACCTGGTTGTTGCCCTCGGCGAGGATGTACTCGGCGCTGAGCAGCAGGTCGTTGATCGTCGCGGCGAGACCGCGCTTGAGCAGCACGGGCTTTCCGATCTTGCCGACGCATCGGAGCAACGAGTAGTTCTGCATGTTGCGCGCACCGATCTGGATGCAGTCCGCGTACTCGGCGACAAGGTGTGCGCCTTCGTCGTCCATCGCTTCCGTGACGACGGCAAGCCCGGTCTCTTCGCGCGCCAACGCAAGCAGTTGCAGCCCTTTCTCGCCGAGCCCCTGGAACGCGTACGGCGACGAGCGGGGCTTGAACGCTCCCCCGCGCAGCGCGACCGCGCCGCTGGCGAGGACCGCCCGCGCGGCGGCGAGAATCTGCTCTTCGGATTCGACCGAGCACGGCCCGGCGATGACAGGGATCTCGATGCCGCCAAACGACACGCCGGGGGCGATTGTGACGACGGTATTTTCCGGGCGCCATTCGCGCGAGACCTGCTTGTACGGCTGCGAGACGTGAATCACCTCCGCCACACCGCCGAGCGCCTCGATGCGCGACGCGTCGACACGGCCGTCGTTGCCGACGAGTCCGACCGCGGTGCGCTGTGCGCCGGGCATCGGGCGCGCCTGGTAGCCCATCTCTTCGATGGCGCGAACCACACCGTCCACCTGGGCGGGCGTCGCGCCGTGTTGCATTACGACCAGCATGAGATCCTCAGAGCTCCGTGCTCCAGCCGTCGTGACAGACGACGACCGGTCCGGCATGATGTGCGGCAACAGCCGCGGGAACGTCGACCTGCTCGAGCGGGGGATACATGTGCGTCAGCGCGAGCAGCGCGGGAGACGCGAGATTCGCGAGGGCGCCGACCTGCTCCGGCGTGAGATGGGTAGGCATCGCCATCGATTGCGGCAGCGAACACTCGGCGAGCAGCACATCGCAGCCCCCCGCCCACTGACCGAGCCCGCGGTCGAATCCGGTGTCACCTGTGTACACGATACGCCGTCCCTCGCCATCGATCAAATATGCAACGCTTTCCGGCGTATGGGGGACCGATCTGCTCTCCAGCTCAAAATTCTCCGCGACGACGATGCGTTCGCCAGGGGATAACTCGCGGATCTCGACTGGAAATCCGTACTCGCGATACGAAATGCCCAGCGCTTCGGTCATCCGGTCGACCAGCGTGCCCGTTCCGACCGGTCCGATGATCTGGAGCGGCGCAGTGCGCGGCGGCAGCGTCCCATGGCGCCACGCGACGAGCATCGTCGGCACGTCGAGCACGTGGTCGGCGTGGAAATGCGTCAGCGCGAGATGCGTGATCGAGGTCCACTCGATACCGAGCGCGGCGAGTCGAAAGCTGACGCCGCTTCCACAATCGAGCAGCAGCTTCACTGCGCCGCTTTCGACGAGATGACCCGGCTGCACGCGATGCGGAACCGGTGCGGCGGTCCCGGTGCCGACGGTGGTCAGGCGCACTAGGGCCCGCGGAAGATGATCTTCCTCGTTTGCCACGCGTCGTCGACGTGGAAACGAACGAGATACACACCCGACGGAACCACGACGCCGTTGCTGCCTCGACCGTCCCAGACGAAACGGGAATCGCAGCCTGTCGCGTTCGGACCGCTGCCCGACCGACCGTAGTATCCGCCCGGGAGCGTGGAAGGCACCAGGGCAGACGGCACGATCGTTCGCACGAGATGTCCGCGCAGATCATAGATGGCGAGCGTGACGCCGGCCGAGGTCTGGGCCAGATCGAACCAGATGCAGGTTACCGGCGAGGCAGCGGTCGGAAACGGGTTCGGGAAGTTCTGGTAGAGCAGATTGATGGGCGGTGTCGCAGCCGGCGCTTGCGCCAAGGCCGGCTGGGCGACCGCGCAGGCGGCGATCATAACGATGGCGCGCGCGGGGTGGAGCAGTCGCGCGTGCGACCGCATCAGGCCGAGACTCCCGCTGGCTCGGCCTCAGCCACGACCGGCGCTTCGACCGCGCGGCCGCGCATTCGCACGCTCACCAGCGACGAGACACCAGGCTCCTGCATCGTGACGCCGTAGACAGCGTCCGCCGCCTCGGTGCTCGTGCGCGGATTGTGAGTAATGACGATGAACTGTGTCCGGCTCTTGAACTGGTTGAGCATCCGAACGAATCGGCCGACGTTGGCGTCATCGAGCGGGGCGTCGACTTCGTCGAGGAGGCAGAATGGGCTCGGCTTGGTGAGGAAGATTCCGAACAGCAGCGACAGCGCGACGAGCGCACGTTCGCCACTCGACAGCAGGTTGATTCGCTGCGTCTTCTTGCCGCGGGGCGATGCATGAATCTCGATGTCACAATCGAGTGGCAGCTCCGGATTCTCGAGAACGAGGTCGCACTCGCCGCCGCCGAACAACGACATTAAGATCTGGCGGAAGTGCTCTCGCACCTGCGTGAACGTGGTGAGGAAGAGTTCCCGCGCCGTCGTATCGATCTCGCGGATCGCCTGCTGGAGTGAGGCGCGTGCTTCAGCGAGATCCGTGCGCTGGGCGCTGAGGAAGTCGAGCCGCCGCTGCGTTTCCTCGTGCTCCTCGATCGCGAGCACGTTCACCGGTCCGAGCTGCTCGAGCTGCGCGCGCACGTCATCCGCCTCGGCACGCAGCGCGTCGTCGTCATCATCGGTGAAGATGGCGCCTGCGAGCAACTCCTCGAGCGGCTTTCGCCACTCGGTTTCGAGGCGTTCCCGAATCGCGCCACGCCGGCCTGACAGCTCGGTGAAGCGGAGCTCGGCGCCGTGAAGCGCGTCGCTCAATCCCCCGACGCGACGTCGAGCCTCGTCCCACAGCCGATCGGCGACGTTGAGCGCGTCGTCAGCCTCGATGACGCCCTGCTCGGCTTCGCGGAGGCTCGCCTCGCCGTCGGCCAGCATTGCCTGCCGCGCGTCGAGGTCGAGGCTCCACGCATTCATCTGCTGTGCGAGCGCGCTGTCGGCTTCGGACAGCCCGGCGAGCTCGGAATGCAGTGCACCCATCCGGCTCGCCATCGCGTTCGCCTCGTCGCCGAGGCGGCGCTCGCGGTCAGTGGCGACCTGCAGCCGCGCCTGGGCCTGGGCCTGTTCGACCTGCCAGCGCGTGCGGTACTCGCGCGCGTCTTCGAGGCGCGCTTCGCCCTCCGCCAGCTCGACGCGCGCCGTGCCTAACGTTTCCTCGCGTTCGGCAACGGCGGCCGCGATGCTGCTCGCTTCCTCACCGAGCGTCGCGAGGCGCTCGCGCAACTCGTCGCGGCGGGTAGTCAACCGGGCCGCGAGCGCCTCGGCTTCGCTCAGTTCACGCTCGGCGCGTTGGCGGGCTCGATCCCGTTCGCCGCGAAGCTCCTCGCCCCGCCGCGTGCGCTGTTGCGCGACGGTGAACGATTCCGCTGCATGCTCGGAGTCGTGCGTCGCAGCTTCGAGCGCGGCACGGGCCGCATCCGCAGCGACGGAGGCGGCAAGACGCGAGGCTTCACTGTTGGTGAGGTCCTCACGCAATGCGGCGAGTTCCGCGCGACGGCGCAGAGGACCTGGTCCGGCCTGGCTCCCCGGAAGCCAGACGGCACCGCGCGCGTCGACGAATGCGGACCCGGCATCAACCGCGTGCACGTGACCGAGGAGGGAACGCACCCACGCCCGCGCCGGCGACGAGGCGTTGACGAGGTGCACGAGCGCGTCGGGGAAGGACTCCTGCGCCTGGTCATCCTCGCTCAGCGCATCAGCCGGCAGGAGGAGCAGCGGCCCGGGATTGGCCGCGGTGTGCCACGCGCGAATCGCTTCTGTGACGCCGGCGTCGCGGACGAGAACGGCGTGAACCGTGTTTCCGAGGAAGCGCTCGACGAGCAACGCTGACGCCTGATCGACCGTCAGGAAATCGGAGAGAGGGCCGAGCACCGCGCCGGCGCCGAACTGCGCACGCTCCTTGAGCAGCAGGGCGGCGGCCGGCGCCAGCCCGACGCGCTCGCGCTCGAGGGTTTCGAGCGCGTTGACCTTGCCCTGCAAGGCGGTGTGCGCTTCGTCGGCACGGAACAGATCACCGCGCGCCGCCGCATCGCGCTCGCGCGCGCCCTGATGCGCGCGCCGGGATTCCTCGAGCGCGATCCGCGTCTGCTCGACGAGACCGCGCGCCTGGGCGAGCGCGTCGTCGGCGTCAGCCAGTTCGCGCAGCGTCGCCGAGACCGTGTCGCGAAGCGCCTCACGCTCGACCTCGAGCGCCTCGAGACGCCGCGCGACTTCACCGTGCTCGCGTGCGGTACCCTCACCGTCATGCTCGAGGCGCCGCAGCTGATCCTGGAGATCACGTACCGCGCGCTCGGCGGCAGACACGACGCCGCGCGCCGCGGTAACGGTCCTGCGCGCGTCGTCCTCGGTCGCCGCGAATTGCTCGAGGTGGTCGGCGGCAGCGGCCCGCTCGCCTTCGGCGGCCTCGCGCGCGGCGGTCGCCTCGGATCGTTCCGTGGCGAGGCGAACTCCATGCGCTTCACTCTCGCGGCGCTCCTCCTCGGCGCGCTGGCGGCGCGCGCCGGCGTTGCGTTGGCGCTCCTCGGCGACCGCAATCTCGCCGCGGAGCTGCAGCGTCTGCTCGCGCTGCGTGCCAACGAGGCGGGCGAGCTCGCCGCGCCGCCCCTCGGCGGCCGCGCGAGCGCCGTGACGGAGCTCGCGCTCCTGCTCCGCTTCGCGGACGCGGGCTTCGCTCGCCGGAACCGTCTCGTGCAGGTCGGCGATGCGCGATTCGAGCTGGCCGAGCTCCTCGTGCCATGCAGCCATTTCCCGCGCCGCGACGGCGATTTCGAGCTGGAAGCGCCGTTCGTTGAGCTCCGAATGGCGTTCCGCGCGCTTCCGCTGGCGGGCGAGCGAGCGCACCTGCGTCTGCACTTCGGCGATGAGGTCGTCGAGGCGCTGCAGGTCGACGCTGGTCTCGTCGAGCCTCCGCTCGGTGCTGCGGCGGCGGTCGCGATAGAGGCCGACGCCCGCCGCTTCCTCGAACAGCTCGCGCCGTTCATCGGGGCGGTCGCTGAGCAGCGCGTCGATCATCTTGCTCTCGATCACGACCCCGGAATCGGCGCCGAGGCCGGTGCCGCGGAGCAGGTCGCCGATGTCGCGGAGGCGGCAGGGCGCACGATTGAGGAAGTACTCGCTGTCCCCCGACCGGGAGAGCCGGCGGGTGATCACGACCTCGCGGAAGGGGATGCCTAACGATCCATCGTCGTTCTCGAAGTGGAGCGACACTTCGGCGATGTTGACCGCCCGGCGCGCCGACGAGCCCTGGAAGATCACCTCCTCCATCTTGGCGCCGCGCATCATCCGGGCGCGCTGCTCGCCGAGGACCCAGCGGATCGCGTCGGAGACGTTGGACTTCCCGCAGCCGTTAGGCCCGACGATCGCCGTCACGCCCTGCTCGAAGACGATGTCGGTGGCGTCGGCGAACGACTTGAATCCATGCAGCTCGAGCTTGGTCAACCGCACTAGAGAGCTCTCCCGAGTCGATACGTCAGCGCGGGCTCGACGCCGGCCGCGCGGAGATAGGTCATGAACAGTGCGGCCTGGTCGGCGGTCTCGAAAGCACCGGCGTAGATCGTCGCAGTGCTGTCGTCCTGGAGCAGCGCGTAGGCCGGCACGCCGCGAGCGCGGTACGCCGCCGCCACGTCCGGCGCGGACGACGGGGCGACGCCAGCCTCGAGCCGGAACGCGAAGGGGACGGTCACGACGGCCCCGCCACGCGGATCGTCGATCGCCCGGGCACGACGGAGCGCGGCGAGCGCGGAGTCGGCGCCGGCGCGCGCGTCGGCCGCACCGGCGAGCACCCGATACCAGAGCGTCGCGTCGCTGCCGATCGCAACGACGCCGAATGTCGCGGCGGGCGCGCTCTTCGGCAGCTCGTCGCGCACCCGGAGCAGTGCGCCGGCGGGCGTGCTGAATTTGGCGATCTCGATCGCGTACGTGGTCGCGCGCGCCGAGTCGCCGGGATTGCGGATTGGCGGAGTGTCGGGGGCGACCGCGGCGGAGGCCGAGTCGAGAGCGCGCACGGATGCGGCTGCGACGGTATCAGCGACGGGCGCGGCGACCGCGGGCGACTGGCCGCGCGCGGCGTACGCACGGAAGACCATCACCGCGGCGACTGCGGCGACGGCCAGCCCTCCGCCGACCAACAGCCCCCGCGACACTCGCTCCGATCCGGTGCCGGAGCGCGCCTGCTTTCGATTGTCCGCGACGCGAATGCGGTCGAACGCGCCGCTGATCACGGGTCGGCGCGCGGGGGCTCCAGCGCCGCGACGCGCGACCCGGGGGGCGTGTGCGGTGTCGAGGAGCTGCCCGGGAACCTGGGCGTTGCCAACCGCGATGCCGCCGTCGGTGAACGCCAGCAACGCATCGAGCGCTCGGGCATTGTCCGGGGTGACGAGCACCATCAGCGCCCCGACTTCGCGGAAGCCGGCGACGAGCCGGCGCCAGCGATCGTTCCGGTAGATCTCTTCATCGACCACGGGCTCGGTACCACTGGGCATGACGAACAGATTCTCTCCCTCGCCGATACGATGCGCGACGCGATTCAGCGAGACGCCGTAGCGGAACGCGTCGGACAGCCCGTGCGGGTCGTCGTTGCCGACGAGGCGAGCGAGCGTCGCGGTGTCTCCCGCCAGGTCGACCACGACCACGCGGCGGCGGCGCGCCTGGATGGCACCGATCCCGAGCGCAACAGCCGCAGCGTCATCGGGAGACGCGGCGGCGACGACGACGGCCGTGAGCGCATCGAGCGTCGCGCCGATCCGGCGGCCCTCGTCTTCCCAGGCCGCCGCGCTCGGCCGGGACTCGTCGACGAGTCTCATTGCGCCTCGTAGATCCAGAAGGGCCGCGCCGCGAGCGAGCCCGCGCGTTCGGCGGCGGCGCGCGTCGAGTAGGGCCCGAGAATCACCCGGTAGAGAATCTTTCCGCCGGCCGGAGCGGTCGCGACGTGCGCGGGCAATCCGTCGACGACGACGCTCCGGGCATCCGCCTGAGCGAGGGCCTGCGTCGAGTGAGAGGCGAGCGAGACGAAAAAGCCGCGGCTGGATGGGACCGGCGAGGCCGCACCGTTAGGCGAGACGCTTCCTGCGTTAGGCGCGGGCGTGCGCGGCGGAACGGGGAGGGACCCGGACCGCGCGTCCGCGATTCCCGAGAGGTCGCCGCGCGGTGCATCCGGGCCGGCGCCCGCGAACGCGCCGCGGGGATCGACGACCGTGTCTGCCGCCGACCCCCCCGCCGTCGTGTCATAGCTTCCGCCCTCGAAGCGGACGGGCGTGTCGAGCGATGCGTCGCGAGGCCGGAAGCCGTTCCACGTCACGAGCGTCCAGAAATCCTTCCCTCCGTTGCGCACGACGGTTCCCGACTGGAAGGTCTCGCCATCGACGAACCGCACGTCGTTTCCGGCAGCGAGGGCAATCTTTCCATCGGGCGCGACGAACGGGAGGTCGTTGCGCCAGCTGGTCGCGACCGCGCCGAGCACGCGCTGCGAGCCGACGGCGACGACCCAGGCCGAGTCTCCGCGCGCTGGACGCACGAGCAGATAGCGTCCGAGTGGATCCATGCGGAGCGCGAGCGCCTCACCGGGAATCGCGACGACGTCGCCGCTTCCGCCCTGATAGCGGTCAAGCACGCGCAGCTCCTTCTGGCCGTGCTGAAGCACGTAGAGCCTGTCGCCGCTAGGCGTCGGGGCGACGGCGAGAATCGCCGTGTCGACCGTGACCGTCGGGGACGGAGCGAGGTCCCGCCCGCGAACCGCGGCGATCGAAGCATCGTGCACGAGAAGCACGCGGTCCCCGGCCTGCACCGCGACGGACTTTGCCGAGCCGACGATCGCGGTGCTGTCGACGATCCGGGCGTCGGGTGGCCAGAGGTGCCAGAGCACGGTGCTCTCCCCACGGTCAGCCACGACGATGAGGGAACCATCGCCCTGCGGAAGCAGGTCGCGCGGGCGTAGCGGCGCCTTGAAGCTCCAGCGCCCGGTCGGCGTAAATCGGGCCACGGTGCCGCTATCGGTGAGGCCGAACACCGACTGTCCATCGGCCGAGGCGAGCAACGTCAGCTTCGGTTTGCGCGTTGCGGCGACCGCTCCGGACCGGAGGTCGACGCGAACGACAGCTCCTTTCACATCGGCGAAGACCAGCTGCCCCGCATCGGGGTCGAACGCGAGGATCCGGTCGGGCGCGGGGACTTGAGCGGTGGACGTCCACGCGGCAGAATCGAGCCGCGGGTAAATGTAGGCGCGCGCGAGCCCGCCGCCGCGCGGAATGCGCAGAACGACCGGGTCCGGGCCAGTGGCGCGGGCAAGGGAGGGGGTGGGGGAGGCGTCGCGCGTGGCGGGGTCATCCGGACGGTCGGAACGACCGCAGGCGACGAGCACGAGCGCCAACGCTAGCAGCGTGCGCACGGACAGAAGCTACCCGTTCAGTAGAGTGTGAACAAGCCGCGAGCAGGTCGAAAAACAGACACCCCGGTGGACCAGGAATGGTCCACCGGGGTGCGGTCGAAGCAGATCAGTCAGGTCAGAAATTCGGACCGATCGAGAAGGTCCAGAACGGCTTGCGATCGATGCTCAGGGGCTTCGCGTAGTCCCAGCGCAGGATCGCGTAGTTGAACAGGTTGACCCGGATGCCCGCCCCGTAACTGCGGTACGGATACCTGACGTTCGGCGAGGCGACGGGATCCTTCGGAGCGTTCAGCTGGACCTTGTTCCCCTGGCTCCACGCCACGCCGGCATCGTAGAAGAATGCGCCCTCGATCGGTGGAAGCGCGATCGGAAGGATTCCAAGCTCGAGCCGGTTGATTACCGGGAAGCGCAACTCGGCATTCGCGACGGCGATGCGGCTGCCAAGGAGGCTCTGCGCATTGCAATTCGTCGCGACCGATCCGAACGCACCGCAGCTGTAGGAGAAGAAATTCTGCCGGTCGTACCCGCGCACGTACTGCGGCACGCCGATGTACTTGTAGGCGAAGGTCTCGTCGCGTCCGACGGTGATGTTGGTCATCACCCGGGTCGCGACGGTGAGGAAGTTGAAGAGGATCGGATCATAACGGCGGTAGTCGCCGAGGTAGTCCACCCACCGCCAGCTTCCGAGCTGCGGCTCGACCTGGAAACGGTACCTGCGTCCGGAGATCGGCCCGACGTAGCCCCAGAGCGCGTTGTCGGAGACCCAGGCCGCGTTGACCGAGTAATTGTTGATGCCCGGCTGGTTGCGGATGTCATCGAGGTAGAAGCCGCTCGATGCCTGCTGGTTGAAGTCGATGATCCGATGGACGTAGAGCGTCTGCCGATCGATGTTGCTGAATCCCGTACCGAACTCGAGTCGCGTGAATCGGTTGATCGGGTACATCCCGACGGCGAACGCCTGGCGGAAGATGAACCGCGTGATCTCCTGCTCCTGCGCCTGAATCGAACCGTCGTCGCTCGCCGGCACGAGCCGATCACCGGTCAGGAAGTAATACGGGCTTTGCGAGATGCCGGTCGTGTACTGCACCCGGCGACTGTAGTTCGCGTAGGCGGTGTAGATCTGCGCATCGCTCAACCGCCCATTCACCGCCGCGGCGACGGCGAGGCGATTGTTGCCGAGCAGGTCGCTGAGGATGATGGTCGTTCCGCCGAACACGCCGCGTCCATAGTTGTCCTGCGCGTAGCCGACGCTCGGGCGGGCGATGTAGTCGGGCTGGAAGCGGACCTTGTAGTCGCTGATCTTGAACGTCGATGTATCGGGAAGGGCGAGATTCGCGCTGTCGAGAATCTGCGCGACCGTTATCGGACGCCGCGCCGTCTCGGTGGTGCCCACTGCCACCGTGCCTGACGCTCGCAGCGTTGACGCCGCACCGCCGCGATATGTCGAGATGCGGGTCGGATCGGGAGTCGTATCGACCTGCGGCGACGCCGCGACGACGTGCATCGAATCGCGGCGGGAGCTGAAGATCGGGCCGGCAATCGGACCCTTCGCGACATACGGCTCGCGCTTGAGCGCCCGCGGATTGTTCATCCCCCAGATGGTATAGTCGCCGTCCTCGTAGTACGTGAACGCGAGCTTGTCGGCACCGCGTGCCCAGCTGATCGCGGGGCTGTATTCGGTGAAGGCATTGATCGCGCTCGCGACGTTCGTGAGCTGATAATCCTGGCGCGAATCGAAGTCGTAGAGAAAGAGATTCGAGATGCCGGTGCGATCGGTCAGGTAGATGATCGACTTGCTGTCCGGAGCCCACTGCGGATTGAGATTCAACCCGGCCTGGCCCGGGAGCACGCTCACCTGCATCGTCGCGAGATCGAGCGTTGTGATGCGCCACTTGTTGAAGCGGAGCAGCTCGAAATCGGTCGCTTCGCCGCGGTCGCTCGCGAAGGCGATCGTCTTGCCGTCCGGCGACCACTGCGGCTGCAGGTCGCCATAACGGTCCGACGTCAGGCGGCGGAAATTCTTTCCATCGGCATCGACCATGAACAGGTCGGTGATGCCGCCGATGTCACCGCTCACGACGAGCCGCGCTCCATCGGGGGACCAGGTCGGGCTGGTCACCCCCTCGATTCCGGGGAGCGAGAAGCGCCGGATGACACGCCGCTTCTTCACGTCGAGGAGATAGAGCACGTCCTTTCCGGCGCGTTGCGCCGTGAACGCGAGGAGCTTCCCGTCCGGCGAGAATGAGCTCTGCGAATAGATCATTCGCAGCTCCTCGAAATTCGGATCGGTCGTACTCTTGACGAGGCGCTTCAGCCGCTTGCCCGTCTGCGCATCAGCGAGCCAGAGGTCGATGAACACTTCACCGCGAAGGAAGCTGCCATTCGACAGGAACGCGATGTGCTTTCCGTCTGGCGAGAGCGCGGGCGCAACGAACACCTGGCCGCCGGTCTTCTTTTCGTTCAGCACCGGCTGCGCGAAGCGCCGTGCGCGATCGAGCTGCGTGATCCCCGGGAGAAAGCGGTCCTGCAGCGACTCCTTCCACTCCTGACTCAGGTCGTCGAGCGACAGGCCGAGCTCGCGCTTGATCGCGCGCTCGTAGCCGATGTTCGGTGAGGCGCGGAGGATCTGGCCGATCGTCTCGTCGCCCCAGCGCGCACCAATGTACGCCCAGATCGACTCGCCGAAACGATACGGGAAGTAACGGTCCGGACGATCGGTCATCTGCTCGATCGTCGGGATTTTCCCGTTCAGCGCCGCATCGCGCATCCACGAATCCGTGAATGGATGGTCGGGGCCGATCGACAGATACTCAGCCATGCCCTCGGCGAACCAGAGCGGCATCGGGTTCTGCGACAGCTGCTGCAGCCCGCCGCCCGCCTTTCCGCGGGCAAAGATATCGTACTGGAACTCGTGCACCATCTCGTGCGTGAGCACGTGCTCGAAGCTCTTGTAATCACCGGTGAAGGGAAGGATGACGCGGTGACGCAGCGGTTCGGTGACACCACCCACGCCTTCGCCGAGATCGCCGGTGACGTTGTTCTGTCCGAAGTCGGAGCGGGACGCAAACAGCACGATCGGCTTCTTCTCGCGGAACTGATAGCCGATCACGCGCGACAGCCGCGCGTAGGCGCGCTCGGCCATGCGCGCGCCGTCGTAGACGGCCGTCTGCTCGCTCGAGTAGTAG
>JANMAM010000172.1:0-31673 GCA_031359795.1 Gemmatimonadaceae bacterium
CGGCTATCCCCCAGAAGACGGAAGGTCGCTCACGTGTTACGCACCCGTTCGCCGGTCACCCCTTGCGAGGTTCCCTCGACTTGCATGTGTTAAGCACGCCGCCAGCGTTCGTCCTGAGCCAGGATCAAACTCTCCAATAGACAAGTCCAATTAGCTCTTCTCGAACAGCTGCCACGCTGTCGCGTGACAGCGTGTCCGAATCACTTATATCGAATGATCAGGTTTGAACTCTCGCCGCAGCCCTGTCAGCCGCGGGTCATCGAGTCCGCCTCGCACATCCGTTATCCCAATATCGATTATCAATCAGCAACTACACAAACATAAAACCGTTCAGCGTCGCATTCCGCGACAGCCTTCAACAATACTCAATTCCGCGTTTCGCGTCAACCCCTCGACCACGCTTCCGCCAAGGGCAAACCACTCACGAAACGGCCACCACAAAAAACTTGCAGGGCAGCCTTCCAACATATAAACGGTCGCGTTGTGCCGCAAGTGGTGACAACGTCGAAGCTGTCCTCCAGCGTGCAACGTCCACTCGCTCTCATTGCGACACCGCGCCCCACACGGGATCGAGCGCCAATACTTTTCCGGCGCCGGGAGCAGAAAATACACAGCCGCCCCCACAAAGATTCGTCGCGGTTTCAACCCGGCATCGCCCACAAAAAAAGTGGCCCGCCACTCGTGGCGGGCCACTTCCATGCGCCCTCTCGGAATCGAACCGAGAACCTACTGATTAAGAGTCAGTTGCTCTAACCAATTGAGCTAAGGGCGCTCACTGCGTCCGTCCGCCTTCACTCGCATCATTCGTTGCTGCAATGCTGGCGCGCCAGGAGGGAATCGAACCCCCGACCCACAGCTTAGAAGGCTGTTGCTCTATCCAACTGAGCTACTGGCGCTTCACCTGCGGCGGGCTACCCCCCACGACCCCCCAAGGAGCCACCTGCCAGGTCGGGGCGCCCGGATTTGAACCGGGGACCTCCTGCTCCCAAAGCAGGCGCGATACCAGGCTACGCTACGCCCCGCTGAGCACGGAATGGTAATTGGCATCGATGCGCCGGTCAACTACCGCGGCGCATCCTACACGACGACAAGGCACTACGCGCTCCGCAGTCCGCTCCGCTCACCCGGTCAGCGCCTCGATCAGTGCACGCATCGCGCGCCCGCGATGGCTGACGCGAGCCTTCTCCTCCAGCGTCGCCTCGGCGAACGTTCGCCCGAGCTCGGGCGACCAGAAGTACGGATCGTAGCCGAACCCGCCCGAACCAGCCGGCGCATCGGCGATGAACCCGAGAGTTTCGCCGCGCGCCACGATCTCGCGCGCCCCGTCCGCGTATGCGGCAACGCAGACGTAGTGCGCCCCGCGACCCGCCGCCCCGGCCGCGTTCGCGGCCCGAAGCGCGTCGACGAGCATCTCGTTGTTCGCCACGTCCTGTTCGGGGCCCTCGCGGGTACCGCTCCAGCGCTTGCTTCGCACCCCGGGCGCACCGCCCAGCGCGTGTACCGCGAGCCCGGAATCATCCGCGACACAGGGCAGCCCGGTGCGTTGAAAAAACCACCGGGCCTTGGCGAGCGCGTTTGCCTCGAAGGTCGGATGCGACTCGATCTCCGCTTCGCCGGGCACATACGGAACACCCGCCTCGTCGAGCGTCACGATCCGGGCGCCTAACGGCGCGAGCAGCGGGACGAGTTCACGCTTCTTTCCGTCATTCCGCGTGGCGACTACGATCACCGCCACGCTGCCGATCGCCGCCACGCTCTGATCACCCGACGAGGGCGGATGCCTGCGCCGCATCGAGCTGCCGCACGCCGGCCACCGCGAGATCGAGCAGCCGGTCGAGCGCGGCCCGGTCGAACAATCCGTGCTCTCCGGTGCCCTGCACCTCGACGAACCGCCCCTCCCCGCTCATCACGACGTTCATGTCGACTTCCGCGACGACGTCCTCGGCGTATTCGAGATCGAGCCGGGGTTCGCCGGATACCACGCCCACGCTGACGGCAGCGATTCGCCGCCTGACGGGACTCGCCGGAACCCGGCCCGTCCGGACCATCCACTCGAACGCGTCGACGACGGCCACGCAGGCGCCGGTGATCGCCGCTGTGCGCGTGCCTCCATCCGCCTGGATCACGTCGCAATCGAGCTTGAGGGTGAATTCACCGAACCGGAAGTCGTCGAGCATCGCGCGCACGCTCCGCCCGATCAGTCGCTGGATCTCCTGCGTCCGGCCGCCGAGCTTGTCGCGCTCGCGGGAGGTGCGGGTGTGGGTCGCTCGCGGAAGCATCGCGTACTCCGCGGTGAGCCACCCTTCTCCGCGCCCGCGTCGCCATCCGGGGACCCCATCCTCGACGGAGGCGGTGCAGAGCACCCGCGTCTGGCCGAACGACACGAGACACGAGCCCTCGGCGTAGGGCGCGGCATTGCGGGCGAGGGTGACCGGGCGCAACTCCCCGTTGGTACGGCCGGACCGGACGACGTTAGGCATGGCGTGGCGCGCGGAGGCGCTCGATGATCGAAGTGGTTGACTGTCCGGGCGTGAGCGGGATGATGATGCATTCCCCACCCCAGCCGCGAACATCGGCGGCGCCGACGACGGATTCCGGCGAGTAGTCGCCCCCTTTCACGATGACGTCGGGGCGCAGCAGCCGGACGAGCTCGAGCGGCGTATCCTGGTCGAACACAGCGACCGCGTCGACGGTCTCGAGCCCGGCGAGCACATGGGCGCGCTCGGCCTCGGAGCGTACGGGACGATCGGGCCCCTTGAGCCGCCTAACGCTGGCGTCGCTGTTGAGGCCGACGACGAGCGCGTCGCCCGATTCCCGCGCGCCGCGCAGCACGTCGACATGGCCGGGATGGAGAAGGTCGAAGACGCCGTTGGTGAATACGACACGTCCGCCCTGCGACGTCCGCCACGCTCGGAGCGTCTCCCAGTCGAAGATCTTTCGCGCCGGGTCGAACGCGTTCAGAAGCTGCTCTCCACGCGCGGCTGGAAATGGATCTCGCGCACATAGAGGGGCAGCTCCACGCGGTCGTAATAGTCGACCGTGATCGTGATGTGGCGGCCGCGCCGGTAAACCTGCACCCGGCGGGCGGCGGGCGGGAGCTCGAGCGTGTCCGCCGCGAGCCTGAGGTTGTTCTTGATGGCGTCGTCGTCGAAGTGGGCGGCGAAGCGCGCCTGTTGGACCATCGAGTCGTGGAACCGAAAATACCGGAGGTACACTTCCCCGACGTTCACACCGAAATAGCCCGCGGCGGCAACGAGGAGCAGCATGAGCAGGCACCCCATGGAGGAGCGGCCCGCGCGCGTGCGCCACCGTGCTACCACTGCGACTGCGCTCCCTCGATGACGTCGGTGATCAGCTTCTTGAGAGCGTCGCGACGTCCGTTCGCTTCGTTAGGCTCCTCGTACTCGCCTTCGGCGGTGATGCCTTTCCGCTGCCAGAGCATCTTGCCGCTCTTCTGGTCGACGATCTCGATGTCGCAGACGATCTGCAGCTTGCGCCGCGCCGATGTGACCTGCCCGCGGTTCGCGGAATAGGCGATGGGAATTCCGGTGTCGTAGCGGAGCAGCGTCCCGCGGACGACGGCGTCGGCTCGCGACTCGGGCGCATCGCGGAGCCCCAGGCGCGCGTGCATCTCACTGCGCAGTGATTGCCAGACCTCGCGCTGCAACTCGGCCTGCGGGGTCTCGTTCTCGAATGGGAGAACAGCGACCGTGTGGATATTCGACGGCAGCCCGCCGCCGGCGAATCCGTATGGCCAGCACCCGCCAACCACGACGAGAAGCGCGACGAGCCAGCTAGAACGACCAGATCGACGCATCAAAGTCCGCATTGCGGTCCACGCTTGTGATCACCAACTCGAGTGACCGCCGGGAGGCGGCTTCGAAATATCGCACGTGGCGGTCGTCCGCGCGAATGACGCTCTGGACGATCTTCCCGTCGTCGATGCGCTCGAGGCGGCGCAGCGTGCCTCCAGCGATGGTGACGCGCCAGACGTTCCCGCGGCCAATGTCGACGCGGAGGGTGTCCCCGTCGAGACGGGCCGACGTATCGGGTGATGCCGGCACCGCGAGGCGACCCATCGCGGCCCAGAGCAGCGGGGGTGGCGGAATCATCCGGCGGACGGCGTTCGGGCCGGGGGCCCGGAGGTCATTCCCGATGAGCACCGCGGCCGCGCCTCCGAGACCGCCACCCATGAACAGATCGAGCCGGGCGCTGTCGGGAGCGGCAGCGCGGAGCGCCCCCTCCCCGCTCGCGTGAATGTCGGGATCCTCGTACTTCCAGTCGAAGACGAAGCGCGTATGCCCCGCTGGCAGGTCGATCGGGGGAATGACGGCGGCGGTCGGGATTCCCGTGAGCGGCCGCGCCTTGGGAATACAGGCGGCGACGGCGGCCCACACCGTTAGGCTGACGAACCTTCGGACGCGCGACGCGGTCATGGAACAGTGATGTTGGTGATGGCGTCGCCCTGGACGAGGCGATCCATCGCATCCATTCCGCCGACCACCCACGCGAAGATGGTGTAGCGAGCGTCGAGATGGGGCTGCGCCGAAAGCGTGAGGAAGTACTGGCTGCCGCCGGTGTCCGGACCGGACAGCGCCATGCCGACTGCACCGCGCCGATAGCGGTGCGTGTTGAGCTCGTCGCGGATCGCGTACCCGGGCCCGCCGTTGCCATCCCCGCGCGGATCCCCGTCCTGCGCAACGAAGTTCGGCACGACGCGGTGGAACTGGATGTTCCGATAATACCCACGCCGCGCGAGCGCGACGAAGTTGGCGACGGTCAGCGGTGCGTCTTCCCCGAGCAGCTCGAGCACGATCGTCCCGCGTGCCGACTCAATGCGCGCACGGAGCGGTGCCGCACGGAGTGTCGGCGTCACGACGTCGCGAACCACGTTCTCATAAACTGCGATGTCGCGGGGGACGCCTTCGATCCCCGGCCATGCGGCCATCGGCGTGACGCCGCGCGCTTCGGCCCGCACGAGCGGGTCATCAGACGACGCGAGTGCGGCCAGTGCCCGCCGCAGCGAGTCGGGGACCGAAGCGCTGTCCCGCTTCCACGCGCTGGCGACATAGCGGATCGCCGCGATGCGCGCGTCGTTTCCCGAGTCGGCGGCAGCGAGGGCGTAGCTGGCGAGGACCGCGGGAAGCTCGGCGGCGCGCGCAGAGTCGGAGAGCGCGAGGAGCGCGGTCGCGCGAACGAAGAAATCACGGTCGCGCAGCGAACCGAGCACCGTCTGGCGCGCCGACGAAGCAACGGATGTTGAATCGATGAACGCAGCGGTGGCCGCCACCGCCGATTGCCGGACGCGCGGGTCCGCGTCGGAGAGAAGTGGTGTCGCCAGTGCGAGCCCGCGCGCGGGCGACGGTGAGAGCGCCGCCGCGTCGGCGAGCGCGGCGCGGAGGTGCCAGTCGCTCGCCCTGCTCCATTCTTCGTGTGCGGGAAGCGTCGTCGCCGCGCGGGTCGCCGATTCGAGGAGGCTCCGGCGAAACATCATCCCGGTATCGGCGTTCCAGAGCGTGAGCCAGAGATCGCGCGCGAGCTTCCGGCCGGCCAGCGACTGCGCTGCCGCGATGCGAACGTTAGGGTCCCGATCGCGGATTGCGCCGACCACGGGACCCGCGGCCGAGTCGCCAAAGGTTGCCAGGGACCGGACGGCGTTCACGCGAACGTGGGGTGCCGCGTCGAGCGCGAACTGTCTCAGCGCCGCCAATGCCGGAGCCGCGAGCGAATCGCCGGTCGCCGGGCGAACGAGCGCCCGGGCGATCTGCGCGCGGATCTCCGACGGTGCGCATTCGTAGCCATCCGCGGCCGGATCGATCGACGCGTCGGGAATCGCGCTGCTCGCGTTGCGAGAGAGGCCCAGCAGTGCGCTGACACCGGCCGCGACTCGAGGGCGGGAGAGCGCGTATGCGCCCGCCCAGCGCGCGCACGGATCGGCGCTTGACAGCGCGTTGATTGCGGGCTCGGCGGGGACTGGACGAAGCTTGGCGACGGCGAGCAGAAGCTCGACGCGGACCTGCCCGACGGCGGAATCGACTCGGGCGAGAATGGTCGGGCGCGCCGGCTCGCCGATCTCGCCGAGCGCGAACGCGGCCTGCGCGGAGACAGAGGGAGCGAACCGGAGTGCCGTGTCGAGTGCGGCCACGCCGGCCGTGTCGCGGAGGAGGGCGAGCGAGAACGCGGCGCGTGCAGCGACAGTCGTGTCGCGATCGCGAAGCAACAGGCGAAGGGCCGGTGCCGACGCTCGCAGGCGAAGCTGGCCGGCGGCGAGTGCGCCGGCTCGCCTAACGGCGGCATGCGGGCTGGCGATCGCCGCGGTGATCGTGGCGGTGTCGGGACGCCGCGCATCAGCGGCGGCGAGGACGCGCGCATAGAGCCGCGAGTCCGCCGACGACAGTGGCGACTGGGGCGCGGTGCGACCGGTCGTGCACGCTGCCGCAGCGACGCCGGCGATGCCTAACGTGATGACTGCCGCTGCCCGCCGACGACGGCGCGCGGCGCGCTCAGCCGAGCTCGCGCCGGAGCAGCTCGCGAGTCTCAGCGGGGAGCTGCACCGAGCGGCCGGCGGTATCGAGGGAGACGAGCACGGTGCTCGCCGTGACGTAGAGGGTGCCGGTCTCGGCATGGACGATGGCGTAGTCGAAGGTGAGCGCGCGAGAGCGGACTTCGCGGAGTGTCGTCTCGATCCGGACGATCTGGTCGTAGCGGGCCGACTTGTGATAGCGGAGACTCGCTTCGGACACGGCGAGGAGCTGTCCGGTGCGCTCGAGGTCGGCGTAGGTCGCACCACGCGCCCGCAGATATTCGGTGCGACCAATGTCACACCAGTGGAGGTAGTTGGCGTGGTACACCACCCCCATCTGGTCGGTTTCAGAATATCGCACGCGGAATTCGACCGCGTGCATGGGGCGACCAGCGGCGCTCACTTCTCGAGACCGAGCGACCTGGCGCGATCGCGCGCGCTTGGCGTGAGCAGCGCGCGCGGCGGGAGCGCACCGCCCTCGCGCGCAATGCGGACCACGTCTCGCTCCGTGACGAGCACCGGGCGAGAGCCCTTGCTGGCCACCGACGAGACGATGCGAGCGCGATCGCCGCTCCTGACCCCAGCGGCGAACGCTTCGTCGGCGTCGAGGTGAAGCTCGGTCGCGTACTGCTTGCCGGCGCGGACGAGGACGTCGTGATACGTCGTCGACCGCGACCCGGCGCCAACCCGAACATCGAGGCGGTCGCCGTCTGCCAGTCCCCAACGCGACGCATCGTCGCTGCTCAAGTGCAGGTGACGCGCGGCGACAATCACGCCACGCGTCAGCGAGACCGCGCCCGCGGTCCCCTGCAGTGTCACCCCTCCGATCGACGTGGCGAGCGCGCCGCTGGCCGCGACCGGCGGCTCGACGCCAAGCCGGTGCGCGTCCGATAGCGAGATCTCGAGTTGCGTATCGCCCCGCGCCGGGCCGACGACCCGCACCGCCTCGAGCTTCCCGCGCGGCCCCGTGACCAGGACGGACTCGTTGGCGGCGAACTGCCCCGGCTGCGAGATCGGACGAAGCATCGTCGGCTGATCGATGCTGAACAGTTGGCGGGCGTGCTGCGTCGAGAGATGGATGTGCCGATTGGAGACGCCGATCGCGATGTCGATTTCGAGCATCCGGGACCGCGCGCTTCCACGGTGCCGGATGCGTCCCACCGGGGCGACGGCAGGCGACGAACCGCGACCGGCCGCGGCAGCGCGGACCGCGTTCGTCATCTCACCGGTCGCGGCTCGGCGGACGCGCGCGCCCTCCCCGGCAGCCGGCGACCCGGGTCGAGAATCGGCGTCAGGCAGCCCGGGGGCAACGTCGTCCAGGCGCTGGGCCGCGCCGCTCCAGACGGGCGGCTCGGTCGCGCGGAGCGGTGGCTCCGGGCGCACCGGTGTCGGCAACCACGTTGCGTCGCGCGGGCGGGCGGCGCCTCGCGTTGGCTGGCGCAGCAATGCCTCGACGACGAGTGAGACGAGGCGCTCGATCTCCTGCTCGGTCACCGGACCGCTCCGCGGAAATCGCGCAGGAAGTCGTCGACGATGCGCTGCACCTCGGAGCTGGCGAGGCTCACCTCGGGCATGTGGCGCGGTGCCGGTTGTCCGGACGCCGCGGGTCGTGCGGTGCTCGCTCCTCGCAACGGGTCATGGTAGCGATTGATCTCGCCCCCGAGGCGCTTGATGTTGATGAGGTGAAGCGGCGTGATGTTGTCGGAGGTGCTGCTGCCTCCCCACGCGCCGGGACCAAGGGTCATCGCGGGCGCAAACCCGGTGGTATAGCCGACCGCCCCGAGCGCGGAGTTCGTGTTGAGCGAGATCCGGAACGCCGGCTTCTCGCGAAAGAACTCGTCGATGACCCGCTCGTCCTGGCTGTGGATGACGAGCGAGTGGCCGATTCCGCCTAACGTGAGCAGCTCGATCGCCCGCTGGCAGCAGCGCTCCCAGCCGTCCTCGACGTAGAAGCCGAGCACTGGAGAAAGTTTCTCGCGGCTGAGCAGCTCGGTGCGGCCGACTGTCTTCAGGTCGACGACGAGCAGCTTCGCGTCAGGCGCGATCGCGAATCCGGCGAGGCGCGCGATCTCCTGCGGCTGCTTGCCGACGATCGAGGGATTGATTCCCTTCCCGCCCGGCGGGATCATCGCGCGCTCCAGCGCCTGCTTCTCGGCGGGGGTGCAGAGGTGTGCACGCTCGCGGAGCAGCGCCGCGCGCACCGCGGCTGCGACGGGCGCGTCGCAGACGATCGACTGTTCACTCGAGCAGAGCACACCGGCATCGAACGTCTTGCCGTCGACGACGTCGGCGACTGCCTTGTCGATGTGCGCGGTGCGCTCGATGATCGCGGGAACGTTGCCCGGCCCGACGCCATAGGCGGGCTTGCCGGCGCTGTACGCCGAGCGAACGAGATCCTTCCCGCCGGTGGCGAGGATGATCGCCGTCAACTCATGCCGCATCAACGCGTGCGTGCCGTCGAGGGTGGGCGTGGCCATGCACGAGACCAGGCCGGGCGGCGCGCCGGCGGCGACGGCCGCCTCGGCCATCACCCGGACGCTCTCGACGACGCACTTCGTGGCGCGCGGATGCGGCGACATGACGCAGCCGTTGCGCGCCTTCACTGAGATCAATGCCTTGTAGATCGCCGTGGACGTCGGGTTGGTCGTCGGGATGATCGCCGCGACGACGCCCATCGGTACGGCGAGCTCCTTGAGCTTCCGCGCCTTGTCCTCCCGGATAATGCCGACCGTCTGCAATGGCAGGATGTACGCGAGTACATGATCCGACGCAAACTTGTTCTTGAGGATCTTGTGCTCGTAGACGCCCATTCCGGTCTCGTCGACCGCGAGGCGCGCGAGCCGTTCGGCGTTGGCCGAGGCGGCGCGCGCCATCGCGGTGACGACCTTGTCGACGGTCTTCTGGTCGGCGCGCCCGAAGGCGCGTTGCGCGTCGGCGGCAAGAACGACGAGGTCGCGCGCCTCCTGAATGCTGCGAAGATCCGCGTCCACGCGGGAGCTAGCGGCTCAGCGAGCGAAACGCGGCGAGCAGCTCCTCCCGGCTCGCGCGCGCGACGTCACGCCCCTTGAGCGGGAAGTTCGCGGCGCGGCGGGCCATGTCGCGAAGCTCGACGACCTTCGCGTTCTCGAGCGCGGCGAGGTCGTAACCGCCGTTAGGCGGCTGAGAAGGTGCGCCATCCTCGACAGCGCGTTTGCCTGGAGACTCGTCGGTTTCGATGGCCGCCAGTCCGGGATGCGGTCGCGGAATCACGTGCACCGCGACGAGCGACCCAACGCGTTGCGCAGCGGCGGCGCCTGCGTCGCAGGCCGCCTTCACCGCGGCGACGTCGCCACCGAACATCACCGTGACGAGCCCTGCGTCCGCGCGTTCGCTGCCGAGCAGCGTAACGTTGGCCGCCTTGACCCCCGCGTCCGCGGCCTCGATCGCGCCGACGAGCCCCTTCGTCTCGATGAGGCCGAGGGCCTGATCGACCCAGGAGGCCACCGTCAGCTCTCGCTCGCGGCGCCGCCCTGCGGGAGCAGAAGCTCGATGTCTCCGTGCGGACGCGGAATCACGTGGACGGAGACCAGCTCGCCGACCCGCTCGGCAGCGGCTGCGCCAGCATCGGTCGCGGCCTTCACGGCACCGACGTCGCCGCGCACCATCACTGTGACATACCCGCCGCCAACCTTCTCCTTGCCGATGAGACGGACATTTGCCGCCTTCACCATCGCATCGGCAGCCTCGATGGCGCCAACGAGACCCTTGGTCTCGATCAGGCCGAGTGCATTCTGGGGCATTACTCCTCCGTATGGGAATCGCTACGTGGCCGAAGGATGAATGCTCCGCAGAGGTTTGTAAAGAGCGGGGAGCACGAGTACAATTGTCGCGTGCTCCCTGACCCGTGCTACGTCCTCTCCGACGCCCATCTCGGCGCCGCACCGCCCGCGGTCGAGCGTGAGGTGCTCCGCTTTCTCCAGTCGCTGCGCGGCCGGGCCGCGTCGCTGATCATCAACGGCGACCTGTTCGACTTCTGGTTCGAGTGGAAGACCGTCGTCCCCCGGCGGGGCGTCCGGGCGATCGCCGCGCTGGCGGATCTCAAGGAGAGCGGCACCGAGATCCTCTGGATTGCCGGCAACCACGACTGCTGGGGTGGCGAGGTGCTCCGCGACGACTACGGCCTCACGTACCACGTCGGCGCGTGGGATGGCACGATCGGCGGCTGGCGAACCCGGATCGAACATGGCGACGGGCTGCGAGAAGTCGAAGACCGGAAGTACCGGCGGCTGCGAACGGTGCTCCGGCATCCCTGGTCGGTGCGCGCGTTCCGGTTGCTCCATCCGGACCTGGGAAGCCGCGTCGCGCTCGGCAGCTCGGAGGCGAGCCGGGTGCATCGCGCCAAGGACAACGGCCTCGGGCTGCGCGCGGTCGCGATGGATCAGCTCAGCAGCGACCGGTCGCTCGACCTGGTGATCTTCGGACATTCGCACGTGGCCGCTCTTGAACGCAGCCCGACGGGGGGAGTGTACGCCAATGCCGGCTCGTGGCTCGAGACGCCGACGTTCCTGAAGATCACCGGCGAGCGGGTGGAGCTGATGCGCTGGTCGCCGGATATGTCAGCCGAGGGTGTGCGTCTCGACGCCGTCGATCGGCGCGCCGAGAAAGCGCTGAGCCATCCGTAGGAACTGATCGGGAGCATCCGAGGCGACGTAGCGACGCACCGCGACAGCCCCATCCGCGGTCAACAGCCCACGAGCAGCGAGCGTCCGTCGCGCTTCGGCCGCCGTCTGCTCGGCACTGTCGATGAGCGCGACGCTCGGCCCGAGCACCTCGGCGATGAGCGGCTTGAGCAACGGATAGTGCGTGCAGCCGAGGACGAGGGTATCGACGTCGGCCTTGGCGAACTCGGCGAGATACTCATGCGCAATGAGTCGCGTGGCCTCGTGGTCGAGCCAACCCTCTTCGACAAGGGGCACGAAGAGCGGACAGGGCCTGGTGACGATACGCGCCTCCGGGCGGAGCGCGCGGATGGCGCGCTCGTACGCGCCCGAGCGAATCGTGCCGACGGTTCCGATGACACCGATCACTCCGCCTCTCGTGGCGGCGACGGCGGCACGAGCGCCAGGCTCGACGACGCCAATCACCGGCATCGTCTCCTCGGCCTGGAGGGTGCTCAGCGCGTGCGCCGTTGCGGTGTTGCAGGCAACGACGAGCGCCTTCACGCCACGCTCGCGGAGATACGACGCGATCTCGCGGCTGTAGCGCCTAACGGTGTCGGGGCTCTTCGGCCCGTAGGGGACGCGGGCGGTGTCGCCAAAGTAGATGATACTCTCCGCGGGGAGCTGGAGCATCAGCTCCCGAGCCACGGTAAGACCGCCGATACCCGAATCGAAGACGCCGATCGGCGCGGCGCTGGTCACCATGCGACGCGGGCGCGCAGCTGCATCCCGCCCGCGGGCGCGGCAGAGATCCCGACGTCGGCAGGCACGTCCCAGAGGTTTGCCGCGACGTAGGCGTCCGCGCCGGCGAGGAAATGATTGACGATGAGGATCGTGATCCAATCCTCGACGTGTGCGCGCCGCGCGGGGATGCGGCTCTGCGCCCGTAGTGCGCCCGCCGTCTTCCTGCGGAACGGGAACACTCCCGTGCCGCGCGCCGTGTCGATGTCGTACTTGAAGATCACGCTATCCCGGGCAATCGCGCGCGCGGCGCGAAGGTCGCTGACCGACTTGGCGATCATGGCGAGCGTCCCGGCCTCCGCCGCGACGAAGATCGACCCCGCCGTGGAGCGGGCGAGGATCGACTGCGCACTCCCGGGCATCGCCAGTGAATACAGGAAGGCCCGTCGTGGAGTAATCGGAGGCGCGGCGGCTGCCTTCGGGACATTGAGGCTCGGCGCCGGGCGGGTCGTGCGGGTGGTGTCGACGACCTGTCCGCTGACGACCGCCGGCGCGCACACCACGGCCAGGGTCCCAGCGATCGCGAGCGCCCGCCCGGGCGTGCCTAACGATGCAGCTGGCGCGCGACGGGCGAAGCGGGCAGTGTCGCGCATCGAGCGGTGGTCAGGCATGTCGTCGGTGTGGCGCGGAAGGATCGATGTGGCGGGAGCGTGTGGGAATCGAACCCACCCAACCCGACAAGGTCGGGTCGCACCAGTTTTGAAGACTGGGGAAGCCACCAGGCCCCATGCGCCCCCATTGTCACGCGATGATGATTCCCGCCGCATCGGCGGCGATGACCTCGCCGATTACCGCGGCCCCGGGGACCTGCGAAAGATAGTCGGCCGTGTGGTCGGGACGCAGGGCAACGAGCAATCCGCCCGAGGTCTGGGGGTCGGTGAGGAGCGCACGCGCGACGTCACTCGCGCTCCCCCATTCCACGAGTCCGGCCACGAATTCCAGATTGCGGTCGGCGCCGCCGGTCCGGAATCCGGCAAGCCACGCCTGCTCGGTTCCCGGCAACCGCGGCATTCGCGACAGGTCGACGCGAACGCGGACGTTGCTTGCACGAGCGATGTGCGACAGATGACCGAGCAGTCCGAAGCCGGTGACGTCGGTCGCGCAGCGGCAGCCGAGTGACACGGCAACGCGGCTCGCGATCGCATTGAGAGTCGTCATCGATGCGACGAGCGCGGCAAGTTCGGACGCGCCAAGCTTCCCGGCCTTGGCCGCCGTCGCGAGAATGCCGGTTCCGATCGGTTTGGTGAGTATCAGAACATCGCCGACCCGGGCGGCCGCGTTCGTCAACATCTTGCGCGGGTCGACGCGTCCCGTGACGGAAAGACCAAATTTCACCTCGTCGTCTGTGACCGTGTGTCCGCCGACGACGACGGCGCCGGCCGCGTGCACGATGTCCTGGCCGCCGCGAAGGATCTCGGTGAGGACCTCGATTGGAAGCTTGCCCGTCGGAAACGCGGCGATGTTCATCGCGGTGAGGGGCTCGCCGCCCATCGCGTAGACGTCAGACAATGCATTGGCGGCGGCGACGCGGCCGAAGTCGTACGGGTCATCGACGATCGGCGCGAAGAAGTCCACGGTCTGCACAAGGGCGAGATCATCGGACAGGAGAAAGATCCCCGCGTCGTCGAAGGTCTCATGACCGACGAGCAGACGGGGATCATCGCGCCGGGCGAGAGGCGCGAGCGCACGCGTGAGGTCGCCCGGACCCAGCTTGGACGCTCAACCAGCGCAGCGCGCGAACTGCGTCAATCGGAACAGCTGTTCGCGTGTGTTGGTCATGGCCTTGGCCGTCAGGGTGAATACCACGGGGAACTAGCGGACGACAGCGATCGCTTCGATCTCGACGAACACGCCGCGGGGAAGCCCGGCTGCCTGCACCGTCGAGCGCGCTGGGCGCGACGTGCCGAAGGCACGGGCATAGACCTCGTTCACGCGGGGAAAATCCGCCATGTCGGAAAGGAATACCGTCGTCTTCACGACGTCCGCGAATGACGCGCCGGCCGCCTCGAGAATCGCGGCAAGATTGAGGAACACGCGCTCGGCCTGGGCGACGACGTCGCCCTCGACGATCTGTCCCGACGCCGGATCGAGCGCGATCTGGCCGGCGGTAAAGACGAAGCCGTTGGCGACGATGGCCTGCGAATAGGGACCGATGGCCGCGGGCGCGCGATCGGTTTGAATGGTCTTGATGCTCACGTCAGCTCCGGTTGAAAACGGTCGTGGCGACAGGTGGGCCGCCGAGGAGTTTACGGTTGGGGCGCAAGGTTGAACAGTCGTCGCGTGTTCGTGGCGATGGCGATGGCGAGCGCCGTGAGCTCGACGCAGCGAGCGGCTGCGAGCCGCGCCACGGTGTGCGCGACCCAGGCAGGCTCGTTGCGCTTGCCGCGCTTCGGCACTGGCGCGAGATAGGGCGCGTCGGATTCGGCGAGCAACTGCGCCTCGGGCACGAGCCTGAGCAGGTCGTCGTCCGTCCATTTCCTGAAAGTGACGATGCCGCTGAACGACACATGCCACCCGGCCGCGATCGCCGCGGCCGCGAGCGCGTGGGATCCGGTGTAGCAATGGAGTACCCCGCGCACGCCCTGCGCCGCAGCCTCGCGAAGCATTGCGGTCGTATCGGCTTCCGCATCGCGCGTGTGGACGACGACGGGCACGCGGTGTTCGGCGGCGAGCGAGAGCTGAGCGAGGAACGCGGCACGCTGCAGTTCGCGCGGCGAGTTGTCGTAATGGTAGTCGAGCCCGCACTCGCCGATGGCGACCGCGCCGCGGGCGAGCTCGGCCCGAATGGCATCGAGGTCACGGGCGTGATCGAAGTTCGCGGCGTCGTGCGGGTGAACGCCCGCGGTATGCCAGATGAAGCCCGGGTGCGACGCCGCGATGTCGCGGGCACGAGCGGCGGTGGCGATGGATTCGCCGATGCAAACGATGCCGGTCGCGCCAGCGTCGCGGGCCCGGGCAATGACCTCCTCGCGGTCGGCATCGAACGCCGGGTCGGCGAGGTGCGCGTGGCTGTCGATGAACGCGGGCATGGAAGAAGGAACGCCGCCGGCCCAATCGGCCGGCGGCGCTTCCCTGCCTAACGCTTTGTCGGGGTCACCGAGGCGGCGGCGGGGGGCCCGGCCCTGCCCCGTGCATCCCGCGCGGCGCGCTGTTTGTCGGCTGCGGCTGGAGAGAGCGACGCCGTGCTGCCGGCGTGGCGCGGCCACTTCCGCTCGATCCAGAGCAGTGTCGGGCCGGCCACGTAGATCGAGCTGAAGGTCCCGGTCACGATCCCGAAGATCATCACCCATGCGAAGGGACGGATCACCTCGCCCGCGAACAGGAGCAGTGCGAGCGTCGCAAGAAATGTGGTCGCGTGCGTCATGACCGACCGCGGCAGCGTCTCGTTGATCGCCCGGTTGAGCGTGTCGTAGAGCGACTCCGCCCGTTTCTTCTTGAGGTCTTCCCGGACGCGATCGAAGATGATGATCGTGTCGTTGAGCGAGTACCCGAGGACGGTGAGGATCGCCGCGATGACGGTGAGCGAGACCTCGAGGTGCATCAGCTTGAGGAAGGCGAGCGTCGCGAGCACATCGTGGCCAGTGGCGATGAGCGCCGCCACGCCGAAGCGCCACTCGAAGCGAATCGCGAGATAGATCAGCGTCACCAGGAAGGAGATGCCGAGCGCGATGCCGGCACCGCGCCGAAGCTCGCTGCCGACCCGGGGGCCGACGGCTTCGGTGCGTTTCACGACGAACGCGTCCGCGCCGAACTTCTGCTTGAGCGAGGCCTCGATCGCCGCGGCGACCGTTTCCGCACCGGCGCTCTGGGCGGTGACGTCGCGATGATCCTGCGCGCGAACGGTGAACTCGCGGTCGGAGCCGAATTGCTGCACTTCCGGCGCGGTGACCCCGCTCGCCTCGACCGCGTGGCGGATGTCCGCGACGTTAGGCGGCTGCTTGAATTCCAGCTGCATCAGCGTGCCGCCGGTGAACTCGATGCTGTAGTTGATCCCCTTGAGGAGCAGCGATCCGAATCCGGCCGCAACGAAGACAACAGTCAGGATCACCGCGGTCTTCCACCAGCGGATAAAATCGTAATGGGTATCGTGAAAGATTCGCAGCATCAGATGCTCACGGTCTGGGCTGCGCCCTGCTTGCGCTGCAGCCACAGGAGATAGAGAGTGCGGACGACGAAGATGCCAGTGAACATCGAGGCGGCGATACCGGCGATGAGCGTGACCGCGAACCCGCGGATCGGGCCGCTGCCCCACTGATAGAGCACCGCGGCCGTCAGCATCGTCGAGACGTTCGAGTCGATGATCGCCGGCATCGCGTGGCGAAAACCTTCATCGATCGCGGTGCGCACGGTCTTGCCGCGACCCAGCTCTTCGCGAATTCGCTCGAAGATCAGCACATTCGCGTCGACTGCAATACCAATCGAGAGCACGAACCCGGCGAGGCCGGGCAGCGTCAGCACCGCGTCGAATCCCGACAGCGTGGCCAGCGTGTAGAGGATGTAAAGCGACAGTCCGACAATCGCGAGGAAGCCCGAGAACCGGTAGTACACCAGCATGATGATGACGACGAGCGTGATGGCGAGGAGTCCAGCGTTGCGCCCGGCGCGGATCGAGTCGGCACCGAGCGAGGCACCGATCTCGCGCACTTCCGCGACCTTGAGCGGAACCGGGAGCGCGCCCGCGCGCAGCACGAGCGCAAGATCCTGCGCCGCCTGCAGATCGCGGCGTCCCATGGTGATCTGTCCACGCGTGCTGATCGCGCCCTGGATGACCGGCGGCCGACCCATCACCTGCTGGTCGAGCACGATCGCCATGTAATCCTTGATGTGCGCGCCCGTCTGCCGCTTGAAGACGCGACCCCCTTCGTTGTTCAACTGGAAGGTGACGAGGGTACCCTCGGTCGGATCCTGCTGGGGCTTTGCATCGATGATCGCCTCTCCGGTGATCATCGGGTCCGCGTCGAGCACGTACAGCATGCGGTACGTCGTGCCCTGGATCGGCAGCGAGTCATTGCTCCAGCGGAACACCTTCCGCGGGGGCAGCGCCGCCTGGACCTCGGGACGTGCGATCAGCGCCGCGATCTGGCGGTAGGCCGAGCCCGGCACGTAATACTCGCCGGGCATCTCGCCACGCTGGATGCTGCGCGAAAAGATTCCCTGACCGGCAAGCGCGAGCGTGTCGCTCGGGGTCGAGTCCTTGCCAGCGGACGCCGCCTTCTTCGTCGTATCCCCGCCAAAGAGACCAGTCAGCGCCTTGTCGGTCGTCGTGACGCCAGGACCGGCCGCCGGGGCTTCGACGGCCGCGCCGGAAACTCCGAGCTGCTTCGCAACTGCGTCGAGACGGGGAAGCGACCGCACCAGCGCGTCGGTCTTGTCGGTGATCTGGAATTCCAGGTACGCCGACTTCTGCAGGAGGTCACGTGCGCGCGCCGCGTCCGTGATGCCGGGAAGCTCGACGATGATCCGGTCGTTGCCAACTTTCTGCACGACCGGCTCGGACACGCCGAACTGGTCGACGCGGTTGCGCACGACCTTGAGCGCGCGATCGATCGCATCCGACTTGTTCGCGACAGCGCCCTTCGACTCGTCCACCTCGAGCGCGACGTGCATGCCGCCCTGAAGGTCGAGGCCGTACTTGAGCGGAACACGGCGCACAACCGTGTCGCGAGACGCGCCGTTGACGAGGCGCTTCTCCGTCACGTTGCGCGGCACGAGCATCCAGACGGACAGCGCGACCAGCGCCAGGATCAGACCAATTCGATACGAGAGCTTCATGCAGCTGCCGATGGGGGAAAAACGTTCATGCCAAGCTGGGAAAGGTAGGCCGGGTCGTGGAGGCAGTCAACGCACGGCGTGCGTCTTCCTCGTCGCGCCGCAGCTGGGCCGCCAGCGCCGCGGCATCGGCGAAGCGCACCGTGTCGCGAAGCCTGGCGACGAAATCGATGCGAACGGTCCGGCCATACCAGTCGCCGTCCGCGTCGAACAGGTGAACCTCGAGCGACCGCTCAGTTTCGCCGAATGTCGGCCGGCCGCCGAGGTTCATCATCCCGCCAAAGGCGCCGAGATGCGTCTGCGCGCGCACTGCGTAGACACCTTCCGGTGGCAGAAGTTTCCGCGGCGGCGGAGACGGCAGGTTGAGCGTGCGATACCCGAGCGTTCGGCCGCGCTCGGCGCCTGGCACGACGCGGCCGCTCACCGAGTAGTGCCTCCCGAGTCCCATCGCCGCGCGGGCCAGATCGCCGCCCGCGATTGCGCGACGGATGAAGGTGGACGATACCGCGCGCCCGTCGTTGGCCGCAACCGGTGGAACAACGTCGACTCCGAATCCCTCGACGGCGCCGAGGGAACGCAGCACGTCGATGTCGCCGGTGCGCCCTCGTCCGAACCCGTGGTCGTGGCCGATGAGCAGCTCTTTCATTCCGTAGCGCGCACGGAGCACATCGATGACAAATGCTTCCGCGCTGAGACGGCTGAACTCGGGTGTGAACGGAACCACGATCGCGTAGTCGACACCGCTTTCAGCGATCACTTCCAGCTTTTCTTCGCCGACGGTCAGCAGCGCCGGCGCAGCCTGCGGGTTAACGACTTCGAGCGGATGCGGATCGAAGGTCACGAGCACGCTCGGCAGGGAGCGCTCCGCAGCGCGTGCGACGAGCCGCGCGAGAACGTCCTGGTGTCCGCGATGAACGCCGTCGAAAGTCCCGACCGTGACGATCGACCCGCCGCGCAGTGGCGCGAGTGAGCGGTCAGGCATCGACGAGCACGACACGCGGCTGCCAGGCATTTCCGTCGCGCGCGGCGATCGCGACGAGCTCACCTGACACATCGAGCAGCGCCGCGATCTCACCGGCGTCGCCCGCATCGCGCTCGATGGACATTCCCCGCCCGACGCGCGCCCGAGCCAGCTCATCCATCTGCACGCGCGGGACGCTCGGCAGCGCGTCGACCGCGGGACGGAGCGCACCTTCGGCGATGGCGTCGATTGCGACCGCGTCGCGCGCCGCGAAGCGGCCGCTCGCGACGCGACGCAGCGCGGCGAGATGTGCAGCGCTGCCGGTCGCGCGGCCGAGGTCGCGGGCGAGCGCCCGGATGTAGGTGCCACCGCCGCACCTAACGGTCGCCCGGAGGTCGGTGCCGTCGAAGCCCGCGATCTCCCAGGCGTCGACGCGAACAGCAACAGCCGGGAGGTCGAGCGCCTGACCCCGTCGTGCCGCGGCGTAGGCGCGCTGTCCGCCGACCTGTTTCGCGGAGAAAGCCGGCGGAACCTGCGCGATGTCGCCGGTGAGTGCGGGGAGCGCGGCGCGAATCGATTCGATCGTGGGCGGCCCCGCGCTCAGCGTCACCTCGCCGGTGACGTCGTCGGTGGTCGTCTCGGCGCCGAAGCGAACCGTCGCCTCGTAGACCTTGGGCTCTCCATCCACGTAGGGGAGGAGGCGAGTCGCGCGGCCGACGAGGAGCACGAGCAGGCCGGTCGCAAAGGGGTCGAGCGTTCCGGCGTGGCCAATCCGCTTCGTTCGGAGCGCGCGGCGTGCGCGATCGACCACGTCGTGCGAGGTCATCCCCGCCGGTTTGTCGACGAGGAGCAGACCGTCACGCAGCGGGGTCGGCATCGTCGGGCGCGCCCTTGGCGCGCTGACCGTCAGGCGCCTCGTCGTGCGTCGCGGCCGGCGTGGTCCGGATCTGGTTGAGCAGTGTCTCGATCCGGGCGGCGCGGGCTACGCTTTCGTCCATCACGAAGAGAACTTCGGGTGCGACCCGCAGGCTCAGCGAGCGCGCCAGGCGCGAGCGGAGAAACCCCTGGACGCTCGCGAGCCCTTCGATCGTCGAAGCGCGCTGCGAGTCCTCCCCCATCACACTGACGAACACCTTCGCGTGGCGGAGATCCCGCGTCATCTCGACGCCGGTCACCGTGACCAGCCCGGTGATGCGCGGATCCTTGACGCCTTCGGCGAGGAAGTTCGCGACTTCCTCGCGGATCGCCGCGGCGACCCGGTCCGACCGCTGATGCTGGGCCATCGCCGCTCCGCCGTTAGGCGGAGGGCGACGCGGCCAACGTCCGCGCGACCTCCTCCGTGCGATAGCACTCGATCACGTCGCCGACCTTGATGTCATTGAAGTTCTCGACGCCGATACCGCATTCGAAGCCTTCGCGCACTTCCTTCACGTCATCCTTGAAGCGGCGGAGCGAGCCGATCGTACCGTCGAACACCTCGACGCCGTCGCGGATGACGCGAACACGGCCCGCGCGGTTGATGATTCCGCTGCGCACCGAGCAGCCGGCGATGAGTCCGATCTTCGGAACCTTGAAGATCTCGCGGACTTCCGCCTCGCCGAGGATGACTTCCTTCTCATCGGGACGAAGCAGGCCTTCGAGCGCGGAGCGAACGTCGGCGACGGCTTCGTAGATGATCCGGTACAGCTTGATCTCGACGCCTTCCCGCTCGGCGGCGGTGCGGGCGTTGTTGTCAGGCCTGACGTGGAAGCCGACGATGATCGCCCCGGAGGCGCGGGCGAGCAGGATGTCGCTCTCGGTGATCGCGCCGACGCCGCGGTGCACGATCTCGACCTGGACCTCGGCGTTGGAGAGCTGCTGCAGCGCGTCGGCGAGCGCTTCCGCCGGACCGCCCTGGTCGGCCTTGATGAGGATGCGGAGCATGCGCGTTCCGCCGGTCGAGGTCTTCGCCATGAAGTCCTCGAGCGTGACCACTGCACCGCGGGTGATACGACGGCTCTTTGCCTCACGGTCGAGACGCTGGCGGCGCTGCGCGACATCGCGTGCGTCGGTCGCGTCCTCGACGACGATCAGCTGGTCACCAGCCTGCGGAACGCCCTCGAAACCGAGCACCTGTACCGGAATGGCCGGACCGGCTTCCTTCACCGGGCGACCGCGCTCGTCGAGCAGCGCACGAACGCGTCCGGAAAACATGCCGCAGATGAACACATCGCCGACCTTGAGCGTGCCGTTCTGCACGAGGATCGTCGCGACCGGGCCCTTGCCCGGATCGAGCTGCGCCTCGACGACCGTGCCGGTCGCGCGGCGCTCGGGATTTGCCTTGAGGTCGAGGATCTCCGACTGAAGCAGAATCTGCTCGAGGAGTGAGTCGACATTGGTGCCCTTCTTCGCCGAGATCTCGGTGTGCAGCGTCGTGCCGCCGAACTGCTCGAGCACGACGCCATGCTGCAGGAGATCCTGCTGGACCTTGAGCGGATTGGCCTGCGGCAAGTCGATCTTGTTGATCGCGACGATCAGTGGCACGCCGGCGTTCTTGGCGTGCGAGATCGCTTCGATCGTCTGCGGCATGACGGCGTCGTCGGCTGCGACGACGAGGACGACGATGTCCGTCACCTCGGCGCCGCGTGCGCGCATGGCCGTGAACGCCTCGTGGCCTGGCGTGTCGAGGAAGGTGATGTCCTTGCCGCCCGGCAGCGTGACGTGATACGCGCCGATGTGCTGCGTGATGCCGCCAGCTTCGCCGGCAACGACGTTCGCCTTGCGGATGTAGTCGAGCAGCGATGTCTTGCCGTGGTCGACATGGCCCATGATCGTGACGACCGGCGGACGGAAGACGAGATCCACCGCTTCGTCAGCAACCTGCTCTTCGGCCTCGGCCTGGTACTCGTCTTCGCGAACCGCCTGAAAGCCGAACTCACCGGCGATCAGGTCGATCTGGTCGAAGTCGAGACGCTGGTTGATCGTGACCATGAACCCGAGATTCTTGAACGCGAACGCGACGATCTCGGTCGGCGTGATCTTGAGGATCGACGCCAGCTCGCTGACGGTGATGAACTCGTTGACGCGGACGAGCTTCTTCTCGCGCTCGGCGGCGGCGGCGCGATCGGCCTCGGCCTCCTCGCGTCCCGTCTCGTCGCGACGCGGTCCGCCCTTGCGGCCGGCGGGGCCGCGCATGGTGGACATCGTCTTCGAGATGTTCGCCTGCACCGCTTCCTGATCGACCTGCCCGCGCTTGCCCTTCTTGCCACGGCGACCGGTGTCGCGGCCAGCCATCGACGGCGGGGTCGACGGTGCGCCGGTGGTGCGGGTGTCGCGCTGTTGCTCGCGAGCCGGGGGATAGCCGCCCGGCTGCGCCGACGCGATCGGCCGCGGCGGAAGGAATCGACCGGCGGCGGGCGCCGGCTTTGCGCGCGGGGCGCCTGGCGTGATCGCGCGGGGGCGCGGTGCACTCGGCGCGGAGGGCGAGGACGACGCGGTCGCCGCCGGACGCTCCTCGCGGCCAGCGTTAGGCGTGTCGCCGCCGTCCTGCGTGTCGCCGGACTCCGCTTCGGCGCGGCGCTGGGCCTCGCGTTCCTCGTCGGCACGACGGCGTGCGTCTTCGGCCGCGCGACGCTCGGTTTCGGCCTTTGCCTGACGTTCGGACTCGACGCGGGCGGCTTCGGCACGGGTCGCCTCGATGGCCGCATGACGCTCGGCCTCGACTGCCGCCTCAGCGGCGGCCGCGGCGGCGGCGCTCTCGACGTCCGCTGCCTTGCGGCGGCGGCGCACCGGTCCACCTTCGTCGCCCGAGGCGGCGACGGGCACCGGCTCGGGCACGGGGGCGACGGGGGCGGCAGCGCTGCGCCGGCGACCACCCTTGGCCGGCGCAGCGGCCGGCTTCTCGGCGCGAGCACGCTTCTCCCGCTCCCAGCGCGCCCGGATGCGGGCAATCTGGTCGTCGGTGAGTGGACTGATGTGACTGCGGACGGGGATGTCCATCGTACGAAGCAGCGTGACGACTTCGTCAGCGCTGATGCCGAATTCACCCGCCAGGTCGTTCACGCGAAGCTTGCTCAAACCTTCCTCCGATTGGGCGGCGACTCGGCACGCGACTCGTGCTCGGGCCCCGCTCCCTCCACCAGCGCGCGAATTCCTTTCGCGAGCCTGCTGTCAACGATCCCGACCGCGGCGGTCGACTGCCTGCCAACCGCCGCACCCAATTCATCGGCACCGAGAGCCTCGGCGTATCGCACCCGTCGCGCGTTCAGCAGCGGGAGCACCTTGTCGAGGCTGTTCTTCGACGCATCCGGCGCAACGATCGCGAACGCGAGCTTGTTCTTCGTCGCGGCCATCCGCACCTGTTCCACACCTACCACCACCATGCGACCGCGCACGCCGAGGCCGAGCAGATTGGCCAACTTCCGGCGTCCGATGTCATCCATCCGTTATGCCTGCGGCCCGCCGGCGCTGGCGCCATCGCTGTCGGCGCCCTCCTCGGTGAGCGAGTCGATCATCGCCATGATGCGATCGGCCTCGGAGGGCGCGATTCCCGGGAGCTTCAGGAAATCGTCCTTCTCGAGATCGATGATGTCGTTCAGCGTCTTGTAGCCAGCCTCGCCGAGGACAGCGACTGTCGCGGGCGGGAGGCCTTCGATTTCGGAAAGCTGCAAATCGACTTCCGGCTCTTCGCCGGGGAGGGGCGCGAAGACGCCTTCAGCGCCCCGCTCCATCCACTCGCGGCTCGAGAAGAGGTCGATCTTCCAGCCGGTGAGCTCGGACGCGAGCCTGACGTTCTGGCCGTTGCGGCCGATGGCGAGGGAGAGCTGATCCTCGTCGACGATCGCCTGGATGGTCTTGGTGTTCGGATCGCTGAAGACGCGGGCGACGCGCGCGGGCGCAAGCGCCAGCTTGGCGAAACGCTCCGGATCCGATGACCACGGCACGATGTCGATGCGCTCGCCGCCAAGCTCGTTCACGACGGCCTGGACGCGCGAGCCCTTGAGGCCGACGCACGCGCCGACCGGATCGATGCTGTCATCGCGCGAGAAGACGGCGATTTTCGAGCGGCTGCCGACTTCGCGGGCAGCGACGCGGATCTCGACGATGCCCTGCTGGATCTCCGGGACTTCGAGCTTGAAGAGCGCCTTCACGAAAAGCGGATCGCCACGGCTGAAGATCAGTCGCGGTCCCTTCGGCGTCTCCTCGACGCGCTTGAGGACGGCGCGGATCGGCTCGCCCTGGTGGAAATGCTCGCGGTGGTTCTGCTCGCGGTACGGAATGATCGCTTCGGCTTCGCGAAACTTGTTCAGCATGATGACGAGCTTTCCGCGTTCGATCTGCTGGACCTCGCCGGAAAGGAGCTCGCCGACGCGCGACGAGAACTCATCGCGAATGCGGGTGCGCTCACCTTCCCGGACACGCTGAATGATGCGCTGCTTTGCGGCCTGAACCGCGGCGCGTCCGAACACGGCGAAATCGACCGGCTCCTCGAGCTGATCGCCGACCTCGAAGCCCTCGTCGTAGAACCGCGCGTCCTCAACCGTGATCTCGCGGGCCGGGTCGGTGATCGTGTCGACGACCGTCTTGAGGACGACGATGCGGATGTCGCCGCGCCCGTCGTCGATCGAGACTTCGGCCTGCACCGTCGGACCGTACTTCTTGGCCAGGGCGGCGAGGATGCCGTCCTGCAGCAGGTCGTGCAGCTCCGCACGTTCGAGTTGCTTGACGTTCGTCAGCTCACGCACCGCCGCCAGAATTTCCGCCGAACTGACCATCGCGAATCCCTCTTACCGTTTCCAGTGAAACGCGAGCCGGGCTTCACGAACTCCGGCCAGCGCTATACGCCGTTCTTCGCCCTTCGCCATTCGCACGACCGCCGTCTCGACGTTGGCATCGCCCTCGATGCCGACGATCTCGACTTCTGCTCTCCCGCCCACCTCGTCGCTCACGATGTTCGCCTGCCGTCCTACGAATCGTCGCCAGTCAGCGGCGTGCCGCAGCACGCGCTCGACACCTGGCGACGACACCTGGAGGACGTACTGCGTTCCCGCGACATCGCCCGCGTCGAGGCGGGCTTCGATTGCGCGCGAAGCTCGCGCGCAATCTTCGACTGTAACCTTTTGCTGGTCGAGCCTATCCAGCCGCACATCGATCACGGGGCGACCTTTCGTACCGCCCCTCTTGAGCTCGACCAGCTCGAAGCCAAGCGTGTCAAGCTCCTTTCGGACAATGAGTTCCAGCGAATCGCTCACGTTATTTCGAGATCTCGGACGCCAGCCCCAAGAATGAAAAAATGTGGGGAAACTCCCCCACATTCAACTCGCGTCCCGTCTCCGGGGTCGCCGAGCAAGGTGAATCTAGCCTGTACGAGGGCCGGAATCAAGCGCAGCGAGCATCACGGCGAGTTGGCGGCCAGCGTCGCCGCCGCGGTGAGAGAAAAACCGATCGTTGTCACAGCGCGTGCAGCGTTCGCTGATGGTGATCTCGCGAACGCCGGCGGCGCGCGCCCGATCGGCAATCAACGCACGCAGGTCAACACCTGTGGGACGGTCGACGGTCTGCCCGGTCAGCGCGGCGTAGACGTCCGGGCTCACCTCATAGCACGCTCCGCAGATCGCGGGCCCGCAGTGAAGCACGAGCTCGGCCGCCGGACATCGCTCGGTCGCGAGCATCGCGATCGCGGCCCCGGTGATTCCCGCTGCGGTGCCCCGCCACCCGGAATGGAGGAGCGCGGCGACGCCGCTCCGATGGGCGAGGAACACCGGTACGCAGTCAGCGATCGTGACGGCCATCGCGGTGCCGGCAACGGGCGCGAGATGGCCGTCGGCCTCGTCGGCGCGGAGCCAGCCCGTCCATCCTGGAACGTGGCGGATAACCATCGCTCCATGAACCTGGCGCGCGGTGGCGAGGCGCGCACCGCCGAGCGATTCGCGGAGCCGCTCCCAGCGAGCGAACACCTCGCTGACCGGCTCGATTCCGTGCAGCCCGAAGCTGCCGCTCGCGCGAGTCGTCGTGAACGCGGTGATGCCTAACGCCGCGAAGCCAGGCGCGAATTCGTGTCCATTCGAGGAGCCCGCGACCGCGCCGGCAACCGCGCTCACCGTTCCCGGCGATCCTCGACTCGCTCGATCCGGGCACCGAGCGCGCGGAGGCGTTCGTCAATGCGCTCGTAGCCGCGCTCGATCTGGCCAACGTTGTTGATGGTGCTCGTGCCTTTCGCGCAGAGCGCGGCGAGCAGCATCGCCATGCCGGCGCGGATGTCGGGCGATTCCACGGTGGACGCGGTCAGCTGCGACGGCCCGGCGACGATCGCCCGGTGCGGATCGCAGAGTACGATCCGCGCCCCCATCCCGACGAGCTTGTCGACGAAGAACATGCGCGACTCGAACATCTTCTCGAACATCAGCACCATCCCCTTGCACTGCGTCGCCGTCACGATTGCAATGCTCATCACGTCGGCGGGAAACGCGGGCCAGGGCTGGTCCTCGAGCTTCGGGACAGCGCCGCCGAGATCGCTCTGGATCTCCATGCTCTGGTCGGCCGGCACGATCAGGTCGTCCCCGTCGACTTCGCAGACCACGCCAAGCCGCTCGAAGCCCATGCGAATCGCGCGGAGGTGCTCGACGCCGGCGCGCTCGATCCGGAGTGGCGACTTCGTCACCGCGGCGAGCCCGATGAAGGATCCGACTTTGATGTGATCGGGGCCAATGCGATGCGTCGCACCGCCCAGGGTGCGACCCCCCTCGACCGTCACGCGGTTCGTGCCGATGCCGTCGATCCGTGCGCCGAGCGCGACCAGGAAGTGGCAGAGGTCCTGGACGTGCGGCTCGCAGGCCGCGTTGCCGATCACTGTCGTCCCCTTCGCGGCGACTGCGGCGGTGAGGGCGTTCTCGGTGGCAGTGACGCTGGGCTCATCGAGGAAGATGTCGGCGCCAACGAGGCCCGACGTCTTGAACTCGAAGCGTTTCCCGATCTTGAACGTCGCGCCCAGCGCCTCGAGCGCGAGGAAATGCGTGTCGAGGCGGCGGCGGCCGATGACGTCGCCGCCGGGAGGCGGAAGGGTGATCTCGCCGCAGCGCGCGAGCAGCGGCGCGGCGAGGAGGATCGCCCCGCGAATCTTCTTGCACAGCTCGGGATCGAGGTCACCGGCGCGGAGCGTCCTGGCGTGGATGTGAAGGGTGTTGCGCTCCTTCCACTCCGCGCTGGCGCCGACCGACTTGATCAGCTCGACGAGCGTCTCGACGTCGCGGATGCGCGGGACGTTCTCGAGGACGACGGGTTTGTCAGAGAGGAGCGCGGCCGCGACGATGGGAAGCGCAGCGTTCTTGTTGCCTGACGGGCGAATGGTTCCTGAAAGGCGGTGCCCGCCTTCGACGATGTACTGGACCGCGGTGGTGATCATTGTTGAGAAGCTGCGTTGCGCGAGTGGGAGAGAACCGGGGCGAAGGATGGTCAGGGGCGTATCGGGCGCGCAAGCGCGCGAATCGTGCGCTCGTCCTGACGGTTGACTTGATGTGCTGAGGCTCACTACGATTGCCGCAGCACGGGCCGCAGCAGGGCTCGGCTGGCCTCACCCTTGCACGAAGGGAAGCGGGCCGGAGAACGGATCCGAGTGATCCGGTTTCGGGCGTCACGACTCAATGGAGACGATGATCGACGCGATAGGACACGCGGGTTCGCTGCTGCTCCAGGCCGCGGCGGCGCTTCCGGACACGATCTACACCAAGACGGTCGCGGCGCAGCGTGGATGGTTCGAGCAGCTGACGGCGATCGCGAGCGGGCTTGTCTCGCTGTCGCTGCTCGTGCTGACGGCGGCACTGGTTCCTGCCGCGTGGAACTTCAGGAAGAGCTACAAGAAGATCAACGAACTGCTCGACAAGGTCTACGCGGATATCAACCCGCTGACGAAGCACGCGAGTACGATCGCCGACAATCTCGACTACATCACCACGTCGGTACGCGTGGACATGCAGCGGGTCAATCAGACCATCACGGCGGCGAACCAGCGCCTGCGGGAGGCGGCTGACCTGACCGAGCAGCGGATGCAGGAATTCAACGCGCTGCTGAAAGTCGTGCAACAGGAAGCGGAAGACACCTTCGTCTCAACCGCCTCGATGGTGCGCGGTGTGCGGAAGGGGGTGGATACGTTCGCTGAGCAATCGCGAGCGAGTGATGAGGCGCGAGTGACGCGCCCAGCCTATGAGACCGACTGGATTGAAGGGGGAGACAACGATGGCGACGACAGTGCGTCCGCGCTCGCGGACCGGCGGCCCGGACCGCGTATCCGCTCGCGCGACCTCACGTGACGAATCCCGTGAGCAGCAGTTCGACCTGCTCACCGCAACGCTGATTGGCGTAGCGCTCGGCGTCGGCACGACGCTGCTGCTGCGCCAGGGACCGGGAGGCGATCGGCCGCTGATGCCGCTGCTCCGCGCCGCCGGCAAGGGTGCGAAGTGGGCGGGCGTCGCCGGCTACGAGGGTGCAAAGGTCGGCGCCCGCGGTGCCCGGCGCGGTGCGTCGTGGGCGGCCGACAAGGGCGAAGAGCTCTGGGATCGCGTTCCGGCGGAAGAAATCGGCGAGTCGATCGGCGAGTTCCTCGAGGACGCGCGCGAGCGCATCAGCGACACCGTCGAGTCGGAGATGGAAGATCTTCGCAAGGCGATCAAGCGTCAGCGCCGCAAGCTCGGCGTCTGACGCCGGGTTGAGGGTGGGTCGCGGCGCGCGGCCACTCGCCGCGCGCCTCGTTCGTCTTCTCGGGTTCGTTGGCGGTGCGGTGGTGCTCGGTGCGCTGTTGCCGCGTGCGGCATGGGCGTGGACCCCGGGTACGCACATCATGCTCAGCGAAGCGGTGCTGCGCGCGCTCGGCGCCCTGCCCTCCTCGGTTGCCGCGCTGCTGCAGGCGTTCCCGTACGACTTCCTCTACGGGTCGATCGCGGCCGACACCAGCATCGCGAAGAAGTACGCGGCGCCGGGCCGTCACTGCCACGCCTGGAACGTCGGCCTGGAGATCTACGACAAGGCGCGCGACGAGCCCCTTCGCGCCTTCGCGTTAGGCTACCTGACGCACCTTGCCGCGGACGTCGTCGCACACAACTACTTCGTCCCCCGGCAGCTCGCGGTCGCGTCGCGGACCGCGGGCCTCGGTCACAGCTACTGGGAGAGCCGCTTCGAAACGCATCTCGGCGAGGGGCACGCGCGCCGGGCGCGAGAGGTCATCCTGCTCGATCACAACCGGTCGGACGAGCTGCTCGACCGCGTGCTCAGCCCGACCATCTTCAGCACGCCGACCAACCGCCGGATTTTCCGCGGCATGGTCTACGTCACCGACACCGAGTCGTGGCAGCGCGTGTTCAAGGTCGCGAAGGAGATGAGCCGGCACGACCTGCCCGACAACGACGTCGAGCGCTACGTTGCGCGCGCCTACGATTTCGTCATCGACTTCCTCGTCAGGACGGACCGATCGGAGCCATACCTCCTCGACCCGGCGGGGGAGGAGCCGCTCCGGCTCGCGAAGATCATCCGCAAGGACACGCTGCGCGTCGGCGGCGGGGGCGAGAGCGCGCTCGTGGACGAGGCAGCGCGACACTTCGCGCTGCCATCGTCGGGACTCGATTACGCGAAGAACACCGCGTCGCCGATCATCCCTGGACCCTGGCCGCCAGTAGCTGGTTGACCTTCTTCGCGTCGGCGCTGCCCTTGGACTTCTTCATGACGAAGCCGACCAAGACGCCCTGGAGCTTTTTTTCTCCAGCGACATAGCGGTTGGCCTCGACCGGATGCTCGGCGAACACCTCGTCGATCCAGCCGCGCAGTGCGCCGTCATCGTCGACGCGGATAAGCCCCTCACGCTGCGCGACCTGCTCCGGCCGGCTCCCGGTTTTGACCATTTCGGCGAATACCTGAGTCGCGGCCGAGCGGGTGATGACACCGTCGGCAATGAGCTTGATGAGCGCGGCGAGATCCGCCGGCCTGACGCGGAACGTACCGAGCGAATCGCCACTGGCATTGAGCGCGGCAAGCACGCCGTTGATCGTCCAGTTCGCGGCAGCCTTTGCGTCGCCGCTCTGGTGGGCGACGCCCTCGAAGTACTCGGACAGCTCGGGCGACGACGTGAGCACCTCGACGTCGTACGCGCCTAACGCGTACTCCTCGGCGAAGCGCTTGCGACGGGGCTCGGGAAGCTCGGGGACCGACTTCCGCATCCGCTCGACGAAGTTCTGGTCGAGCACCAGCGGCGGCAGGTCGGGCTCGGGAAAGTAGCGATAGTCATGACTACCCTCCTTGCTGCGGCTCGGGCGAACTTCGCCCTTCACTCCGTCGAACAACATGGTCTGCTGCTCGACCTTTCCGCCGCGCTCGAGCACCGCCACCTGACGGGCGAATTCGATCGCCAGCGCCTTCTCGACGTTGGAAAACGAGTTGAGGTTCTTCACCTCGGTCTTCGTTCCGAGTTTCACGTCGCCCATCTTGCGGGCGCTGACGTTGGCGTCGACGCGGAGGCTTCCCTTCTCCATGTCGCAGTCGCTGATGCCGCAGTACTGGAGGATCTGCTTGAGCGCCCGGAGGTACCCGCCGGCCGCCTCGGGAGTGCGCATGTCCGGGCCGCTGACGATCTCGATGAGCGGGACGCCGGACCGATTGAGATCGATCGCCGTCGCGCCCGGGTATCGGTCGTGCAGCGACTTGCCGGCGTCCTCCTCCATGTGCACCCGTTGAATGCCCACGCGGATCGCGGCGCCGTCGGCGCGCGTCCCGATGGCGAGGTGCCCATGCTCGGCGAGCGGCTTGTCGAACTGCGAGATCTGGTAGCCCTTGGGCAGATCGGGGTAGAAGTAGTTCTTCCGCGCGAACACCGACACCATGTTCACGTCGCAGTCGAGCGCGATCGCGGCGCGGGTGGCCAGCTCGACGGCGTGCGCGTTGAGCACGGGCAGCGCGCCGGGCAGCGCCAGGCAGACCGGGCAGGTGTTCGCGTTAGGCGGCGCGCCGAACTCGGTGTTGCAGTTGCAGAACGCCTTGGTCCGGGTGCGGAGCTGGACGTGGACTTCGAGCCCGACGACCATCTCCCAATCGGTCTTCACGTGCGCGCTCATCGCGTCGCCTCGACGCCTAACGCCTTCTCGAGCGCGTAGGCGGCCCCGAACATTCGTGCCTCGTCGAAGTGCGGGGCGATGAGCTGGCCACCCACCGGGAGCCCCTCGACGAGCCCGATCGGCTGCGACATGGCGGGGACGCCGGCGAGGTTGGCGGTCGCGGTGAAGATGTCGCTGAGATACATCTCGATCGGATCGGCGGATTTGGCGCCGATCGCGAAGGCCGTGCTCGGCGTCGTCGGCGTAAAGAGCAGATGCACGCCGCTCGCGAACACCGACCGGAAATCGTCCGCGATCAGCGTGCGCACCTGCTGCGCCTTCCGGTAGTAGGCATCGTAGTAACCGGCCGAGAGCACGTAGGTGCCGAGCAGGATGCGACGGGTGACTTCCTTCCCGAAACCATGCGATCGCGTCGCCTCGTACATCGCGGCAAGGCCGTCGCCGGGCTCGCGCAGGCCGTAGCGGACTCCGTCGAAGCGGGCGAGGTTGGACGACGCTTCCGCGGGCGCGATGATGTAATAGACCGGAATCGCGTGCTCGGTGTGGGGCAACGAGACGTCGCGCACTTCGGCGCCGAGCTGCCGGAAGATCTCGAACGCGCGCTCGCAGCGGGCACGGATCCGGGCATCGAGGAATTCGGGGAAATACTCCTTCGGGCGCCCGAAGACGAGGCCGGCGAGCGATGCGCCGGCGGCGTCGGCGTACCGCTCGACGGCGACGTCGGCACTGGTCGCGTCCATCCGGTCACGGCCGGCGATCGTCTGCAGGCCTAACGCTGCGTCGTCGACGGTCGCGCCGAAGACCCCGATCTGGTCGAGCGACGACGCGAACGCGACGAGGCCATAGCGGCTGACACGCCCGTAGGTCGGCTTGACGCCGACGACGCCGCAGAACGCGGCCGGCTGGCGCAC
>JANMAM010000233.1:0-1934 GCA_031359795.1 Gemmatimonadaceae bacterium
CGTGCGATGTCGGCGTCCATGTAATCCGGGAAACGTTAGGCGGAAGCAGACTCGCCGGCGACCCCACTGCCAGGGTCGCCGGCGATTGTTCTCGAGTAGTGGCTAGCGCGAGAAGGCGGTTCCGGTGTACGGGAACGGGTACCAGCCCGGCCCCCACTCGAAATGGAATTGCACGCCGTCGAGACCACCAGATCCGCGCAGATTCATCACTCCGTCACAGGTTAGCCCGAGTGGCTGCGACGCGTCGGCGTTGCAGTTCGTCGTCCACTGTCCCGAGATGACTCCCGAGCGCCCATTCCACGTGACCGGGCCCTGAACCGGCCCAGCCCCGACGAGATCGCTGAAGTTGCAAGTCGCCTGCTCGTTCTCATAGAACGTCAGGGTCCCTGTCACGTCGCCACTGATCGAGTTGATGACCGATACGCCCCGGAAATGGCATCGTCCCGAGGGCGTACTCCGGGTGTCTCCCGGCAGTATGGCAATCTGCCCGATGAAACCATGAATCAGAGACTTGTTCATCCCCGCCGCGGCGGCGGCGGGGCCGATCGCGGCTCCTCCGGAAATCGGCTGCTCTGGCGCTCGCTGCACGCCAACCGGGTCGTGATCGCATGCGGTGAGCAGCATCCCAGCGAAAACCATCCCAAGCAACGGCGCGCGCGCTACCATGGTGACCTCCCGTGCGGGGGGAAGCGATCACCAGCGCGACATGCGGTGACTCTTGCAACGCCGGCCGATGACCGTGACGTGCACGAAGGCGCCTGAAAAAACAACGCCTTCACTTACACCATGCGCCGGCCCGGGAAATGTGTCAAGACGTCAGCGATGCCCAACCGGCCAGCAACCGCGAAGGGGAACCGCGCCCGATACCGCGGCACGATTCCCCTCCTCCAACCGCCGTTCGCTGACTGCTTACGGCTTAGTTGCCGGCACCTCGCCTAACGCGCCAGCACGATCTCCGACCGCACGTACACGTACCGCCCATTGTACCCGTACGGCGACGACCCGGGGTAGATGAACGTCCCGTTGTTCGTGTTTGCCTCGACCTGCGTCTTGTCGGGATACGTGTTGAAGATGTTGTTCGACCCGAGCGACAGCCCGACACCGTTGAACCGATACCCGATCTCGGCGTCGTAGATCTGCTTCGCCTTGAAGCGCTCGATGCCATCCGAGCTGCCGTCGCGGAAGTCGCCGTAATCGGAGCCGCGGGCAAGGGCACGGAAGCGACCCGCCGTGTAGTTGGCCGTCAGCGACGACCGACGGTTCGGCCGGTTGCGCTCGATCGCGTTGATCGTGAGCGGGTCGAGCGCGCTGGTCAGGAACGTCCCCGTCCCGTTGAGGATCGCCGGCAGAGGGTCGATACGCGTGATCCTGTTCTTCGTGTAGTTGAGCGCACCGGTGAAGTCGATCGAGCCCTTCCACGTCGGCACGTTCCAGTTCGCGGCGAGATCGAGGCCATCCGTCTTCGTGTCGGCGGCGTTGGTCGGGAACTGGACACCGGCAATCTGGGTCAGCCCCGAGTCGTTGAGGATCTGCGCGATCGCCGGATCCGTCGAACCGTCGAAGGTCGCGCCGAGCAGGATGCGATCCTTCATCGTGATCCGGTAGACGTCGACCGTGAAGTTGAGGTTCCGGCGCGGCGAGTATGCGAGCCCCGCGCTGAGGTTCCGCGACGTCTCTTCCTTCAGGGGCTTGGCACCGAAGATCCGCGACGCGCGGTTCGCGACCGGAAAATTTCCGATCTCCACGAGCGTGCCGTTCTGGATGGCAGTCGTCGTGTGACTGTACCAGCTCTGGGCGAGTCCCGGCGCGCGGAAGCCGGTGCTCGCCGCGCCGCGCAGCACGAGCTCGGTCGACAGCTGGTACCGGGCGGCGAGCTTGCCCGTCACCTTCTGCCCGAAGTCACTGTAGCTCTCGAAGCGCCCGGCCGCGTTCGC
>JANMAM010000027.1:0-5448 GCA_031359795.1 Gemmatimonadaceae bacterium
CCGGGATAGAACGAGAGCCAGATATCGTCGAGCACGATCCGCGAAGGTGCAATCACCTTCCGGAGTGCCTTCATTACATAGATGAACTGTGGTGCCACGGCTGTTGCTTGGGTCTTGGGTTTGATCGCCTGCGGTCAAGCAATCTAACCGACCGGGGGCTTGCCGGCCCGAGCCGCCGGCGCACCATCACCTTTCAACGTTGTACGCGATCGAGCGGATCTCGAACTTCCCATACGTCCACTCCCCGGACGGCTCGACCCAGTTCGCGTCCCCGAGCGCGCCGATCCGGATCCCGTCGACCTCGCGGTAGCCGGAGATCGGCGTCGACCATGGCAGGTCGTGACTCCCCTTCGCGTCCTCCTGCGTCCGGTCGTTCGACAGGAATCCGACGAGATCGCCAAGCGCGTCGAAGGTCAGCGTCCCTGTCACAACGTGCCCCGCGTTCGTGAATGTGGCTTTCACGGTGCGGTCGCTCGCCGTCTCCCACGTGAACGGCAGGTCGAGCACCGCCGCCGGCGCCATCACCACGATGTCATTCATCAGCGTCACCGTCTCGGCCCGCGTCAGCACCGGGCCGCGCTTGTCCACCATCGAGAAAAGACCGAGGACCTTCACCTGGAACGTCGCCGCGCCGTCCACGTAGCGGTGCAGGATGTCGAGCGGCACCCCGGCACGCGTCGCCTTCATGTAGAACAGCCGCGCCGGCGGGTCGAAGAACTCGTACTGCGTCGCGGTCGCCGGCATCCACGGCGACGTCGCACTGCTTCGCATCTTCGCATCGAAGCGCACGCGCATGTTGCGGATGCGAGGGCGTCCGACCGCGCCAGCTCGGCGCAGGTACGTCTGCATCAGCGGCGGCAGCGGTGCAAGGTCCGCCTCGGTGACTAACGGCGCCGCGTGCACCGGTCGCGAGAGCAGCGCATCGCGATCGTGCACGAACCGCGAGTGAAAGCTCGAGGCGCGCGCGTCCAGTGCGATCACCACCAGCGGAACCGCGATCACGATGTTCGCGATCGTTCCGAACCTCGCATCGCTCCAGGCGCCGACGATCAGCCCCTGCGACAGGACCATCCCTGCCAGAGCGAGCCACCACCACCAGTGCGCGCCGAGCGCACAACCAATCGCCGCGCCGACGAGCAGGATCGCTGCGGCCAGCCAGAGCGCCCCGCCGAATGGTGAGATCGGAGTACGCAGCTGCGGCACCTCCGCCCAGCCGAATCCCTTCGCGGCGCCGAGCAGGTGAATCAGCCCGTGAATTCCAATCAGGATTGCGAACGCGACCCGCACCAGCTTCTCCTCCGCCGCACCCAGTGCCACACGCGTGATACGGCCAGGCAGAATACCGGTCGGGCGCGAATTGCTTCAAATGTAACGAGCCGAGTCGGCGCTCAGCCACCGCCCCGGTCTGGAACATGGGCGCCCTCTCGCGCGATAAGCATGTGATGCCCTGACGCATCGAGGACGAACGGAAATCTCGTCACCGGCCAGCAGAATTTCTCAGGCGCCGAGACCGCGCGCGTCGTGGTCGAAGCACTCGGCGAATAGGAGCGAACATCATGCGAATTGCGATCATCGGTGCAGGAAATGTCGGTGGTACGCTCGGCCGGCGATGGGCGGAGCTCGGTCACGATGTCATCTTCGGCGTGCGGCGACCGGGCGATGGCGCAGGGGCGGTGAAGCCCGGTACCGCGCTCCCACCACGCGCCCGCGTCGCTTCCCCGAACGAGGCGGTGACGGCAGCAGACGCGGTCCTCCTCGCGACGCCATGGGGCGCGGTCTCTGCCGCGCTCGAGGAAGCTGGCGCCGCGCGCGGCTCCCTTGACGGCGTTCCGCTGCTCGACGCGACCAACCCGCTCGGACCCGAGTTCGCGCTCGACGTCGGGCCGGCCGGTGAGTCGGGAGCCGAGCGGGTGCAGGCGCTCGCTCCGCGCGCGCACGTCGTGAAAGTCTTCAACATCACCGGCGCCAACAACATGAGCGACCCGATGTACGGCAGCGCGCCGGCGACGATGTTCTACGCCGGAGACAACGCCGCCGCGAAAGACGTCGCGCGCGTCCTCGCCTCGGCGCTCGGCTTCGACACTGTCGACGCGGGACCGCTCGTGAGGGCGCGCGAGCTTGAGCATCTCGCGCTGCTCTGGATCTCCCTCGCCTTCGGCGGCCAGGGCCGCGACATCGCCTTCCGCCTCGTCAGGCGTTAGGCGTTAGGCGGCGGCGGTTCCGTCTCCCCGCCGCCTGACGGTGTTCCTTCGGCCCCTGGCAGCATCAACGCGCAGCAACTTCGCTGTTGCTGATCCGTTCATCTGAGCCGCTGGCCTCCCGGCAAGTCGGCCGTACTCCTCGGCATTCGATCTTCGTGACAGTCTGTAACGGTGAGACACCGAGACACCGAGGTCACCGAGAACAGCCCGCAGGGCTGAGCCTTTGCACCAGGGCCGAACTACTTGGGGGGCAAGTGGGCGAGATGGTCTCGCCCCGCTTGCCCCCAGGTTGTTCGCGGCTCGTGCGATCGTGATGTCGTGATGCCAGCTCGGTGCTCTCGGTGTCTCGGTGTCTCACAACACAGACTGTCACGAAGAACGAATGCTGAGGACACCCGCCGACTTGCCAGGAAGCCAGCGGCCCAGAGGAACCGATCAGCACCAAGGCCCCGTCGTGAGACGCTACCCCGCACCCCCACGCGCCAGTGTCAGCGTGAACGTCGACCCCGACGCGAGCGTACTCTCGACCGTCAGCTCCCCGCCCATCCCGCGCGCGAGATCGCGGCTGATTGCCAGCCCGAGCCCAGTCCCCTCGGCGGTCCGCGTCAGGTCTGAACGCACCTGCACGAACGGCTCGAAGATCGCCTCGCATCGATCTGGCGGAATGCCGATGCCGGTGTCCGACACATGGATGCGGACGACATCGTCCCTGCTCTCGCAGAGCACCTCGACGCGGCCGCCGGCGTCGGTGAACTTGACCGCGTTCGACAGCAGGTTCACCAGCACCTGCCGCAGCTTCTCCGGGTCCGCGCGGACGAGGATCGTGTCGGCGCATGGGACGATCGCGAGGCCGAGGCCGCGAGCGCGCGCCTGGGGAACGATCAGCCCCTCCGCTTCGGCCACCGCGTCGCGTGCTCGGACGTCGGACATCGCGTAGCGCACCATCCCCGTCTCGAGCTTCGTGTAGTTGAGCACCTCGTTGATCAGCCCGAGCAGGTGACGCTGGCTCGTCTGGATTCGCGCCAGGTCCTCCTGCTGCTGCACGGTGACCGGGCCGCGAATCCCCATCTCCATCAGCTCTGCGTAACCACCGATCGCGTTGAGCGGCGTCCGCAGCTCGTGACTCATGACGGCCAGGAACTCGCTCTTCGCACGGCTCGCCGCCTCGGCCTCGGCGCGCGCCGCTTCGGCCGCACCGCGCGCGGCCTCGGTTTCGGCGAGCAACCGTTCCCGCTCGGTCACGTCGATCGAGAGCACGACACCGCCTAACGTCCCGCCTCGGGCGTCGCGCACCGGGGCGGCGCTGATGCTCAACCTCCGGCGCGTGCCGTCCGGGCGTACGATGTCGATCACCTCGTCGGTGACGATCTCGCCATGGGTGAGCGCGCGCGCGAGCGGCCATTCGTCGTTCGCATACTGCCGCTCCGTCCCGGGACGGAAGCCGACGTACAGCGTGTTGTAATCGGCTACGCGCGCAGCCGGTGTATCGAGTCCCCAGATCCGCCTGACGGCGCTGTTGCTGACGAGCAGCCGCCCGCTCGGCGCTTCGGCGAGGGTGACCCCGACGGGGAGATGTTCGAGCACCGTCTCGAGCCGGCGCCGCGCCAGGTCGGCCGCCGCGCGCTCCATTTCGCTCGCGGTGAGCAGCTGCTCGCGCTCCGCGGACGCGACCCGCTCGGTCGTGATATCGCGATTCGTCCCGACGAGCTTCACCGGCGTTCCGGCGGAGTCGGTGAGAACGCGCGCCTGCGACGCGACGTGGTGGACGCTCCTGTCAGGGTAGATGACGCGGTACTCGAGGTCGAAGGCGCCCCCGCGCTCGATGCACGCGGCAATTCGCGCCTGCAGCGGGCCGACGTCGTCCGGATGAATGCATTCGAGCTGCGCGCGCATCACATCGTCGAGCGGTCCCGGCGCGAGTCCGACGATCCTTGCGCCGCGCTGGTCGATCTGTCCCCTCCCGGTAACGAGATCCCACTCCCATGTCCCGAGCTCGGCTACGTCGACAGCGAGACGCAGCCGTGTTTCTCCCTCGATCAGCGCGGCCGTGGCTCGTCGCGCTGCCGTCGTCTCGACGGCGGTGACGACGACGCCGGACACCAATCCGCGCTCGTCCCGGAGCGGCGCATACGACACGGTGAACCATCGTGTCCCCACTGCCCCACCGCTGCCGTCTTCCCGGGCGATCGGGAAGGTGACCTCGGACGGTTCGACCGTCTCGCCGGCGAGGGCCCGCCGCAGGTACGGCTCGAAGGCTCCGCGGCTCTCGGCGAATGTCTCGAGGCTCGAGTGGCCTAACGCGTCGCGATGCGCCGAGTCGAGGAGTTCGGCCCAGGCGTCGTTGTAGACGAACGTCGCTTCGGGGCCGACGTGCAGCACGCTCGGGAATCCGCTCGCGAGCACGAGCGAAACGGCGGTGCGCAGGCTCTGCGGCCATCTCGCCACAGCGCCGAGCGGCGTGCTCGCCCAATCGAATGCACGGCAGCGCGCCCGCATCTCCCCCGGCCCCGCAAAGAGGACGGATTCAGGCTCGTCCGCCAGTTCGGGACGCTCGACTTTTGACATGGCTCTCCGCGCGGGGGCGAAGGTGCAAGCTAGTTTTCGATACGGCCGCGCGGGAGGCGGCTATCGGCGCGGATGCTGCGGAGCCCCGGAGCTAGTGATGATCCCCCCACACCGCCCCGAGGTCGTCGCCCGCAAAGACGTTGGCATGCACCATCCACCCGAAGAGGTGATCGTGCCAGCGCCCGTTGTTCGCATCGCAGTCCGCCCTGGTCGCGATCGCGCCCGCCGGACCAAAGAGCATCCGGCCGTTGCTGGTCTCCTTCCATCGCTCGGTGTCGCCGCGCTTCGGCCGGCAGATGTTGACGTGCTCGTGCCAGCGCGCGATCGAGAGCGGGACGCGGGCGTTGAGCTCGTCCTCGCTCAGCCGGTGCGGGGCGGTATACATCGCGCCGACGAGCTTGAAGGCGCCACCCGAGTCGCGCGTGTAGAGCAGTGACGTCGGCGCGCTGGCATCGAAGGTGAACGCCGCCTTTGCCGCGGCCATCTTGCGCGTGAAATGATAGACGCGCGGCTTCTTGAGCTGCGGCGCGAACATCCTGAACCCGTCCGCTTCGGCGACGCGCACATCCTGGTACCTGCCTAACGCCCGGCGCAGCGTATCGGCCAGCGCCCGAGCGCGCGCACTGTCCGCGGCGGTTGCTCGGCGCATCGCGGTCATCTTCATGTGCGGCCTCGCCGCCAT
>JANMAM010000077.1:0-44688 GCA_031359795.1 Gemmatimonadaceae bacterium
CGACTGCCTCGAGCGGGTCCGCGAGATCGTGGACGGGCTGCCATCGCTCGAGCGGGTCGTCGTCGTCCCGTACCTGACGCCGGATCCCGACGCCCGGCTGATCCGGCGCGCCATTGGCTGGAGCGACTTCGCGCCCGACGCGGACGTCCCGCCGCCACTCGACTTCGAGCGGCTCCCCTTCGATCACCCGCTGTACATCCTCTACTCGTCGGGGACGACCGGCCTCCCCAAGTGCATGGTGCACGGCGCGGGGGGAACGCTGCTCCAGCACCTCAAGGAGCTCGCGCTTCATGGCGACGTCGGTGAGGGCGACCGCCTGTTCTACTTCACCACCTGCGGATGGATGATGTGGAACTGGATGGTCAGCGCGCTCGCGTTAGGCGCTGGCATCGTCCTGTATGACGGCGCCCCCCTCGCTCCCGATCCGGCAATTCTCTGGAAGATGGCCGAGCACGAGCGCGTGACCGTGTTCGGTGTGAGTGCCAGGTACCTGGCGATGCTCGAGAAGACCGAGCTCGAGCCGGGGAAGCTGTACGACCTCCGCCCTCTCGAGGCGGTGCTGTCGACTGGAAGCCCATTGGCCGCGCACAGCTACGACTACGTGCTGCGCGCGCTCGGTCCCGGCGTCCGCCTGAGCAGCATCAGCGGAGGCACCGACATTGTCTCCTGCTTCGCGTTAGGCAACCCGATCACGCCGGTCTGGCGCGGCGAGCTGCAGACCCGCGGCCTGGGCATGGCGGTCGAAGTCTGGGACGAGACGGGACGTCCCGTCGAGGGAACCCCCGGTGAGCTGGTCTGCACCAAACCCTTCCCGAGCATGCCGGTCGCGTTCTGGCGCGACCCCGACGGCGCGAAATACCGGGCGGCCTACTTCGACCATTTCCCGAACGTCTGGCGCCACGGCGATTGGGCCGAGCTCACCGAACATGGCGGGTTGATCATCCACGGCCGGAGCGATGCGACGCTCAACCCGGGAGGCGTGCGGATCGGTACGGCCGAGATCTATCGGCAGGTCGAGCAGCTGCCCGAGGTGGTCGAGTGCCTGGCGATCGAGCAGGCGCTGAGCGAAGATGAGTCACGGATCGTACTCTTCGTCCGGCTCCGCGACGAGGCCTCGATGAGCGACGAGCTCCGCACCCGCATTCGCGAGCGCATTCGGGAGCACACCAGCCCACACCACGTGCCGAAGAAGATCGTGCAGGTGCTCGACATCCCGCGGACGATCAGCGGCAAGATCAGCGAGCTCGCCGTCCGCGAGGTCGTGCATGGCCGGGCGGTGAAGAATCGCGATGCGCTCGCGAATCCAGGCGCCCTCGAGTTCTTCCGCGACCTGCCCGAGCTGCGCGGCTGATGTCGTTTGGTCGGAAGTACCTCCGCGGCCACGAAAACGGATTCGAGTGGCGAGGCCGGGAAGTGTCGCGCCTCGAGGGATTGAGCGACGCGGTCTTCGGCTTCGCGATCACCCTCCTTGTCGTTTCGCTCGAGGTTCCAGGGAGCGTGGCCGAGCTGCTCCACGCGATGCGCGGCTTCATTGGCTTCGCGCTCAGCTTCGCGCTGCTCTTCCGGTTGTGGGGTTACCAGTACCGCTTCTTCCGCCGTTATGGTCTCGAGGATCCGACGACGATCCGCCTCAACGGCGTGCTGCTATTCGTGGTCCTGTTCTTCGTCTATCCACTCAAGTTCCTGACGCAGGTGCTCACCGATTTCTTTTTCGACGGTGGCCTCGCGACGTTTCGTCCGGGCACGTTGACCCGCGCCCTCGATGCCGGCGGCTTCAAGCTGCTGCTCATGTTCTACGTGGGCTTTGGCACTGTTTTCTTCGTGCTCGGAATGATGTACTTCCACGCTTATCGGATGCGCGAGGCGATCGGCCTGAATGAGCTCGAGTCGCTCGACACCCGCATCACCTTTGAGCGGCTGGTGCTGCCATTGCCGGTGTTTCCGCTGGCGATCGGGCTCGTATGGGTCAGCACCCTCGCCAAGGATGGCGAGCTCGCGATCACCAGGAGCTTTGTCGTCGGGCTCTCGATAGTCGGAGAGATCGCCATGTTCGTGTACCTCGGCTGGGCAATGCTGCGTGTCCGGAAGCTCAAGCGCGGCCGCGAGGCGCTCGCGCGGGGGATGGCCGATGCCTTACCCGGCGATGGCGGGCACACGCTGCCAGTCGCGGTGTAGGGAGCAGCCGGCGTCGGTGAACCACAATCTGACGGATTCATCCGATTCCGCGGATTGCCACTCGCGCAGCTGGCACCATCCGCTGAATCCGTGGAATCCGGGTAATTGCAGTTCAGCAGTTGTCCGCCCGGGCGTTAGATTTGGGGGATCGCGTGGCGCATCAGTCGCCCCCTCGTTTTCCGATTTCGGGCCGTACCGAGGAGATCTTCGTGACTTCAGCGCAGATTGACCGGAGTGGCGCTTCAGGGCTGACCACGACGAAGGCGCCCTTCATCGAGCAGGCGCAGGCACGGGGCGAGCTGTACATCCAGCAGCCCTACGACCTGTACAACGCGGAAAACCACGAGGCGTGGAGCCGCTTGTACGAGCGGATGGCACCGCGCTGGCAGCGATACGCGAACCATCGGTTCCTGCAGGGCATCGAGAATCTCTGCCTCAACCCGACCCAGGTTCCGAGGCTCGAGGACGTCAACAAGTTCATGGAGCCGCTCACCGGATTTCGCGCGAAGCCAGTGAGCGGGTACGTGCCCGCCTACCTGTTCTTCGATTGCCTGCGACAGCGCGAGTTCCCGACGACGATCACGATTCGGGACAAGGGGAACATCGACTACCTCCCCGAGCCTGACATCTTCCACGACATCGCCGGCCACGTGCCGATGCACACGGACAAGGCGTTTGCCGACACCCTCGTGCGATTCGGCGAGGCCGCGCGCACTGCGGCCGACATTGTCGCCGGTATCAAGGATCGGGATGAGCGCGTGCGCCGGGTGACGAGCATCTTCAAGGCGCTCGCCCGCTTTTTCTGGTTCACCATCGAGTTCGGCCTCATGAAGTCGCAGGACGGGAAGGGCCTCAAGGTGTACGGAAGCGGCCTGCTCTCGAGCTACGGCGAGATCGCCCACTCGATCGACAGCCCCGACGTCCAGCGCTTTCCCTTCCAGCTCGAATGGGTGGTGAACCAGTACTTCGAGATCGACAAGTACCAGCCGCTACTCTACTACGTGGACTCGTTCGAGCATCTCTTCGAGCTCGTCGGCTCGCTCGAGAAATGGATGAAGCAGGGGAAGCTCGACAACGTCTCGCCAGGCGAGCCGAGCATGAGTACGGCCGACGTGAACAGCTTTCTCGACGCAGGGCGCGCGGCGTAAACCTTTTCGCTCGCGCTGCCTGACGGCGCCTGCCAGCCCTGCGAACAGCAGCATCGCGATCATACGGAGTGATTCACATGGCGACGACGATCGAGACCGCCCCGACGGCGGCACCGGTAACAGACACCTTCCCGATCAACGGGACCGACTATATCGAGTTCTACGTCGGCAACGCCAAGCAGGCGGCGCATTTCTACCGCTCGGCGTTTGGCTTCCAGCTCGTTGGCTACCGCGGCCCCGAGACCGGCGTGCGCGACCGGGCGAGCTACTTGTTGCAGCAGGACAAGATTCGCTTCGTGGTCACGACGCCGACGCGTCCCGATGCCAGCGAGGAGGCCAGGGTCATCGCCGAGCATATTCACCGGCACGGTGACGGCGTTCGCGATCTCGCGCTCTGGGTCGATGACGCGCGCGATGCATTCAACAAGGCGGTCGAGCGCGGCGCCGTGCCGGTGCACCAGCCGCGCGTGATGAAGGACAACGACGGCGAAGTCGTCATCGCCTCGTTCAAGACCTACGGCGAGACGATCCACTCGCTCGTCGAGCGCAGGAACTACAAGGGCTTGTTCATGCCCGGCTTTGTTCCGATGAAGCCGTCCTGCAATCCGGCGCCGGTGGGGCTCAAATACGTCGACCATTGCGTCGGCAACGTCGAGCTGGGAAAGATGAACGTGTGGGTCGAGTTCTACGCCCACGTCATGGGCTTCCGCAACCTGCTCACCTTCGACGACGAGGACATCTCTACCGAGTACTCGTCGCTGATGTCGAAGGTCATGGCGAACGGGAACGACCGGATCAAGTTTCCGATCAACGAGCCGGCGTCGGGCAAGAAGAAGTCGCAGATCGAGGAGTATCTCGATTTCTATGGCGGCCCCGGCGTCCAGCACATGGCGCTCGCCACCGACGACATCGTTGCGACGGTCACGCAGCTTCGCGACCGTGGCGTCGAATTCCTCTCGGCGCCGACGACGTACTACGCCGACCTCCAGAAACGCGTCGGGAAGATCGACGAGCCGCTCGACGTGCTCGCATCGTTAGGCATCCTCGTCGATCGTGATCCGGATGGGTATCTCCTCCAGATCTTCACCAAGCCGGTCGAGGACAGGCCGACGGTGTTCTACGAGATCATCCAGCGAAAGGGCGCGAAGAGCTTCGGAAAGGGCAACTTCAAGGCGCTGTTCGAGTCGATCGAGCTGGAGCAGGCGAAGCGCGGGAATCTGTAGACCTCCGGCCTGACACTCTCGCGGCGATGCTCGTCACGTTCGTACGTCCCGGTGGCGCCGCTGTCGGCGAGAGCGCCCGCGTCGGGCTGCTTTCCGCCGACGGTGGCCGCGTCGCCGACCTCACGGCGATCGGGATGGAAGACGTCTTCGCCGCGCTGCCACGCGTGGCGCAGCTCGAGCGCCTCGTCACGCACCTGACAGCGACACCCGGCGCGGTGACCTACGACGTCGGCAGCGTCCGGCTGCTGGCGCCAGTGCCCTACGCGCGGATGGTGCGCGAAGTCGTCGCGGTCGCGGCCGACGGCGCGGCGGCCGAAGCGCTGACATTCGGCGACCCGCGCGAGATCGCCGGCCCAGGAACACACGTCGCCGTGAACGCGAACGAGCTGCTCGCCGTCGGTCTCATCGCGGCGATCGGCACCGGCGGCCGTGACATCACCCCGGAGCGGGGAGCGGCGCACCTCGCCGGGGTGACGATGTTCGCCGAATGGCGGAGCCCGGACCCAGACGCGGAAGTTGCCAGCGACCGGCTCGTGATCGGGCCCGCACTCGCTTCCCCTGCCGTGCTCACCGGGGACAGCGAACTGCTCGTCACGCTGCCGCACGAGAGCGTCAGGCGGATTCCGCTCGGAGGTGCGCTCGAGGCGCTCGGCCAGTCCGTGGCGGCCGCCTCTGCGCGCTACACGCTCCGCGCGGGCGACCTCTTCGTTCACGACGCCGGCATCGTTGACGCGCCGCTCGGCGCGCGCGAATCGGCGGAGATCACCATCGACGGACCATCGGGAACGCTGTCGCACGTCGCGACGCGATCGGGTTGAAGACCTACCTCACGGATACCTGAGCCATGCCATTCTATCATACGTTAGGCAGCATTCCGCGGAAACGGCACATCGCCTTTCGGAAGCCGAACGGCGGACTCTACGCCGAGCAGCTCGTCGGCCACGAGGGGTTCACCGGGACGTCGGCCCTGCTTTACCACACCCATCCGCCGACGACGATCAGGTCCGTGCGCCGGGTGAAGGAGACGCCGTTCGTCGCCGATGAAGACCAGACGCTCCGCCACCGCCACTTCCGCACGTCGCAGGTGAAGAAGGGAGGCAGCGCGACGCTCGACCGCATTCCGCTGCTCTTCAACACCGATGTCGCGATGCTCTACGTCGAGCCGGACAAGGCCGATAGCCATTTCTATCGGAACGCGCAGGCGGACGAACTGGTGTACGTCGCGAAGGGGAAGGGCACGCTCCACAGCCAGTATGGCGACCTGCCGTTCGGCGAGGGCGACTACCTCGTGATCCACCGCGGCATCATGCACCAGTACGAGTTCGAGAAGGGCGCCGAGCAGGCCAAGCTCCTGATCATGGAGAGTCGCGGCCACGTCCGCTGGCCGAAGCGCTATCGCAACGAGTTCGGCCAGCTCATCGAAGGCGCCCCGTTCTCCGAGCGCGACGTCCGCGTGCCGACGACCCTGAAGACCCACGACGAGATGGGGGACTTCTCGATCTACGTGAAGCAGTACGATGGAATCAATGAGCTCGTCCTCGACCACCACCCGTTCGACGTGATCGGATGGGATGGATACTTCTACCCCTGGGCGTTCAACATCCGCGATTTCGAGCCGATCGTCGGACGCGTGCACCAGCCGCCACCGGTGCACCAGACCTTTCAGGGCGACGGCTTTGTCGTCTGCTCCTTTTGCCCGCGCCCCTACGACTTCGATCCCGAGGCCGTACCTGCGCCGTACAACCACAGCAACGTCGACTCGGACGAGGTCCTCTACTACGCGTCCAGCGAGTTCATGTCGCGCAAGGGAATCGAATTCGGCAGCATCACCCACCACCCGGACGGCATCCCGCACGGCCCGCACCCGGGACGCGCCGAGGCGAGCATTGGCGCAAAGTTCACCGACGAGCTCGCGGTCATGATGGACACCTTCCGGCCGCTCAAGGTCGCGAAGACGGCTCTTGACATCGAGGATCCGAAGTACCACCGGAGCTGGATCGACGCACAGCACGCCGGCTTCAACCCGCCGACGTCCTGACCGCTCCGCTGTCACCGTTGTTCGACCCGCACCCCGAGCCTGACGCGTGCCACGCCTGACCGATCGCTACAACAGTCTTCCCGTTTACGCCCTTGCGGCAATTCCGCAGAAGAAGCGCGACCTCGTCGCCCGCGGTATCGACGTGATCGACCTCGGTGCCGGTGACGCGGACCTCGCCGCGCCGGAAGCGGCGATGCGCGCACTCGCGGAAGGTGCGCGGACACCAGCCCTCAACCGTTATGGTTTCGGGTTGGGACATGTCGCCTACCGGGAAGCGATCACCGCGTGGATGCAGCTGCGATTCGGCCACCGGTTCGATCCGCTCTCGCAGGTCGTGCCGCTGATCGGGTCGAAGGAAGGCATCGTCCATCTGGCCCTCGCCTACCTGCAGAAGGGCGACGTCGCGATCGTTCCCGAGCCCGGGTATGGCGCGTACATCGGCGGGACGCTGCTCTCCGATGCGACGGCCTACAAGTATCCGCTCCGGCCGCGCACGAACTTCCTCGTCGATCTCGACGAAATCCCGAAGGACGTGCTGGCGAGGACGCGCCTGCTCTACCTGAACTATCCCAACAATCCAACGGCGGCGATCGCGCCCCTCGACTATCTCGAAAAGGTCGTGCGCGTCTGCCAGGCCCGCGACATTCTGCTCGTCTACGACAACGCGTATTCCGAGCTGACCTTCGACGGCTACGTCGCGCCAAGCATCTTCGACATCGACGGCGCAGACCAGGTCGCGATCGAGTTTCATTCGCTCTCGAAGACCTATAACATGACCGGCTGGCGATGCGGATGGGCCGTCGGGAGCACCGCGCTCTGCGGCGCCCTCGCCAAGACGAAGTCCTTCATCGATACGGGCCAGTTCATGGCCGTGCAGGCGGCCGGAGTCGCCGCGCTCCAGAGCTGGAAGGAATTCGTCCCGAAGAACGTCGCGGTCTTCAGGGAACGGCGCGACGCCGCGGTCGCATCGTTCCGCGCCAACGGCTTCACCTGCGATTCCCCGCAGGCGAGCATGTATCTCTGGATTCCGCTGCCGGAGGGAATGCCCAGCGCGGCCTTCGCTGATCGGCTGATGGAGGAGGAAGGAGTGATCGTGCTTCCCGGCTCGGCGTTCGGCGCGGGTGGCGAGGGATTCTTCCGAATCTCGTTCATCGCCGGTACGGAGCGCATCGCCGAGGCAGCCGCGCGGGCCGGGCGCGTGCTCGCTGCGATGGGCGCCGGGGTGTGAACCATCCGGCGTGGCGCCGATTTAGTTGCAGATGCGAGTAATCAGCCGCTACCGGGATATCAGCCCGGCCGCCTGGCAGGCCACTGTCAGCAACCGGGCAATCCCGGCGCTGCCCTCGACATTCTCGAACCACTCCTGCGGCGTGTGCGCATCGCCCCCGCGCCCACCCGCGCCTAACGCAATGGCCGGGATGCCGAGCGAGATCGGAACGTTGGCGTCGGTCGACGCCGACCCGAGCTCGGGCGTCCGGCCGACCAGTCGCGTCGCCGCGATCGCGCTGCTCACGAGCTCGTGCGACGCGGGCGTCTCACCCCCCGGCCGGTCACCGATGACCTCGACGGCGCAGGTGAGCGGTGGAGTCCCGCGCGCCCGGCGCAGGTTCTCCTCGCCGAGCGCGACGTCGACCACGGCGAGCGTCTCTCGCGCCAGCCGGTCCAGCGTGTCCTGCGATACCGATCGCAGGTCGATCTCGACCAGCGCGTCGCCTGGGATCGAGTTGATCGACAGCCCACCGATGATCCGCGACACCGTCAATGTCGTCCGGGGGTCGTTAGGCACCGGGAGCGCGGCGAGCATCGCCGCGACCGACCCGGCAGCGTTGAGCGGGTTGGGAAGCCCGTACCCCGACCAGCTGTGCCCGCCCGGCCCGCTGAAGCGAATGCGCCAGCGCCGGGATCCGACCGCCCGGTGCACGACGCGCTCGTCGCCCGGCCCGTCGATGGCGATCGCGGCATGCGCGTTCCGGCCCTCGCTGTCGAAATAATGTTTCGCTCCGCGCAGGTCGCCGAGCGCTTCTTCGCCCACCGTCGCAAGGCAGACGATCGGGCGCTCCGTCCGCAGCCCCGTACTCTCCATCACCTCGGCGAGCGCGATCATTGCCGCGAGACCGCGCGCGTTGTCTCCGATCCCTCGACCGATCAGGCGTCCGCCTTCGCGCCTGACGGTGACGTCGTCGTCGGCCCCGAACACGGTGTCGAGGTGGGCACAGAGGACCACGGGGTCAGCGCCGAATGTGCCGGCTCGGTGCGCAACGACGTTTCCAACAGCGTCCAGTTCCACCCGCATCCCCGCCCCCCGCAGACGGTCCGCGACGTATCGCGCGCGGGCGCCTTCGGTGCCAGTCGGCGACGCGATCTCGGCGAGTGCGATCTGCAAGCGGACGTTGTCGTCGTCGCGCGCGGCGATTTGCACCCGGGCGTCGCGAAGAAGGGCGTGTGTGCGCGCGATGGCGGGCGGGCCGCTCGTGGTCAATGGCATGGTGCTGTTATCTCGCCCCGACCGGCGCGCCGCGCAAGGGTTTGCGCGTGACGGAAGACGCCTCGGACACGCCCGCGCCGCCCGCCGCTTCGGGCAGGCCGAAGCTCCCGCGCACGGTCCTCGCGCTCGCTCTCGTCAGCCTTCTGACCGACGCGTCGAGCGAGATCATCTATCCGCTCCTTCCGCTCTTTCTCACGACGACACTCGGCGCGAGCGCCGCGACGATCGGAGTGATTGAAGGCGCCGCCGAGACGACGGCCGCACTGCTCAAGCTGTTCAGCGGTTGGTGGTCGGATCGCGTCGGGCGACGCAAGCCGCTGGTCGTGATCGGCTACGTGATCGCGTCCACGATGCGACCGCTCGTCGCGCTCGCGCAGAGCGCGACGCAGGTACTGCTGATCAGGGTGAGCGATCGAATCGGCAAGGGAATCCGCAGCGCGCCGCGTGATGCGCTGCTCGCCGACTCGGTCGACCCCTCACAACGCGGACGCGCATTCGGATTTCACCGTGCGGCCGATCATCTCGGCGCGGTCGTTGGCCCGCTCGTCGCGTTTGCCGTACTGCGCTGGACGTCGCTCTCGTTGCGCGAGCTCTTTCTCCTCGCCGGAATTCCCGGACTTCTCTCCGTTGTCGCGTTGATTGTTGGCGTCCGCGAGGAGCGCCGCACTCGCGCGGTTCCGCCGCCTGGTACCGCGGTCGCGACGCGGGCTGGAGGACTTCCCGGACGTTTCTGGGGCTTTCTCGTCGTCTTGCTCGTGTTCACGCTGGGCAACTCGAGCGACGCCTTCCTGCTGCTTCGCGCGTCCCAGCTCGGTGTCGCGACGGCCCTGTTGCCAATTCTTTGGGCCCTGCTACACGTGGTGAAGTCCGCGACCAGTGCGCCGAGCGGCGCGCTCAGCGACCGGGTGGGCCGCGTGCCGCTGATCGTCGCCGGCTGGCTGATCTATGCGCTCGTCTACATGGCATTCGGTAGGGCGACGGCGATGTGGCAGGCATGGGCGCTCTTCGCGTTGTACGGCACCTACTTCGGCCTCACCGAGGGCGTCGAGAAGGCGCTCGTCGCCGACCTGGTCCCGGCGGCGAAGCGCGGGGCGGGCTTCGGATGGTACAACCTCGCGATCGGGCTCGGTGCCTTTCCCGCCTCGGTGCTCTTCGGGGCGGTCTGGGACAGGTACGGCTCGCTCGCGGCGTTCCAGATGGGCGCGGGGCTGAGCGCGACCGCCGCGGTTGCCCTCCTCGTGATCGTGCCCCGCGGGCGCGCCCGAGCGTCTGCAATCGGCTGATCACCCGAGCAGGTTCGCGGTGCAGTTGCTGACAAGATTCTGACACATCCTCAATCCCTTACGACCCAGACCCGCGAAACTCAGGTTCGTGGCTGGCGTAGAGGACCGGCTGCCCGTCAGATCCCGGATTGCCCCCGCACCGTGGAGTTCCCGTTATGAACCAACTCCGACTCTTCGCGCTCGGCGCGCTTCTCGCCGTCGGCGGATCCACCCTGCAGGCGCAGACACCGAATCGCGCCGCCCCACCGCCGCCGGCCGGCAACGGTGAGGTGCACGGTGTCGTGCAGTCCGACGCCGCGAAGACGCCAGTAGTGCGAGCCGCGGTCGCCGTACACAGCGCGACCGATTCGTCTCTCGTCGCCGGCGAATACGCCGACAATGCGGGGTCGTTCAGGGTGCGCGGGCTTCGCCCCGGCGCCTACTACCTGCGCGTAACGTCAATGGGCTTCAAGCCGCAGCGTCAGGCATTCACGATCACCCCGGTGGCTCCGTCGGTGGACGCGGGCATCATCGGGCTCGCCCAGATCGCGACCGTGCTCCAGAGCGTCGAGGTGACGGCCGAGCGCGCGGCGGTGGTGGTCGAACCGGATCGGAACAGCTACACGGCGAAGCAAGTCGCGCCCGGCGCCGGAAACGCGAGCGAGATCCTCGATGCAGTGCCCTCGGTCCAGGTCGACGGCGAAGGCAAGGTCAGCCTGCGCGGCAACGAGAATGTGGCAATCCAGATCAACGGACGGCCATCGCCGATTCGCGGCGCCCAGCTCGGCGCCTACCTCAAGAGCGTTCCCTCGAACATCGTCGATCGGATCGAGGTCGTCCCGAACCCGTCGGCCAGGTACGACCCCGAAGGAATGGCCGGGATCATCAACATAGTGCTCAAGCAGAACGTCGATCTCGGTATCAGCGCCGGCCTGAACCTGCAGGCGGCCGAGACCGACCGCTTCAATGCGTCCGGCAACGCCGGCTACCAGGCTGGCAAGCTGACGCTCTTCTCGAGCCTCGGCGTCTACTCCGACGACCGCGCTATCGTCGGGATCAACGACCGGGAGCGCTACGATGCATTGCGCTCGCTCGAGGGGATCACGGCGCAGGACATCGACGGCCGGACTGGTGGAACGGGGCAGAATTTCAGCGCCAACGCCGACTACAAGCTGTCGCCACGCGACTTGTTCTCGAACGCGCTCACTGTCAATAACCGAACCGGCGCCGACAACCAGGTCAGCAGCTTCATCGAGCTCGATGGATCGCGCAACCCGTACGACTTCTACGAGCGCCCACGCAACGCCGACACCAAGGGGTTGATGTTCGACTACACGACGGCGCTGAAGCGGACCTTCGAGCCGCGCAAGCATGAGCTGTCGACCGAGGTGCGGTTCAACAACGCCCACGATGAAGATCGCACCGAGCTCTGGAAGGATCCGTCGTCGCGCGCGCGCCTCGAGGGCGAGCTTGACGCGACCGACGCCATCACCCGGCAGCTCACCGCGCAGGCCGACTACACCAGGCCGTTAGGCAAGGCGTTCAAGCTCGAGACCGGGTACAAGGGCAATGGCCGTTGGCTCGACCGCGACTTCAGTGCCTCAAAGGATGCGACCGGCTCGGGCACCTGGGTGCCAAGCAATTTGAGCAACTCGTTCCAGTTCGATGAGACGGTCCACGCGGCCTACGGAGTGCTCAGCCAGACGATCGGCAAGATGCAGCTGCAAGGTGGCCTCCGCGCGGAGCGTGCGAGCCGGACGTTCAGCCTCGCGTCGCCTGCGGAGGAGTATCCGTACGACTACACCAGCCTCTTCCCGAGCGGCGTCGTCATGTACAGCCCGAGCGAGGCGACGCAGCTCAAGGCGAGTTATTCGCGCCGCATCCGCCGGCCGGGGACCCAGGAGCTCAACCCGTTCCCGTCGTTCTTCGACGTCCAGAACGTGTTCTTTGGAAATCCGGCGCTGAAGCCCGAGTACACCGACGCCGTTGAATTGGGGATGACGCGCAACGGCAAGTTCGGGATGATCCAGTTCGCGCCGTTCTATCGCCGCACGACGAACGTCATCCGGGTAAACATCAACACCGCCGACACCGTCGAAGCGCGTGAAGTGACGTCGATCAGCTTCCAGAACCTCGCGACGAGCAACTCCTGGGGCACCGACTTGAACGGTCAGTTGCGCCTCGGACAGAAGTTCAACGGCTTCGGCAGCTTCAACGTCTTCAAGATGGTCACCGACGGTGGTTCGACGTCGGCGGTGGGTTCGAACGCGATTGGCTGGTCGACACGGTTCAACGCGACGTCGCAGGTGAGCCAGACCCTGACGTTGCAGGGCGCCTGGTTCTACCGCGCACCGATGAAGATCGAGCGGGGCACGTTCGCCGCCTTCCAGGGAACCAACTTTTCCGTGAGGAAGAAGGTCCAGGGCGACAAGATGATCGTCGGATTCCGCGTCAACGATCCGTTCAACACGAACCGCATGCGGATCCTGACCGGCGACGACAACATCATGCAGCTGACGGCGCGCAACTTCGGCGCCCGCTCGGCGTGGCTGACCTTCCAGTACAACTACGGACAGGCGCCAAAGGTTCGCGAGACGAGGCAGGAACCGCAGGAACAGCGGACCGGATTCCCCTGATCGGCCGCTGTTGACGAACTGTCCTGAAGGGGGAGCGCCTAACGGCGCTCCCCCTTCAGGTTTTCCTCGAACAGCGCGAAGATCCGCCGGTATTCGTCGGCCCACGACGTGGGCCTCACGAACGCGTGGTCCTCAACCGGATAGACGGCGAGCTCCCAATCCCTCTTGCGCAGCTCGATCAGCCGCTGGACGAGCCGGACGTCGTCCTGAAAGTTGACGTTTGTGTCTACCATTCCGTGCGCGATCAGCAGCGGATCCTCGAGCCCTTCAGCGAAGTAGATCGGCGACGATCGCCGGAAGGCGAGCGTGTCGGCCTGCGGAAGGTTGAGGATCCGTCCGGTGTAGCCGTTGTTGTAGTGTGCCCAGTCCGTGACCGAGCGCAGCGCCGCCCCCGCCCCGAATTCCTTCGGGGTCGTGAACAGCGCCATCAGCGTTATGAATCCGCCGTAGCTGCCGCCGTAGATGCCGACGCGCTCGGGGCTGACGTTGTGCTCCTTTCGCAGCCACCGCGACGCGTCGACCTGATCCTGGAGGTCGCGGCCACCCATGTGCCGGTAGATCGCGGTCCGCCAGTCACGACCGTACCCCGCCGAGCCCCGGTAATCGACGTCGACGACGACGTACCCCTTCGATGCGAGGTACTGGTTGAACATGTACTCGCGCGGGTACGGCGACCACGAGGCCACGACGTTGTGCAGGTAGCCCGCGCCATGGACGAAGATCACCGCCGCGCCGTTAGGCTTCGCACCCACGTCGGCCGGCCGGTAGACCCTCGCCGGCAGCGTTGCGCCGTCCGACGCCGGAATCCCGACGATCGGCGGGGTGATCCAGGGGAACGCCAGCCAGTCAGCGCTCGCCGATGAGGTGAGCTGCGCCATCGGCGCGTCGGCCACGTTCCGGGAGAGGAACAACTCGGGCGGACGGTTGGCGGGTGAGTAGACATCGGCGAGCCACTCGCCATCAGGCGAGACCGTCGCGTCGTGCGAGCCGATTCGGGTGGTGATCCGGGTGCGTGGTCCGCCCCGCACGCCGACCCGCCAGAGCTGCCGCTCGTAGGGTGAGCTCTCGCGCGTGTGAATGTAGAACTCGGACTCGTCGCGCGAGAGCTCGACCTCGAGCACCTCCCACCGGCCGCTCGTGAGCTGCCGCCGGCTGCCGCCGCGCGCATCGACGGTGTAGAGGTGCGCGAAGCCGCTCGCTTCCGACACGAACCAGATTCCGGCACCCTGCGCGAACCAGCCCGCGCAGCCGTCGCACGGCCCGCCGACCCATGCGCTGTCGCGAAGCGTGTCGACGGGACGCAGCACCCCCGAATCGGAACCGACGGTGCTCAGGGCGCGCGTCTTGAAGTCGTGGCTGGTCGCGACGACGAGCGCCGCGCTGCCATCCCGGTTCCACCCCTTGACGTTCACTTCGTCGGGGACGAGCGTGTCGCGTGGCACGACCTGCAGCCAGCGCACGTCGCCACCGGGGATCCGCATCCAGGCGACGCGCGACACCGGCTCCGCGTCGCCGGCCTTTGTCCGCCCGGCGATCTCCTCGGTGTACCCCGAGCTCGTCACATAGTTCGGGACGTTGACCGGCTTCGCGTTAGGCACGGCCGTCTCAGTGACGAGCAGTAGTGCCCGGCCGTTAGGCGAGATGCTGATCGTCGTGACCTTCTCCTTATCCTTGAGCCAGAGCGGCTTTGGCTGGCCGGCCTCGCGGGCCAGTCGCTCAGCCTTCGCGACGCTGTCGGCGATGATCTTGTCGCGCACCGACTCGAGCAGGATGCGCTGCTGTTTCTCGATCGCGGCCCGCTGGCCCGCCGCGCTGTCCGGCTTCGGCGCCGCGCCATGCCGGATATCCGTCAGCTGTCGGACCAGCCCGCCGTCGAGCTCGAACGAGAACGCGTTGTCGTCGCGCACGAAAAACACCCGCTTGCCATCGGCGCTGAATACCGGCGCCGTCTCGGCAGCGACGGTCTCAGTCAGCCGCCGCACGGCCAACGTCTGCTGGTCGGCGAGGAAGAGATCACCCTGATGCGAGACCACCGCCCAGCGCCGGTCCGGCGACAGCGCCTGACGGTCCAGGAGGGGCGCCGCGCTGTCCCAGGCGGCCTGGCTGATCGGCTCGGGAGTCGCTCCCGCGACGGCGCGTACGCGGTACGGCCGCATCGTCTCGCGCCAACTCGACGCCGGCGGCAGCCAACGGAAATAGATCCAACGTCCATCGGCCGTGAAGCGCGGCTGTTGCGGCTCTCGCCCATAGAGCTCGGGCCCGCGCATGATGTTGTCGATCGTGAAATCGAACCCGGCCTTGGGGGCAGAGTTGGCGGGCGGCGCGGTTTGCGACGCCGCTGTCGCTGGCGCGAAAATGAGAATCGCGGCGGCGCACGCGTTGTGAGCTGGACGTGGCATCGTTGGGGCGTGGTCGTCGTGTACCGCAGGCAGCGTTCGCGGGCAGCGTTCGCAACGGCCGGGCGCCGGCGGAAGCGGAAACTGCCTGCCGGTGCGCGGGCGGTCAACGCTTCTCTCGGTCTGCCCTGTTCGGCGGCGCGCCGTTAGCTTGCAGACAACCTTCCACCCGGGATTCGCGTGAGACGTCCGAAGCTCGTGGCGATCGTCGCGCCGCTACTCGCCGCGCTCGGAGCCGCTGTCACTCTCGCCGGTTGCATCAAGCCGGCGCCGCAGAACCCATCCACCGCTCCAGCGGCCACGGCAGACACCGTTCCGCCCGTGGCGCAGACCCCCCCTCGCAAGTCCAGCCCGCTGGCCGGACTTGCCGGACAGCACATCGTCGTGCTCCCGGTGCATTATGTGCGCACGGACACGATCGGCTGGTCGTCGCGCATCGCTGAGCCGCGTGCGACCCTGGCCGCGCTCGACAGCGCGATCGAGCGAGCGCTCTCCGAGCGTGGGTTCCGCACCGACTGGACTTACCCGCCCGCGATCGCGCGCTCGGCGAAGCGGAACTACGGCTATGTCAGCGATCCGTATTCGCTCGCCGCCGAGCGCCTGCGCTACGGCGCGCGATCGATCGATGGGCAGGTGCCCGAGCCGTTCGCGTCGCAGCTTCGCAGCATTGTCGCCGTCACCGATGCGCGCTACGCGCTCTTTCCTGTGGAAATTCGCTTCGAGCGCCTGACCGACGGACGCGCACGGCCGGTGCTGCGCGTTGCGCTGCTCGACGTGCGCGGTGCAACCGTCCGCTGGATCGGCGAGATCCGCGGCGCTGCTGGAACGGAAATCAACTCGGCGACGCTCGAGAGTGTCGCCTTCGCTCTGGCCGATCTCGTCGCAGCGCCCTGAGCGCTGCAACTTCTCTTTCGTCATGCCAACTCACGTAACGCTCATCCCCGGGGACGGCATCGGACCGGGCATCACCGACGCAACGGTTCGCGTTCTCGACGCGGCCGGTTGTGATTTCATTTACGACCGCCAGGTGGCTGGCCTCGCCGGCGTATCGGCGGTCAACGACCCGATGCCCGAGGCGACGCTCGAATCGATCCGCCGCACGCGGCTCGCGCTCAAGGGCCCGCTCGAGACGCCCGTCGGCGGCGGCTACCGCTCGGTCAACGTCGCGCTGCGCAAGACCTTCGACCTGTATGCGAACGTCCGCCCGGCGTACACGATGCGCCCGGGCGGCCGTTATGAGAACATCGACATCGTCCTCATTCGTGAAAACACGGAGGGACTCTACATCGGGATCGAGCACTACGTCCCGATCGCGGGCGATCCGAAAGCTGCTGCAGAGTCAGTCGCGCTGATCACCCGCGCCGGCTCCGAGCGCATCGTCCGCTACGCCTTCGAGTACGCGGTATCACACAAGCGGAAGCGCGTGACACTGGTGCACAAGGCGAATATCCTCAAGTTCTCGCAGGGACTTTTCCTCGACGTTGGCCGCGAGATCGCCAAGGAATACGCGGGTCGCGTCGAGTTTGACGATCGCATCGTCGATGCGTGCGCGATGCAGCTCGTTCTCAAGCCCGAGACGTTCGACGTGATCGTCACCACGAACCTCTTTGGCGACATTCTCTCCGACGAGATCTCCGGCCTGGTCGGCGGACTCGGTCTCGCGCCCGGCGCGAACATCGGCGCGCGCGCCGCGCTGTTCGAGGCCGTCCACGGCACGGCCCCCGATATCGCCGGCAAGGGGATCGCGAATCCGGGAGCGCTCATCCTCGCGGCATGCATGATGCTCGATCACCTCGGCGACAGCGCCCGCGCCGAACGGATTCGCAAGGCGCTGACAACGGTGATCCGGGCTGGAAAGACCCTAACGCGCGACCTCGGCGGCACCGCGAACACCGACCAGTTTACCGACGCCATCATTGCCGCACTCTGAATGAGGATCTTCCACGTCTCCGACCTGCACTTCGGGCGTCCGGCCGTCCCCGAGCAGATCGACGCGATCGAGGCGATGATTCAGCGGGAGCGTTATGATGTGGTCGCGATCTCGGGCGACGTCTCGCAGCGGGCACGAGCCGGCGAATTCCAGCGGGCCAAGGCCTTCATGCGCGACGCCGAGAAGGTCAGCAGGACCATCTGCGTCCCGGGCAACCACGACGTTCGCTGGTGGTTTGCGCCACTCGGTGTCGGCGACGAGACGAAAATGTACGAGGCGTACCGCGCCTACATTTCCCCTGAGCTCGAGCCCGTGCTCCGCGTGCCCGGGGCGACGGTCGTCGGGCTCAATACCTCCCACGGGATTACGCGGCAGACACTTACCTGGAATCTCCGCGATCTCTCGATCATCGGCTACCTGACCAAGTCGCAGATCCTGCACGCCCGCGCAGAGTTCGAGAAGTCGCCAGCGGGCAACACGCGGGTGATCGTCATGCACCACAATCCCGTGAAAGGCGAGCTGTCTCAGCGCCACGGGCTCAAGAACACGAAGAAGATCCTCGGCGCTTTCGCCGAAATGGGCGTCGACGCCGTGCTCTGTGGCCACGATCACCAGGAAGCGATTCACTACGTGGAGCACACGATTAAAGGCACAGTGATCTCGACCGCCGGCACGGTATCCAACCGGTCGCGCGGCGGCCGGCCATCGTCGCTGAACGTCCTCGATATCCAGCACAAGCAGGTGCAGACGACCACCTACGTCTGGACTCCTGAACGACGAGAATTCGTCGCTGGTGCGGTGAAGTGCTACACGCGCTAGCCCGCTTCCTCGGTCGGTCCCGTTCCGACCCGTCGCAGCTTTCGTTCGACCTTGCTGTCCCCGCGGTCACCGCGGATGACCTCCTCTCCCGCCTCCGCGCCCTCGGCCTCAAGCGCATCGCCACTCTCACACTCACCCGCAATCGCGCCGTGATGGTGAGCTTCCGCGGTACTGAGTTGCGCGTGCACGAGGCCTACCTCGGGGCCGAGGAGCCCGTGCTTCGCGCGATCGTGCAGTTCGTCGAAGGTCGCACCCGGACCGATCGCCGCGCGGCGCAACGGCATATCCTCACGCATGACGTCCCGGCCGCGCCGCGGAAAATCGCGCGCGAGCGCACGGCGCCGCAGGATGTCCCCCATGCTGAGCGGCTCGCAGCCGCGCACCGCGACCTCAACGAGCGGCATTTCGCCGGAGCGCTGCGCGAGATTCCGATCCGCGTCTCGCGCCGGATGCGCTCCCGGCTTGGGCATTATACCGCCGCGACGCCGGCTGGCGATCCTGCCGAGATCGCGATCGGCCGGTCGCATCTCCGCCGGCACGGGTGGGACGAGGCGGTGCACACGCTGCTGCACGAGATGGTGCACCAGTGGCAGGACGAGACAGGCCGGCCGATCGACCACGGCCCGGCGTTCCGCGCCAGGGCGCGCGAGGTCGGCATCGAGGCAGCGGCGCGAAGGATGGTGTGCGCTCCCACCCCGAGGATTGCCCGCTCGGCTTGAATCCGCCGTTGCAGCAGGCGAGCTTTTAGGCTCTCCCCAATCCCGATATTTCGTGGCAACCGACTTCTTCAACATCGATAGTGCGCTCTCCGAAGAGGAACGCGCCGTTCGCGACAGCGTCCGCAAGTTCGTGGACGACAGCATCATGCCGATCATCGGCGATGCTTATATCCAGGGCAAGTTCCCGAAGCAGATCATCCCCGGGCTCGCCGAGCTCGGCGTGTTCGGCGCCAACCTGCCCGAGGAGTACGGGTGCGCGGGCCTGAACAACGTCGCGTACGGGCTGATCATGCAGGAGCTCGAGCGCGGCGACTCGGGTATCCGTTCGTTCGCGAGCGTGCAAGGTGCGCTCGTGATGTACCCGATCTACGCTTTCGGCACCGAAGAGCAGAAGCGCCACTATCTCCCGAAGATGGCCGCGGGCGAAATCATCGGCTGCTTCGGCCTGACCGAGCCTGATTTCGGCTCGAACCCATCGGGCATGATCACGATGGCCAGGGAGCAGCCCGACGGCAGCTGGGTGATCAACGGCTCGAAGATGTGGATCACCAACGGCTCGCAGGCAAAGGTCGCGATCGTGTGGGCGAAGACCAACGGCGACCCTGACGCGAGTTCGATCCGCGGCTTCATCGTCCCCACCGATGCGAAGGGGTTCACGGCCAGGGACCAGAAGGGCAAACTCTCCCTGCGCGCGTCGGACACGAGCGAACTGGTGCTCGACGATGTCCGCGTCCCCGCGACCGCGCTGCTGCCCAAGTCGGGCGGCATCAAGAGTCCGCTGATGTGCCTGACGCAGGCCCGCTACGGCATATCGTGGGGAGCGTTAGGCGCGGCGATCGGCTGCTACGAGGAAGCCCTCTCCTACTCGAAGACGCGCGTGATGTTCGGGAAGCCGATCGGCGGATTCCAGCTCCAGCAGGCCCGTCTTGCCGACATGATCACCGAGATCGTCAAGGGCCAGCTCCTCTCCCTGCACCTTGGCCGCCTCAAGGACGCGGGCAGCTTCACCCCGCAGCAGGTCTCCCTCGCCAAGCGCAACAACGTCAACATCGCGACGAATGTCGCCCGCGAGGCCCGCCGCATCCTCGGCGGCAACGGCATCCTCGCCGAATACGCCTCGATGCGGCACATGGCCAACCTCGAGAGTGTGTACACGTACGAGGGGACGCATGACATCCATACCCTCATCATCGGCCAGGCGATCACCGGTCTCGCGGCGTTCGAGTGAGCATCGGCGCGGTGTCATAGCCAGTCTCGCTCGTCGCCCGGATCGTCGGTTTTTACTTCTCGGAGTACAACGTTGAAGATTGCGGTCTGCGTAAAGCGCGTCCCCGTCATGGACGTAAAATTCAGGATCGCCGCCGACGGACGATCGATCGATGAGTCGGGGCTCAAATTCGACATCAACGACTTCGACCTCTGGGCGGTCGAGGCCGCGCTGCAATTGAAGGAGAAGACGGGTGACGGCGAGGTCGTCGTCTTTTCTCTCGGCCCCGACGCGGTGCAGGAGCAGATCCGGAAGGCGCTGAGCATGGGTGCCGATCGCGCCGTGCATCTCAAGGCTGACCGCGTCACGGCCGACGCGCTCGCGATCGCTCGCGCGCTCGCGGCCGAGCTGAAAGCGACCCAATGGGACGTGATCTTTTTCGGCAGGGTCGCGATCGACAGCGCCGATCAGTCGGTCGGGCCGATGGTCGCCGAGCTGCTCGGGATGCCCTGTGTGAGCGCGATCTCGTCGCTCGAGATCGCGAACGGGCGCGGGACAGCCAAGCGCGAACTGGAGAGCGCGAGTGAGATCGTCGAGTTTCCGTTGCCAGTCGTGCTGACTGTCGATGAGGGACTGAACAAGGAGCGACTCCCTTCGCTCAAGGGAATCATGGCGGCGAAGAAGAAGCCGCTCGAATCGAAGCCGGCGCAGCTCGATGGCGCGACCATCAGCGTCGTGAAGATGGAGCTGCCGCCGGAACGAACCGGCGGCCGAATCATCGGCGAGGGCGCTGCCGCGGTGCCTGAACTGATCCGCCTGCTCCAGACGGAGGCGAAGGTACTCTGATGGCGACCATGTTTGCATTCGCCGAGCAGCGGGACGGCGAGCTTCGCAAGGTGGCGCTCGAGGCGGTCACCGCGGCCCGCACGCTCGCCGATGCGACCGGGGGTGGGGAAGTGCATGCCCTCCTCGTCGGCGCGCCCGGGATCTCCGGCAAGGCGACAGCGTTAGGCGCGCACGGCGCGGATGTCATCCACGTCTGCGAGCACGCGGCCTTCTCCAACGCGAACCCCGAGGCGACTGCCGCCCTCGCCGCATCGCTCCTCAAGCAGATCGGCGCGCGCGGCGGCGTCTTCGCGGCGTCGGCGCAGGGGCGCGACCTGGCCCCCCGCGTCGCTGCCAAGCTCGGTGTCAGCCTCGCCTCCGATGTCATCGAGCTCTCGGTCGTCGGCGACGCCATCCAGGCGCGGCACCCGACCCACACCGGCAAGGTCATCGCGACGCTCGCCCTGACCGGCAACCCCGCCCTTGTCGCGGTGAGGCCTAACGTCTTCGCTCCAGCGCCCTCGCCACGGGCGGGGCGGGTCGAGACCGTCGCTCCCGTTGGTGATCCGGGCGCTTCCCGCGTCGTCGTCAGGGAGACGCGCGGCGGCGGGAAGGCGAAGCTCGATCTCTCGGAAGCGCCGGTGATCATCAGCGGCGGTCGCGGCCTCAAGGCCGCTGAGAACTTCAAGCTGATCGAGGAGCTCGCCGCCGCCTTCGGCAACGCCGCAGTCGGCGCCACCCGCGCCGTGACCGACGACGGCTGGCGCCCCCACAGCGACCAGATCGGCCAGACAGGGCGCGTGGTCAGCCCCGAGCTCTACGTCGCCGTTGGCATCTCCGGTGCCATCCAGCACCTCGCCGGCATGCGCACGTCGCGAACGATCGTCGCCATCAACAAGGACAAGGAAGCGCCGATCTTCAAGCTGGCCGATTATGGCATCGTCGGTGATGTCTTCGAGATCATGCCGGCCCTGATCGCCGCGGTCCGGGCCGCCCGTGCGCACAAGGTCTGATCGGCGCTGACCGATCGACAGCGAGGGCGCCGCGACGCGGCGCCCTCGCTCCGTTTGGTCCCGGTGAAGTTCTTGTTTTCCCCCGGCGCGGCCGCGTAGGTTTCCGCGCATGAGCACCTCGAATATCGTCTTCGTCCTCTTCGTAGCTGCCGCGACAGGGTTTTTTGCGCTCAACGTCCAGCGGCTGATCGGCTACATGCGAATCGGGCTCGCCGAAGATCGCACCGACCGTCCGTTGCGGCGGTTAGGCAATGTCCTCGGCATCGCGATCGGGCAGAGCAAGATCCTCCGCGAGCCGGTCGCCGGCGTGATGCACGCGATGATCTTCTGGGGATTCATGGTGCTCACCGTCGGGACGATCGAGTTCGTGCTCGAAGGGATCTTCCCCGGCTTCTCGCTCGCGTTTCTCCCCGGTCCGTTGTTCCGCCTCTACTCGCTGTCGCAGGACGTTTTCGTCCTGCTCGTCCTCGCCGCGATCGCGTTCGCCTTCTATCGCCGGCTCGTCATTCATCCACGCCGGCTCGAAGGCGACAACCTCGAGCACGCCGATGCATTGATCATCCTCGGCATGATCGGCGGGCTGATGGTCTCGTATCTCGTCGCCAACGGCTTCCTCAGCCTGCTGCATCCCGAGGCCGTTCCCCCCGAAAAGTTCGCATCGCACATCCTCGGCCGCGCGTTCGTCCACGTCAGCCCGCGCGCGGCGCAGGTCGGACATGACGTTGCCTGGTGGGCTCACGGACTGCTCGTCTTCGGCTTTCTCAACTACCTCCCGTATTCGAAGCACCTGCACGTCGCGACATCGATCCCGAACGTGTATCTCTCGAACACGTCGGGCCCCTGGCAGAAGGGCGCGATGAAGGCCATGGACCTCGAGGCCGAGAACGCCGAGCAGTTCGGCGCCTCGGATGTGAACCACCTGTCCTGGAAAAACCTGCTCGACGGTTACTCCTGCACCGAGTGCGGGCGCTGCACCGCCGCCTGCCCCGCCAGCCTCACCGGCAAGCTGCTCAGCCCGCGCAAGATCGTCATCAACACGCGGCAGCGGTTGATGGAGAAGGGACCGGTCGTCACCGGCGACCGGATGGAGTTCAGCCACCCGATGCTCGTTCACGGTGAGGGGCTCGACGGCGGCGCGGTCACGGTCACCCAGATCCTCGATGAGCGCCGGCTCCTCGACACCTTCATCACCGAGCAGGAGCTGTGGGCCTGCACCAGCTGCCGCGCGTGCGTCGAGGAATGTCCGGTCGGCATCGACCAGCTCGAGATCATCAACGAGATGAGGCGCCATCTCGTGCTGATGGAGTCGCGCTTCCCGCCCGAGGTGCAGCCGACGTTTCAGTCGCTCGAGCGAAACGGCAGCCCCTGGGCGTTCAGCCCCGGAGACCGCGCGAAGTGGGCAGAGGGACTCGAGGTCCCGACGATGGCCGAGATGGTCGAGCGGGGAGAGCAGCCCGAGATCCTCTTCTGGGTCGGCTGCATGGGATCGTTCGACGACCGCGCCAAGAAGATCGCTGTTGCCGTCGCCCGCATCCTCACCGCGGCGAAGATCAAGTTCGCCATCCTCGGCCAGGAAGAGAGCTGCAACGGCGACCCGGCCCGCCGTCTGGGCAACGAATATCTCTACCAGATGCTCGCGAAGCAGAACATCGAGACGCTCGACCGCTACGGCGTGAAGACCGTGCTCACCAGCTGCCCGCACTGCTTCCACCAGATCGGCAACGAGTACCCGCAACTCGGTGGCAACTATGACGTCGTGCACCACTCGACGTACATCGAGAAGCTTCTCGCCGACGACAAGGTGCCGTTAGGCAGCGGCGACCGCACGCAGCTCAAGGTCGTCTATCACGACTCCTGCTACCTCGGCCGCTACAACGACGTCTACGATGCCCCACGCGACACGCTCAGGCGATCGCTGCCGGTCATCACTCTCGTCGAGGCACCACGTTCGCGTGACCGCGGACTCTGCTGCGGGGCTGGCGGCGGGCGCATGTTCATGGAGGAGACCGAGGGCAAGCGCATCAACGTCGAGCGCACCGAAGAGCTGCTCGCCACCGGTGCCGACGAGATCGCGGTGGCCTGCCCGTTCTGCATGACGATGATGAGCGACGGCCTCAAGGCAAAGGCATCCGACGTTCCAGTGCGCGACATCGCCGAAGTGGTGGCGTCCCAGCTGGCGGCTCAGCCCTTTGCTGCCCAGCGAACCTCGTAGAGGTCGATCGTCTGCCTTACGGTGCCCTCCTCGTAGGAAAGGCGCCGTGCCTGGTGGATGCGCAGTCCGACGATCGGGCAGGCCTCGACGAACGCCGGGGTCGCCATTCGCCCCGGGTCTGCGACGACCGCGACACCGCCCTCGGCGAGCGTTCGCGCCAGTGTTCTGGCGACCAGCTCCGCGTATGGCCGCTCGTAGAGGACGTCGGATGCGATGACCACCTCGTACCGCGGCATCAGCTCGGGCAATGCGCGCCAGTCGAGGTGCATCGTCTCGATTGCGCGGTGCGTCGCGCGCCACGCATTCACCCGGGCGAAGCGCAGCGCGTCCTCGTAGTAGTCGCTGGCCGTGACGTCGAAGCCGGCGAGCGTCGCCGCCGCGGCGACGAGTCCTGCGCCGCAGCCCAGCTCGAGCAGCCGGCGGTTTGCTCCCCCGCCAAGCAGGGACTCGCTGCTCACCAGGTGACGCGCCAGCGCGAACGACGAGGGCCACGGCTCCGCCCAGTAGGGCAGGCGCTCATCGCGGAGGTAGTCCTCCTCGCTGATCAACTCATCGGTGTTGGCGGGATGCGCCAGCGTGACCGTCGCGCCGCCTAACGCGACAGGGGTGTCGATCACGCGGAAGCGGCGCCGAAGCGAGGCATCGAGTCGCGCAATCTCGTTCGCAACGCTCACACGTCGCTCGCCGCCCCGATCCGCAGCGCGGTGTCCATCGCGACCGAACCGCGAAGCGGAATCGCAGCGACCGTCGCCCCCGCTGGCAGGTCATCGCCGGCATCCGGGATCACCAGCAGCGCGTCGGCGCGTGCCATCGCCGACATCAGCCCCGAACCCTGCGGGCCGGTCAGGTGCGCGACGAAGCCACCCGCGTACGGTTCGAGCCGCGCGCGCAACAGTCGCGTCGCTCCGGGCACACCCCGCACGCTTTGGCCAAGCCTCACGTTCAGCGGCGCGCGATGTACGGCGCGCACCCCTTGCAGTCGCAGCACCGCCGCCCGGACGAACAGCTCGCCACAGATCGCCGCTGACGCCGGATTGCCCGGTAGCCCCAGCCACGGCGTTGCTCCGATCGTCCCGAATGCCAGCTGCGACCCGGGCCGGGCGCTGATGCGCCAGAACGCCACGCGTCCCAACTCCTCGACGATCGACTTGATGTGATCGTGCTCGCCCACCGAAACGCCGGCGGTCGTGACCACCATGTTCGCGCGCCCTGCAGCATCGCGGACAGCCGAAGCGATCCGGGCGCGATCGTCCGCAACTACGCCGAGGTCGAGGACGTCGCCTCCAGCTTCTCGGATGATCGCGCCGAGCACGTAACCGTTGGTCGCGACGATCCGCAACCCGTCGCGAACTTCGTCGAAGCGGTCTACGCTCGTCAACTCGTCGCCCGACCCGATCAGTGCGACTACGGGCCGTCGCGACACCTCCGGACGCGCGCATCCAACTCCAGCGAGCAGCGCGAGCATCGCCGGGGTGATGATCGTTCCGCGCTCCGCGACGACGTCCCCCGCCGCCATGTCTTCGCCACGCGGTCGCACGTTGCGTCCCGCGTCACGAGAAGATCTGATGGACACGACGGTGGTGCCCGCGTCGGTGTCCTCCACCCTCACGACGCCGTCCGCACCACCTGGCAGCGGCGCACCGGTCATGATCCGGATCGCTTCACCGGCGGCGAGCAGGCGTTCGGACCGCTGCCCGGCGGCGATCGTCGCGACCACGCGCAAGGTGACGGGCGCTTGGGCCGTCGCATGCGCGACGTCCGCCGCCCGCACGGCGTAGCCGTCCATCGCCGAATTGTCCCACGGCGGCAGTGCGACGTCGGACACCACGTCCCGCGCGAGCACCCTGCCTAACGCATCGGCGAGCGCGACTGGTTCGGCGCCGACGGGGTTGAGCGAACTGACGATCCGCTCGGCGGCCGCTGCGAGGTCGAGCACCGTTGGTACTACTGCGCCGGCTGAGTGAGACGCATGCCGGCGATCCGCGCGGCAATCATGTTTTGCACCGCTTCCACCTCGACCGTTGGCACCGTCCAGTTGTTGCATAGCGCGCTGAAGATCACCATCCGGCCGTCGGCGGTCGTTGCGTACCCGGAGAGCGACCGCGCCTTGTCCACGTATCCGGTCTTCGCGTGCACGTTGCCTTCAGCGGGCGTGCCCTTCATCCGGTTCTTGATTGTGCCGTCCACACCGGCGATCGGCAGCGCATCATAAAAGACCTGGAATGCGGTGTCCCCCCGAATCGTCGCGAGCACCCGGACGAGCGTCTCCGGCGTCAGATAATCATGGCGCGACAGTCCACTGCCATCGCGAATCGCGTAGCCGCCCTCCCTGGCGCCCCACGCGAGCAGCTGCCGCTCGACCACTTTGCGCGCGCTGTCCGCAGAGCCGACTCCAGTCGCTTCGAGCGCCAGCGTCTTGTACAGCACCTCGGCAATCTGGTTCTGCGATTCCTTCTCCAGCGCGGGAAGGATCTCGCGCATCGGCAGCGACCGCGTCACGAAGAGCGTGTCGCCGCGAGCGAGGGTGTCTCTCGATATCTGGCCACCAACGGTGATGCCCCGCTCAGCGAGCGCCTCGGTGAGCGCCGCAACGTACGAGGCGTTAGGCACTCGAAACGCGACGTCGTCGCTGGTGCTGTCGCCGGCGGCGATCGTTCCCTCGACCAGCGCACCGCCACCGATGCTGTCCCAGCGAAAGATCGGTGCGGCCGCCTTTGTCGTATCGGAAGGCGATCGCGCAACGGTTACCGCCGTTACCCGGAGCTTCGGCGTCTTCCGCGCCGGGCGCGTCTCGACCGAGATCGGAGCGCCCGGTCGCCGTCCGCCCCGAGCGATGATCGTGGCGAACCCCTCGTTGAAGAGGAGCTCGTCGACGCCGGCACCATAGGCGTAGTCGAGATCGTCCCAATCCCAGCCGAAGCCGAGTGTCGGACCCGGAAACGCGTCACCCGCCGGCAGGATCCGCCCGGTAATGCGCGCGATCCCGTGCGCCCGCAGCGAGTCGGCGATGTCGCGCAGCGGGGCCATCGCGTCCTTGCGCATGTTGTCGCTGATCGTCGGGTCGCCCCGGCCAAAAACAAGCAGGTCTCCACGCAACGTCGAGTCGCGTACCGCGCCGCGCGCCGCGAATGTCGTGCGGTACCGATAGTCTGCACCGAGCTGGGCCAGTGCCGCCGCGCCGGTGACGATCTTCATGTTCGACGCGGGCATGAACAGCTTGCCCGCATTGCGCGAATAGAGCGTGTCGCCACTCATCGGATCGACGATGAGTATGCCCCAATGCGCGTTCTCGAACTTCGGGGCGGTAACCGCGCTGTCGATCGAGGAGCGGAGGGCGTACCGGTCGTCCTGCTTCGGTACATTTGCAATCGGCGAGCTGGGGTCGCCAGGCGTGCGGGGGGCCGGCACAGTCGTGACGGCGGGAGTGCAGGCGAGAACCACGGCGAACGAGAGCAGGAAGGCAAAGACGCGCATCAGCGATTGATTCAGGGGAATGGTTGGTCGGCCAACGTCTCGGCCCTGACGTCAGCGCCGGGCCTGGGGTCCCGCACGACGGGCCGCGTCGAGCTGTTCGGCGGTGTTGACGCTCGTGAATGGAGAGGTCGCGTCGCTGGCTGTGCGCGTCAGAAGGTGCACGCGCAGCCGGTCGAGCGCGGCGCGCGGGCTCCGCTCCCCCGCGGCGAACGCGCTCGCGAGCAGTTCGAGCGCTCCGAAGCGGTACAGTCCACAGAGTGGTTCGACGAACCCTTCGTTCTCCCACAGCACAGCATGTGCGCCGGGCGGTGCGTCGAGCAGTGGACGAAGGACCTCTGCCGTCACGAAGGGCATGTCCCAGGCGACCACCATCACGTCGCCGCCAGCCGCCCGGAGTGCGGTCACGATCGCGCCTAACGGCCCGTCGCCGGGCGCCTCGTCGGGAATTGCGCGACACCCGGGCAGCGTGGCCGCGACAGACTGCGGGGCACCGATCAGCAGCACGTCAGTCGCGACATCGCGCAGCGCCGCCGCAACCCGGTCGACGATCCGCGCACCGGCAACGAGTTCGAGCCCCTTCGGCCGCCCGCCGAAGCGCAACGCGCGCCCGCCCGCGAGGATAGCTCCCATCGGCGTCACGAGATCCGCCTCGCTCGCGACGTCCGCCGAGCGCGTCACGGATCGATCGAGTAGGTGGCACTCAGCGTCGCGTCCTCGGCGACCGAGACCGTCGTCACCATTCCGGCACTGCCTAACGCGCGCTGGACACGATCGAGAATGAAACGCGCCAGGTTCTCCCCGCTTGGAACAAGCAATCCGTCCGCGAACTCCGGAACATCGAGATTGATGTTCCGATGGTCGAAGACATCGCGCACCTCCACCTGCAGCGCACGATCAAGCAGCCCGAGGTCGATGACGAAACCCGTCAGCGGATCGACCGGCCCGCGCACGGTCACGTCGCAGACATAGCTATGCCCGTGGAAGTTGAGCCGCGCGCAAGGGCCGAAGGCGGCTGCGTTGCGAGCATCGTCCCACTCGGGGCGTCGATATCGGTGCGCCGCGGCGAACGTCACGCGGCGGGTCAGCGTCGTGGTTGGCATCCAAAAAGAAATTGTCCGGCTCTCACGAGCCGGACAAGTCGGTTTTCGATTGTCACGTCAGCGCGCGTCGCCGATATCGCGGCCTTCCGGCGTCGGCCCGTCGGGCGGATTCCATGGAGTGCCCTCGGAAATTGCTTCCCCGACGTCGGTCGTTCCGTACAGTCGGGCGTCGAGGTCTTCTTCGAGGTGCTCGGCTTCCGGAGAGAGAGAGACGGCCCGATCGCCGAGCAGCCGGCCCTCGGTCGCCTCTTCCTCAGCGAGATGCTCGTCGATCGCCATCGGACTCTGTGCGCGCCGCGCCGGATCGACGGTGAGCAGGTTCTCGTACTGCTCGATCCCGAGCACGTCGGTGACGACATGTTCGGCGATCCGCTGCTCCGCTTCCGTCCCGACCGACCCGGCGAGCGTCACGAAGCCGTCCTCGACCCCCACCCTGATCTCGCGCTCGTCGAGTGCTTCATCCGCGGCGAGATACGTGCGCACGAGCGCGTGCAACTCGTCGTCGTTCAGGTCGTCGAGGTCGTGAATGTCTTCGAAGTCGTGCGCCATCGTCGTGTTGCTCCGCGGACGTGAGACGACGAGGACGTCCTCCGCCTCGCCCTGCCTAGCGAAGAAAGCGGTACGAGAGGCCGACGGTCAGCCCCGCGTTGTGCCGCCAGCTCGACGCCGAGGCGTTTGACTTCAGAACCGACGGCGTTGCGGCCGTCGAGATGTACGAACCGGGATACTTGATCGCGAACAGGTAGTCGGTGACGTCGCCGCGCACCTCCCACCGGGTGAAGCGGCCGCCCGGCACGTAGCGAATTCCGCCGCCGAGCGAAAGAGCAAAGGTGGTGCCGGAGCTTCCCGCGAACTGGTAATTACCAACGTCCGCCTTCGGGCTGAGATCGGAGGCGACGCCCGCCCCGAACTGCACGGTCGGAACGACACCGTGCCAGCTTCGCTGCCCGGTCAGGTTGAGAGTAATTCCGACGTCCGTGAGGAGCAGCGGCGCCCCGGTCTCGCCGAGCAGGCGCGTCGCCTTCGGCTGTCGCGGGTCGAGTACGTTGCGCTTCGAGCCCGTCGCCACGCTCCGCACCGTGAGCTGCGCCGGACCCGCCAGCTGCAGGTCGTAGCGCAGCCCGTACATCGGCGCGCTGCGCGGGGCGACTCCCGCTGGGTCGACCGCCGCGTTGTACCATCCGGCGACAACGGTCAGTCCCTGTCGCCACGCGACATCCTGGTATGGGCTCTTCGCCGGATCGTACCCCACCTGCGCGGCCGTCGGGCGCGCCAGTACGAGCAATCCGAGCGAGAAAATTCCTGTTGCTGCCAACGTCGTTCGCTTCACTTGCGTGCCCCGTCCTGTCGGAGGTCGATGCCGGTCATCTCCGCCGGCTGTTCGATGCCCAGCATCGAGAGAATTGTCGGTCCTACGTCGCACAGCGCGCCACCCGGCCGCAACGTGCGCTCGCCATCAGGGTCCACGATCACGAACGGAACCCGGTTGGTGGTGTGCGCCGTGTGCGGCCCGCCGGTCTCCGGATCGATCATCATCTCGCAGTTGCCATGATCGGCGGTCACCAGCAGTCGCGCTCCCGTCTTTTCCGCGGTCGCCACCACTCGCGTTAGGCATTCGTCCACGGTCTCGACGGCGCGGATCGTTGCGGGCAACGACCCGCTGTGTCCGACCATGTCACCGTTCGCGTAGTTGCAGAGCACGAAATCGTGGTCGCCCCTCGCCAGCGCGCCACAGAGAACGTCGGTTACCCCGCGGGCGCTCATCTCCGGGGCGAGGTCGTACGTCGCGACCTTCTGGCTCTGCACCAGTAATCGCTCCTCTCCCGGGTACGGCGGTTCTACACCACCGTTGAAGAAATAGGTCACGTGCGCGTACTTCTCCGTCTCCGCGGTGCGAAACATCGTCATGCCCTGGCCGCTCACGACCTCGGCGACGATCCGCGCCATCGACTGCGGGGCGAACGCGATCGGCAGGTCGAAGGTCTGGTCGTACTGCGTCATCGTGACGACGTGCAGCGCCGGCCGATGCGAGACATCGAACCCGTCGAAGGCGGGCAGCGTCAACGCGCGGACGATCTGGCGCATGCGATCGGAGCGATAGTTGAAGCAAATCACCGCGTCGCCATCCCGCATCGGTGCAACCGGACCCGCGTCATCCACAACCGTCACGGGTGGAATGAACTCGTCGGTCACTCCAATCTCGTAGGCGGCCCTGATCGTCTCGATCGGGTCCCGGACGCCTGGCGCAATGCCGTCGACCGCGGCACGATAGAATTTCTCTGTCCGCTCCCATCGCTTGTCGCGGTCCATGCCGAAGTAGCGGCCCCCAAGGCTGGCAACCCGCGCGCGGCCCTTTGCCATGGCGAGCGCCTCGTCCATGAAGCCGAGGCCAGAGGTCGGCAGCGTGTCGCGGCCGTCCATTTGCGCGTGGATCGCGACCCTGCTCACCCCCTCGCGCTCGGCGAGGTCGAGGAGGGCGTAGAGATGGCTGTCCACCCCATGCACGCCACCGTTCCCGATGAGGCCGAGAAGGTGGAGCGTTCTCCCGCTCTGCTTCGAGCGGCGGCACGCCTCGACGAGCGCCGGAATCTCGAAGAACGACCCATCCTTGATCGACTGGTTGATGCGGACGAGATCCTGCATGACGACGCGTCCTGCGCCGAGATTGAGATGGCCGACTTCACTGTTGCCCATCTGTCCCTCGGGGAGTCCCACTGCGAGGCCCGATGCCTCGAGCAGCGTGCGCGACCCGCGCTTCCAGAGCGCGTCCCACGCTGGCGTGCGCGACAGCGCGATCGCATTCCCTTCTCGCGCTTCGCGATATCCCCAGCCATCCAGCACGACCAGCACGACCGGTCGCTTGACTCTCCCCGCCATCTATGTTCTCGACCGTTCGCGTGGTATAATCGGACTCGCCGTGCTCAAATGTACCCGCCCCCGCAACTGCACGCGATACAAAGTGACCGCGTCTGCGCTCGAGCGACGCGTCGCGATCGCGATCGCCTTCGGCTTCCTTACCGTCGGATCGGGCTCCGCCGCCCGCGCCCAGAGCGTCACGACACGCGACGCTGAACTGTTCGCGGTTCCGGGTCAGCGCTCGCTCGCCACCATTCGAAAAGGTGCCGCGGTCATCACTGGCGCGTCCCAGCGCGCCTACTCCCAGACAACCGTCGACGGTTGGATCGCTGCCGCGCTCCTCGGACCCGCGCGTGATTCGTTTCCAATCACTGTTATCGCCGGCGGCGGCGTCCGGCTCCGCGCGACACCGAGCCCGCAGGCAGCCGTCGTCGCCGAACTACGCGCGGGGATGGGGTTGAGCGAGATCGAACGTCAGGGCGCCTGGGTGCACGTTCGCCGTGCAGGCTGGGTCCAATCTGCCAGCATCGCACCAGCAAGCGCCCAGCCGCCCGCTGCGATGCCCGCATCGGCATCGGGCGTGGCGCAAACTGTCCCGCAAGCCGGTAGCGCGCCTGCCGCCCCGGATACCGCCCGTAATGGATTCGTCCTCACCCCGATCGCGCCAACGTCGCTCAGCGGATCTCCGGGCGGCGAGACAGTCGGGTCGCTCGCCCCCGGGGCCCGTGCGACAGTGACCGCTCGCGAGAGGGGTTGGGTGCGCGTCCGGGTCGAGGGATGGGTGCGTGAAGCCGACCTCTCCGTCGCCGACTCGGCACTCCGCGGGGCGCTGAGCGCCGCGGACCTCCGCGCCGACCCGGATGGAACCGCAGGTCGCCTCGTCCATTGGGAAGTCGAAATCCTCGCCCACCAGCTCGGCGATCCGCTCCGGAAAGGGCTCGTCGACCAGGAGCCGTACCTTCTCGCTCAGGGTCCATCGGGGGAGAACGCGCTGCTCTATCTGGCAATCCCCCCGGCGCTGGCGGCGACGGCGCGCGAGATCCCCGATCTGGCGCGTGCGATAATCACCGCGAGGGTCCGCGCAGGGCGCAGCGAGCCAGTCGGGGTCCCGGTTCTCGAGCTGTTGACGATCGTCGGGCGTTGACCGCCATTCTGGCGGTACTTGCCGCCGGTACCGGGTTTGCTTTAGACACTGTCGGCGGCGTGCGGCCGCTGTTCCTCTGCCACCTCTGAATCACGATGGAACCAAACGAACCGGGGACCCCGGCGATCCCCTCTCGCCACGAGACCCCGTTGCATGTGCCGTCCTCCGACGCGGGGCAAGGCACCCCCGCGCCGTCCGCCGCCCCGCCTCCATTCACCGAGCGGCGCCGGCGCGGCTGGGGTGAATTCCGGCATGCTTACCCGGGCATCCTCGCCACCATGGGGCTCGCCTTCGCGGTGATGCTCGCCGCCGATATCTGGTTGATCTACAAGCGCCACTATTACACGAGCGAGGTCTCACGACTGCGCTCGGGAATGAGCGACGCCGAGAAAAAGCAGGCGGATGCCGTGATCGCTACCGAGGAGAACAAGCTTCGCGTCGCGGTCGCTCTCATCAAGCGTCAGGCTCAGGGCGACAAGGAGCTCCACGTCTCGATCGCTGTCGATTCCGGGCGCATGCTGCTCGAACAGGAGGGTGCGCTCCTTCGGGAGATGCCGGTCGAGATCGCGCCAGCCAAGATCATCGGGTCTGGGCCCGACACGGTCCGCATGTCTCCGCCGCGCGGGGCCCGCACCGTCGAGAAGGTTCTCGACGGCGGTGTCTGGGAGGTCCCGAAGTGGGTCTATACCGATCGTGGGCTGGAGGTTCCGGCTGACCGATCGGTCAGGGGCGCACTCGGGCCCCACGCTATTTTGTTGAATGGGGGGACCGTGATATACGCCCTCCCCGCCGTCGGTCCGCTCGCCGATCCGAACTACATCCTGCCGGGTAGTATTCGCGCGCGCTCCGCGGACATCAAAGCCATCGCCCCGAACCTGAAGCCTGGGCGCACCGTCTACCTATACTGAGTCGATCATGGCATTCGAATTCTTCCGACACGGCGGACGTATCGCCTGGGGCCTCATCCTGGGCGTCATCTTCCTCGCTGGCGCCAGTGTCCTCCTCGTCACGCATACGGCCGAGGCGCGATACGAGCGCGACGTAACGAGAATGGTATTCAACCACACCCTCGAGACTCTCGAGGACGTGAAGAAGAGCGTTGGTGCGACGAATGACACACTCGAGGCGGTGATGTCGAGCGCCGACGAAGCGCCGGGCGACCGGCCCTACATCGTCGTGTCGATAGCCGAGAACCGCATCTGGTACAAGCAGGGAAACCAGACGCTTTTCACGACGCAGGTCGCAACGGGGAGCGGCAAGGAGCTTGATCGCGAAGGCGGAGGATCGCAGTGGAAGTTCGAGACGCCACGCGGTCGCCTGGTCGTTCAGCATAAGGAAGCCGATCCGGTCTGGGTCCCACCCGACTGGCACTATGTCGAGATGGCCAAGAAGAAGCACCTCGGCCTCCTCAGGCTGCAACGCGGCCAGGAGATCCCGGGTGCTGATGGCGCGACGATAACCGTCGAAGGGAATGACGTCGTGCGAAAGTATGCGGATGGCCGCACCGTTCCGATCGAGGTCGTCGAGGGCAAGGAAATCGCCGACGGCGGAAACATCATCATCCCGCCGTACGGCACCAATCAGCGCAAATACAAGGGCGTTCTCGGTACCTACCGTCTGGTGCTTGGCGATGGATACGGAATTCATGGCACCGACAACCCGGCCTCGATTGGCCGAGCGGCCAGTCACGGATGCGTGCGCGTTCGTAACGAGGATATCGAGACGCTGTACCGCATGGTCCCCGTTGGTACGCCAGTCTTCATCTATTGAGGCTGTCCAAGCGGTCAGGGCTCGCTGGCGATATCGAAAAGTAATGTTGGAAGTTTTACCTCTCTAAGGTCTATACTGTCTTGAGAGCAGGTTGCACCCCCGCTTCGGCGGGGCTCCTTGCCAAGGGCAAGTCGGCTGTTGTCGGCCGATACGCAAAGCCGTGAGACGGAGGCGATCCAGTCGCTTCCGTCTGTCTGGTTACCAGGGAGAAAACGATGACCGCAAGACGGAATGTCACGCGTGCGCTTACGCGCACGCTCTTGATCGGCGGCATCGCCGTGGTCGCACTCGGTGCGTCACGCGGGGCTGCCCGAGGCTCCACCGCCGCACACGTGGGGGCGCTCCGCGACAGTGCCTTGGCGTCAGCGGCCGTCTCGGTTGCCGGAGACGCGGCGACGGCAGCCGCCATCAGCGCCGCGTCGCTCGCCGTCCTGCCGCGCGATACGATCTACGGCCGGAGCGGAAAACTGCGGGTCCGGTTTGTTTCCGCTCGCCGCGGAGTTTTCGCCCTTCCGATCCTGACTCGCCTCTTCGGCGACAGCGCAATCCGGAATCCTGGCATCTACGCGGTACCTGATAGCGCCGCCCCGCAGCCGATCAGCTTCGTGACACTGCTTCCCTTCGAGTCCAAGGTCTCGGGCACCGTCGGGTCGTACCGGATCGGCTACTGGCCGGAGGAACGCGGCCGCCTGCGGTCTGACGCCTACGAAAATCCAGACGGCTTCGTGATGGTCACCCCGGAGAATCAGGACCTCCAGATCTCCGAGCATTTCCGGCTTCGCGACTTCCTGACGCACGACCAGCCCGACGTGTGGCCGAAATACATGGTGCTCGAGGATGCACTGATCGACAAGCTCGAGCTGGTGATCCAGGACCTGCAGGCTCACGGCGTCCGCGTCGAGCGAATGCGGGTCATGTCGGGGTTCCGGACGCCCCAGTACAACGCGCAGGGCGTAGGCCGAAAGGGCGGCCGGGCGAAGGATAGCCGCCACCAGTTCGGCGACGCCGCGGATGTATTCGTTGACAACAACGGCGACGGCCGGATGGACGACCTGAACCACGACCGTCGCATTGATTCACGCGACGCCAAGGTCATCGTCGCGGCGGTCGAGCGCGTCGAGCGGGCCTACCCCGATCTTGCCGGCGGCGGCGGCGTCTATCGCGCGACGCGCGCGCACGGTCCGTTCGCCCACATCGACGCACGCGGATGGCGCGCGCGCTGGAGCCGCAGCTGATGGCCGGCGATCGCCGCGCCAACCGCACCCCGGTTTACCGCGGCCGTGCCGGTTGGCTCACGGTCCTCGCATTTGTTACCGCCGCTTTCGCGGTCGTCGAACTTCAGGAACCGTCCGATTCGGTTCTCAACACGCCCTTTCAGCACCTCGCGATCGTCCAGGCGCTGGGTGCGTCGCCAAGCGCGGACGCGTTCGGGGCGAGCGGGGAAGTGAAGCTTCGCGTCGTACTGCCTGGCGAGCGTGTTGAATATCCGCTCGAGGTTGATGGCGATCCGAGCCGACTCACTTATGCCTGGGTGCGGACTGGCAGCGACACGCTCGCCGGCACCGCGATGCCCCTCAATGGCGCCGAGCTGGTCGCGCCGGAGGAGCCGGGTATGTACCACCTGGCCCTGCTGCGCGACGGTCAGCGCCGCGTGATGAGCCAGATGACGGTCGCCGTCCTCGTGCCGTTCGCCGAGAAGCTGGGTGCCACGCTCAACGGCTACCGAATCGGGACGTACCTCGCGGAGCGTGTCACCAATCGGCACCACGACGCGCCCGAAGGCTTCCTCGAGGTGGGACCGGATGACGTCGACATGCAGGTCACGACGCACCTCCGCGTCTCCGACTTCCTGAACCACGATGGCCAGTCGTCGTGGCCGCGCTACGTCGCGCTTCAGCCGAAGCTCCTCGACAAGCTCGAGCTGGTGATTGCCCAGGTTCGCCGCATGCAGGGCAGCGACTCGACCGACGCCCGCTCCCTCGCGCTTGATGTCCACTCGGGATTTCGGACTCCGAGCCACAACGTCTCGGTGAAGCGGTCAGCGCGAGACAGCCGGCACCAGTACGGCGACGCCGCGGACGTCGCGATCGACGCCAACTTCGACGGACGCTACACCGCGGCCGACAGCCGCCTCGTTGCCCTTGCGGTGGAGATGGTGGAGCAGGATCATCCGGAGCTACGCGGCGGCATGGGTGTATATACCAGTCGCCGCTACAGCACTCCGTACGTGCACATCGACGCACGTGGAAAGAGAGCGCGCTGGCGAGGCTGAGCGCGTCGAACGGCGAGACCCTGGGAGAGCGACGTATGCAACCGCATCTGCGTGACCGCATCATCCGCAAGCTCGAATCACTCTCCGACGAGCGAGGATATCAGATCCTCGATTACACCGAGTTCCTCGAGTCGCGCTACGCCGAGCGACCCGCGCCCCCGGCCTCGATGTTCCAACGCTTCGGCGACGCCGTCGAAGACTCGCTTCGCGCCGGCAAGGTCTCCGCGACGACGATCTCAAAAGCGATGGGATTTATGGGGCAGGCCATGTCGGCACTCGAAGGAGTAGCGGCTGCTGGCAAGTCTGTTGCTAGTGACATTGCCGGCGCCACCGGCATGAACGGTTCCCGGGCTCCGGGAACCCCCCCAGCCAGCGGCCCCTCGGCCAGCGCATCGAGCGCACCGACGACGCCAGCAACACCAAGGTCCGGAGAGCAGCCCACGTGAGCCCAAGAGCCGAAGGGACGACAGCGCGGCGCCGCAACAGCACCCGTCAGCGCTCGGCCAGCGCCCCGAGCGCGGCCGTCCCGACGCATGAAGCCGAGGTGGAGGAGGGCACGATCAACCCCCGCGGCGGCGCGAAGAAGACGATGATGCACTACATCCGGCAGCTGCCGAACTATCTGCGGCTGCTCGTCGGGCTGTTGACCGATTCACGCGTCGCGGGAATGGACAAGCTGATCGTCGCCGGTGCGCTCGCGTACATCGTCATGCCCTTCGATTTCATTCCCGACTTCATTCCGTTTCTCGGCGAAGTCGATGATGTCTACCTGCTCGTGCTCGCCCTGCAGCGGTTGATCGGGAACGCCGGGCGTGCGACCCTGCTGGCGCACTGGTCGGGTGCGGCTGAGGATCTCCACGACATGAACCTCCGCGCCGTGTTCTCGGCCGCGGCCTTCTTCCTGCCCGGCAAGATCCGCCGCCGGCTCCGCGGCCTGAGCCGCCGCTGACCGCGAGCGTTAGGCGCGCCGTTCCTCTGGCGCGCCGCGCCCGACTGGCAGCCCGGCGCGCGGTCTCGAGCGTCGCGAACGACAGGACCGGGTCTATTCCGGTCAAGCCACGTTGTCGCGCCGTCGACGCCGCCACGGCGGCATCGCTTGCGTGAGACGAGACCCCGCCGCGGCGGCCGCTTCCGAGCGCTGGCTTTACACGGTCGCCGCCGCTACCTTTCGCCATGGCGACCACGATTCCATCATCGTCACGGCCCGCTTTTCCGGATCGCTCCGGGAGCGGGCCGTCGCGTATCGAGCAGCTTGGCTCCCACGCACGGGTGCGTGCGGAAGCCTCCCTCACGTTCGACGACGTGCTCCTCGCGCCGCGGCACTCGCTGACGCACCCGCGCGACGTGAGCACCGCGACCCGGTTCACTCGGGGCATCGCTCTCAACGTGCCGCTCGTTTCGGCCGCAATGGACACCGTCACCGAGTCGGAGATGGCGATCGCGATGGCCCGTGCCGGCGGCATCGGCGTGCTGCACAAGAACATGTCGATCGACCGCCAGGCGGCCGAGGTCGACCGCGTCAAGCGTTCCGAGAGCGGCATGATCATGAACCCGATCACGTTGCACCCCGACGCAACGCTGCGCGAAGCGAGTGCGCTCATGCACCGCTTCAAGATCTCCGGGGTGCCCGTCGTCGACCGCGACGGGAAGCTCGTTGGAATCATCACGAACCGCGACCTGCAATTCGAACGCAATCTCGATCGGCCGCTGCAGGACGCGATGACGCGCGAGCGGCTCGTGACAGCGCCGCTCGGAACGACGCTCGATGAGGCCGAGCGCATTCTCGGCCGCAACCGGATCGAGAAACTTCCCGTCATCGATGGCGATGGGAAGCTCGCTGGCCTGATCACCGTCAGGGACATCCACAAGCGCCGCCAGTTTCCGAACGCGAACAAGGACCAGCACGGCCGCCTTCGCGTGGCCGCAGCGATCGGGTCGGGTGGGGACGTGCTCGCGAGGGCGAAGGCGCTCGTCGACGCCGGGGTCGACGTGCTCGTCGTCGACACCGCGCACGGCCATGCCGACGCTGTGCTCGTTGCCACCGGAAAGCTCCGCGAGATGGTGCCGGACATCCAGCTCATCGCGGGCAACGTCGCGACGCGCGAAGGTGCACGTGCACTCGTCGAACGCGGCGTCGATGCGGTCAAGGTCGGCGTCGGTCCCGGGTCGATCTGCACGACACGTGTCGTCACCGGTGTCGGCGTCCCGCAGCTCACCGCGATCATGGACGCGGTCGATGGGGCGGGCGACGTCCCCGTCATCGCTGACGGTGGCATCAAATACTCGGGTGATATCGTGAAAGCGCTGGCCGCCGGTGCGTCCAGCGTAATGATGGGCTCGATGCTCGCTGGAACCGAAGAGAGCCCGGGTGAGTCATTCCTGCTCGAAGGCCGTCGCTTCAAGATGGTCCGTGGAATGGGTTCGCTCTCCGCGATGCAGGACGGCAGCGCCGATCGGTATTTCCAGGAGGGCGAGATGTCGCTGAAGAAGCTGGTTCCCGAGGGGATCGAGGGCCGCGTACCGTACCGCGGTCCCGTCGGCGACGTGCTCTATCAGATGATCGGCGGCCTGCGATCGGGGATGGGTTATGTGGGCTGCGCTGACATCGAAGCCCTTCGCACGGAGACCGAGTTCGTCCGGATCACCACTGCGGGCCTGCGCGAGTCCCACCCCCACGACGTGACCATCACCCGCGAAGCGCCTAACTACAGCTCCTGAAGCGAAACGCTCCGGTCTGTTCGATCGGCGGCGTCGCAAATCGCGACGCCGCATCTATTTCCCCTCGTGATACGGGGAAATTTGCTTGACAAAGGTCACGCCCGAGTCACAATTTCCCGCGCGGTTGATCCCCACCTCGCTGGGCGGGCAGTCGTACTTCCGTCGCCCGTCCCTTTCGCCACTGGAGAACACCAGTATGGGTTTGTGGTCCACGAAGAGCATGGCGTCCCTGCAGAACGAAGCGACGGGCGAGGGAGAGAACACTCTCAAGCGTGCGCTGGGCGCAACGAACCTCGTGCTGCTCGGCATCGGCGCGATCATCGGAGCGGGAATCTTCGTCCTCACGGGGACCGCCGCGGCGAACTATGCTGGCAACGCCATCGTTCTCTCCTTCATCCTCGCTGGTCTCGCCTGTGCGTTCGCGGGGCTCTGCTACGCTGAATTCGCGTCGATGATACCGATCGCCGGCAGCGCGTACACGTACGGATACGCGACCCTCGGCGAATTCGTCGCCTGGATCATCGGGTGGGATTTGATCCTCGAGTATCTGCTCGGCGCGTCCACCGTCGCCGTCGGCTGGGCCGGATACTTCGTGGAGTTCCTGAGGAAGCTCGGCATCCCGCTGCCCACGGAAATTTCCGGCGCACCCTACGCATTTGCGGACGGACATTTCACGCGCACCGCTTCAGTGGTGAATCTGCCGGCGATGTTGCTGATCGGTTTCCTCACGGTCATCCTCGTCATCGGGATCAAGGAGTCGGCTCGATTCAACAATGTGATCGTCTTCGTGAAGGTCGCGATCGTACTGCTCGTGATCGTGTTCGGCTTCATGTTCGTCAACACGGCCAACTGGCACCCGTTCATCGCGCCGGCTGAAGGACCAGGCAAATTCGGCTGGGACGGCATCGTCCGTGGCGCAGGGGTCGTGTTCTTCGCGTACATCGGATTCGACGCGGTGTCGACGACAGCGCAGGAGGCGAAGAATCCGCAGCGCGACATGCCGATCGGGATTCTCGGCTCGCTGGCCGTATGCACGGTGCTCTACATCCTGATGTCGCTGGTAATGACGGGGCTCGTGCCTTTCCGTCAGCTGAATGTGCCCAACCCGGTGCAGGTCGCCCTCGAGGCCGCCGGGCCCGGGCTTGCCTGGCTGAACTACTTCGTCGGCGTCGGCGCCATTCTCGGGCTCGCGTCGGTGGTGCTGGTCATGCTCATGGGACAGCCGCGCGTCTTCTTCGCGATGGCGCGCGACGGCCTGATGCCCGCGGTGTTCGGCAAAGTGCACCCGCGCTTCAAGACGCCGTACGTGACGACGATTCTCACCGGGATCGTCGCTGCGATTCCAGCTGGCTTCCTGCCGATTGAAGAGCTCGGAACGCTCGTGTCGATCGGCACCTTGCTCGCCTTTGTCATCGTTTGCGCCGGAACCCTGGTGCTGCGTTACAAGCGTCCGGATCTGCATCGGCCCTTCAGGACGCCGTTCGTTCCGGTCGTCCCGATCCTGGGTATTGCATCGTGCCTGTACCTGATGTCGGCGCTGCCCCGGCAGACGTGGGAGCGATTGATCATCTGGATGGTCATTGGTCTCATCATCTACTTCGTGTACGGCAAGCGGCACTCGAAGATTGGCCGCGCTGAAGCATCAGGAGTGAAGACGGAGCTGTAACCCGGCCACATCCTACCGACGCGGCGCCCGGCAGTGATGCGGGCGCCGTGTCCGTTACACCAACATCGTCGCGATTGCCACTGCTCACCCTTCTCACCGTTCCGGACGACCGCCGTGCCGACATCGAGCGGCTCGCGGCGGAGCTTCGTCCCGGGCTGCGTGTCGCGCTCTCGACACACATCAACGCTGACGGTGACGGATGCGGCTCGGGTACCGCGCTTGCCCGCCTGCTTGCGCAGCGGGGGATGAAACCGTTCATCGTCAACCCGACGCCGTGGCCGGAGATGTACGACTTCCTGCTCGGCGGTGATGTCGTGGATCGGAGCGCGGAAGGCGCGGCTGCGCTTCGCGACGCAGAGCTGCTGATCGTGCACGACATCAGCGACGTGAAGCGCCTTGGTGTGCTCGCCGACGCCGTCCGCAAGCTCAAGATTCCGAAGCTCGTCATCGACCATCACCTGCCGAGCGACGAGCCGCCGAGCGACCTGACGCTCAGCGACACGCGTGCGTGCGCGACGGGCGAGCTGGTGTTTGACCTGGCATCTGTGCTCGATCTTGAGGTCACGGCGGCGGTCGCCCAATCGCTCTACGCCGCGATTCTGACCGACACCGGGGGATTCCGCTTCAGCAACACGACGCCGCGCTGCCATGCCATCGCGGCCGCGCTGCTGGCGGCCGGCGTCGATCCGGAAGAGATGTACACGCGCATCTACGCGTCGGCGCCGATCGGCCGGCTGCAACTGCTTGGCGAAGCGCTCGAGTCGTTAGGGATCGATCGCGACCACGGCATCACCTGGATCTCGGTCACGGCTGGTGCGCTCGAGCGGCACGAGGTGCGCGGCGAAGACCTCGACGGGATCGTCGAACACGCGCGCTCGGTCTCGGGCACCCGGCTCGCGCTGTTCTTCCGCGACCTTGGTCACGGGAAGGTGAAGGTGTCCTTCCGCAGCACTGGCGTCGTCGACGTCAATCGATTCGCGCGGCAGTTCGGCGGCGGGGGGCATGCGAAGGCCGCAGGCGCGCTGGTCGCGGGCTCGCTCGACTCCGTGCGAGAGACCGTCGTCGAAGCCGCGCGCGCATATCTTGGCTCGCCGCAGCCCGCCGGCTTCGACGGCTGATCGTCTGGCGATCGCCGCAGGGCCTGCAGTCCTCCGTTAGCTTTCAGGCAGCTCGCTGCGCCGCGCCCGTGTCATGGTCGGTGCCGAGATTGGTCCGCCGTCGCGCGCAGTGCATGAGCGACGGTTCCATTCCCCGTTCCGATCGAAACACTGCAGATGCCCCAGAATCTCCAGGAGCGTGTCGTCTCGGCGCTCTCGACTGTACAGAGTCCGCGCGCCAAGGTCGACGTGTTGAACGCGTCGATGGTTCGCGACATCGCGACAACCGTCGACGGCAAAGTCCGCCTGACGGTATTGATCACCCCACAGGACGATGCGAGCATCGTCCGCGAAATCCGCCAGGCGGTCGAGCGTGTCGCCGGAGTCACCGACGTGCGTGTCGACGTGAAGGACTCGAGCGAGCGCGCCGCGAGCGGTGCAACGCCGCCGCCCGCGCGCGGTCGTGCCTTGCCTGTCATGGACGCGGCGCCTGCCAAGCCAGCGCGCGGCTCCGTGCCGGCGCCGGTCGCGTATCCCAAGCTTGGGCGCATCATCGCGGTCTCGAGCGGGAAGGGGGGCGTCGGCAAGTCGACGGTCTGCGTCAACCTCGCTGTGTCGCTCGCTCGAGAGGGCGCGCGCGTCGGCATTCTCGACGCCGATATCTACGGGCCGAATATTCCCCGGATGATGGGTGTGATGGAAGCGCCGCGCGTCATCGGCGACCGGATCATTCCACTCGAAGCCCATGGGGTCAAGATCATGAGCCTCGGCTTCATCATCGAGCGCGACCAGCCAGCGATCTGGCGCGGACCCATCGTCATGAAGATCATCACCCAGTTCCTCGGGGACGTCGATTGGGGACAGCTCGACTACCTGTTCGTCGACATGCCCCCCGGCACCGGCGACGCGCAACTGTCGCTGGTGCAGGCGACCAACGTGCACGGTGCGATCATCGTGACGACGCCCCAGGAAGTCTCGGTCGGCGACGCCTTGCGTGGAGCGAAGATGTTCCAGCGTGTCGGCGTCCCGGTACTCGGGATCGTCGAGAACATGAGCTGGCTCGAGTGCCCGCACTGCGGCAAGCCGACTGCACTCTTCGGCTCCGGCGGCGGACAACGCCTCGCTGACGAGCTCGAACTACCGCTGCTTGGACAGATTCCGCTCGCGCCGAGCATCACGCAGGGCGGCGACAGCGGCGCACCGATCGTCGTCGCGGAACCGCGTTCGGCGCCGGCGATCGCGTTAGGCAGGATCGCCGTGGGCGTCGCGGCGGGAGCGACCGCGGTCGCTGGAGCTCAGGCACCAGCTGTCTGATGGTCGCCCCATCGGGCATGGGGAACCGGCCGGCCGAGGAGCAGCGGCCGGCCGCTGCGCTCCCGATGGAGCCGCACGACGGGGGAACGCTCTACATCACGGCCGAGCACATCGCTGTCGCTGGCGGACGTTCGCTGGTGACCGGAGCGTTAGGCCCGACGATCCTCCGCGTCGCGCTTCCGGCGGTCGCGTCGATGCTGCTGATGACGATCTTCTCGTCGGTCGACGCATACTGGGTCGGAACGCGAATCGGTTCCGCCGGGCTGGCGGCCGTCACGGCGGCGGTGTTCTGGATCTGGCTCATCGTCTCGATTGCCGAGATGGTGAGCGTCGGCTTGACGGCGGTTGCCGCGCGCCGTCATGGCGAACGCCGGCCCGCCGAAGCGGCACGTACCGCCGGCGACGCGCTGTTGCTCGCGTTGGCCCTCGGCACGGTCGTCGGGATCTGCGGATTGCTCGTCCTCCCGTCACTCTTCGCCGTGATGGGCACGCCGGCCGAGGTGACGGCGCTCGGGGTTCGCTATCTCGGAACGTACCTCGTCGGCGCGCCGCTGATCTTCGGGTTCTTCGTCGTCGATGCCACCTTTCGCGCGGCCGGGGACACGCGCACTCCGTTTCTGCTTCTCTCGACGTCGGTCCTGGCCACGCTCGTGCTCGACCCGGTGCTGATCCTTGGCCTGGCCGGCGCGCCCGCGCTCGGAATTCGCGGCGCCGCAATCGCGACGCTGACGACCCGGAGTATCGTCTTCGCGATCGGGCTGTTCATTCTTCGCCGTCGAGACATGCTCAGGCTCGGTGCACCGCGGCGGGCAGCGTTGATTTCGATCGCTCGGGTCGGCCTGCCGACCGCTGCGACGGGGGTCGTTTTCTCGCTCATCTACGTCGTGATCGCGCGAATCGCGACCCCGTTCGGTACACCGGCGCTTGCGGCGTTAGGCATCGGGCATCGCGTCGAGAGCTGGCTCTTCATGATCGCCGTCGGATTTGGTGCGGCGACAGCGGCAATCGTCGGCCAGAATCTTGGCGCGGGGCGGCCCGATCGCGCCGCGCGCGCTGGATGGCTCTCGGTCGGATTCTGCACGGCGTTCGGCGTTGTCGCCTGCGTCGTCGAGCTGCTCATTCCCGAGCGCTTTGCGTCGATCTTCAGCCACGATCCCGCCGTGATCGCCGAGGCGGCGCGCTATCTTCG
>JANMAM010000086.1:0-16161 GCA_031359795.1 Gemmatimonadaceae bacterium
CGCACCTCGGCCTGCTGGTGCGGGGGATAAAACGACAGCACGCGGTTGATGGTCTGCGTCGCATCCGTCGTGTGCAGCGTGCTGAAGACGAGGTGTCCTGTATCGGCAGCCTTGAGCGCGGTGTCGAGCGTGTCGATGTCGCGAATTTCGCCGATCAGGATGACGTCGGGATCCTGCCGCAGCACGCGGCGGAGCGCCTGCGTGAAGTTGGCGGTGTCAGTACCGACTTCGCGCTGGTTGATGTGGCAGTTGATGTCACGGTGGAGGAATTCGATCGGATCCTCGACGGTGATGATGTTCGCGTGCCGCTTCTCGTTGATGTGCTGGATCATCGCCGCGAGCGCGGTCGATTTTCCTGAACCGGTGATGCCGGTGACGAGCACCAGTCCCCGCGGCCGCATCGAGACTTCCTCGACGACCTTCGGAAGATTGAGCTCCTCGATCGTCTTCGCCTGGTAGGGAATCGACCGCAGCGCGTATGCAATCGTTCCGCGCTGCTGATAGACGTTCACGCGAAAGCGGCCGATTCCCGGCACGCCGATCGCGAAATCGGCCTCCTTGTTGTCGGCGAACTCCTTGACCTGCTTCGGCGTCATCACCTGCTCGGCGAGCGACTTCAGGTCCTCCGGTCGCATCGGCGGTAGCTGCAGTGGGCTCAGGTCGCCATTGACTCGCAGCGTGGGCGGCCGGCCGACCTTGAGGTGCAGGTCGGACGCGTTCTGCTGAATCATCTGCTGAAGGATCGCCTTGAAGTTGAAGGCGGCCCCGGTGGGCTGCGCCGCCGAGGCGGCAGCGGGCTGATTAGCCATTCGGATCGATACGGAAGAGGACCTGCCCGTACTCGACCGGATGGGCGTCGGTCATGAGCGTTTCCTTGACGATGCCGCTGTATTCCGATTCGATCTCGTTCATGATCTTCATCGCCTCGATGATGCAGAGAATCTCGCCTTTCTGCACCCGGGTGCCGACGGACGCATATGGCTTCGCTCCCGGCTCCGGTGCACCGTAGAACGTGCCGACCATTGGCGACTTCACTTCGAGAAGCGTCGAGGGTGTCGCCTTTGGAGGCTCGCCCTCGCCGATCGCCGCCATCCCTTCCGACGGCGTCGGCCGCAGGACGGGTGCGGGCGCAGCGATGATCGCTGGAAGCGGCGCAGCCATCTGCATCGCGCCGCGCTGCGTCGGACTCTTCGAGATGCGGATCTTCAGTCCCTTATCGGACGTGATCTCGATGGAGTCGACCGTGGAATCATCCACGATTTCGATCAGCTTCTTGACGTAGCGGAGGTCGATCATAGCGTGTCGGAGACGCCCCGTGTCACGCGAGCTCGATCAGCTCTCGTGAAAATCGTGTGAGCACTATCGGGCCGCGAGTCGCGAGATGCACGTCGTCTTCGACGCGTACTCCGCCCCAACCCGGACGATATATCCCAGGCTCGATGGTGACCACCGACCCTGGCGACAAAGCCGCTGCCGCGGTACGCGCCAACCGCGGAGCTTCATGCACCTCCAGCCCGATGCCGTGCCCCAGGCTGTGCCCGAACAACGGGCCAAAACCGCATCGCTCAATGTAGTCGCGAGCGAGCGCGTCGGCATCCCGTCCGAGCATTCCCACCCGTACGGCCGACGCCGCCAATCGGTTGGCCTGGCGCACGACGTCGTACACGCCGCGCTGCTCCTCGCTCGCCTTCCCCACCACGAAGGTCCGCGTGATGTCCGAGCAGTATCCCTCGATCTCGGCGCCGAAATCGAGCAGCAGGAAGTCGCCGTTTTTCAGTTCGCGCGCCGAGGAACGCGCGTGAGGCAACGCCGAGCGTTCGCCGCTGGCGACGATCGTCGGAAATGGAAACCCTTCACTGCCCGCGTCGCGCAACGCCTTCTCCAGCACTCCAGCAACGTGCAACTCGGTCATTCCCGCATGGAGCTGAGGGACCGTCGCTTCGAGCGCCCCGCACGCGGCGTCGGCGGCGCGCTGAATCAGCGCGATCTCGCCCGTGTCCTTGCGTTCACGCAGCGTCTCGACGAGATCCGTTGACGGTCTCCACTGCCAGCGGGCGCCCGCTTCGAGGAGCCGCTGAAAATCTCGATGCTCGAGGTGCGCCGATTCAAAGCCGAGGACCTCCAGTCCGGCGAGTTGCGGAAGGAGCGTCCACAGTCGCGCCCAGAGACTCTGCGCCTCGATGTGCACGTGCGCGACGGTCCCCACCTCTTCCCCAGCCTGCGTCTCGTAGCGAAAGTCGGTGAGAAAGACGGCGTCGCGCTGCGAAACGAACAGCAGCGCGCTCGAGCCCGAGAACCCGGTGAGGTAGCGGATGTTCGCCAGACCGCTCAGCAGAACACCGTCGAGGTGCGCCTTGTCGAGGGCAGTGCGGAGCGCCTCGAATCTTGCTGGGCGCGAATCGCCCCGGTCCCGCGAGCCCACGCTCAGCTCCGCGCCGTGAGCTTCGCGGCAAGGCCTCGCAGCGCCAACTCGTAGCCGTACGCGCCAAAACCGCAGAGCACGGCGACAGCGCCCGGCGCGAGCATGGAGTGCCGTCGCTCGGGCTCGCGCGCGTACACGTTGGTCACGTGGAGCTCGACGAAGGGCACCGACACTGCCGCGAACGCGTCGCGCAGGGCGAGGCTGCTGTGAGAATAGGCACCGGCATTGATGATCGCGCCATCAGCCGCGCCGCGAAGCGCGTGGACACGATCGATCAACGCCCCTTCGCCGTTCTCCTGCGCGAAGGTCAGCTCGGCGCCGAGTTCGCGTCCAACTTCGCGCAGCCGCTTTTCGACATCGGCGAGCGTTTCCTTCCCGTAAATGGCCGGTTCGCGCGTGCCGAGGAGATTGAGGTTCGGTCCGTTGAGGACTGCGATCCTCACTTCTTCTTCAGCCCCGTCAGCCAGTCATTGAACTGCGCCACGTCGTCATCGGGCGCGAGGTCGGGGCCGCCGACCGCGGTCCCACTCGGATCCGTCGAGCGTGCGGGCTGTTTCGGCGCCGAATTGCCGCTCTCCGAGAAAAACTGATCGAAGGAGAATCCGCCGCTCTGCCGGCCAGTCTTGCGATCGGCTTCCCGGAACACGTGGTCGAGGGACAGCTCGGTCTTTGCGCGTTCGGCCGGACGGCCGCCTAACGCCTGGCTCTCAACGGCGGGAAAGGCGCCGGACAGCAGGCCCGCGGCGTGTTCATCCTCTCGTTCCGCCGCTCCCGCCGAATAGCAGGTCGATCGTGCCCTCGTGCGCTGGTGCGCTCGCGGGCGTTTGCTCGGTCGGGTCGTAGAGTGCGGCCGCATACGCTGCGTTGTCCGATGCGGTCGCTCCGTTGTCGGAGTCCGGCGTGCCTGGCTCGAACTCGGGTTCCGGCCGCGCAGCTTCCTGCTGTGTTGGGTGCACCGGAGCGGCGTGTTCTTCGTGCGCGTGCGCCGTCACACCGGGAGGTAGCGGAACCCCGTCGGGAACGATGAACGCATCGTCGAGCAGGTGCGCGTCGTCGCCAGTCGGTGTGTCATCGATTTCATCGGGTTGCGGCGCCTCACCCGATATCCACGGATCGGGGAGCGGCGCGTCGTACCCGGCACCAGCCGGCGCGGCGTTCGACATGCCTAACGCGTCGCCGTAGGCGGCTTCCTCCGCGGCATCGGCGCGCTGGCCCGCGGCGCGGCCCTCGTCGCTGTCCTCGTACCGCTGGAGCACACGTCGGCGCATCAGTGCGGCGAAGAACGACCGAATCGTCTCCGGCTCGCGCGCGTGACGGCGGTGCGCCTGCTCGATCACCGCGTCCGACACGGCCGCCGCTGCGACACTCGAGCGCGAACCGCCCTCCAGCGATGCGACGCGCTCACGAAGCTCGCGGTCGGCTGGATCCTTGGCGAGGAGCTGGCGATAGACGGCCAGTGCTTCCTGCGTGAATCCCTGCTGCAGGTAGAGCTCGGCCATCGTCTCCGTCACGAACGCGGCCGGCGTCTCACCCGACGGCGCCGTCTCTCCAGTGAACGGAACGCCGAAACCCGTTGGGGAGCTGGTGCCAGCCGCGGGGGCGTCGTCGTCGCGCGGAGGCGGGACGAACTCCATCGTCTCGAACCCGAAGGCGTTCGACGAGCCAAACGACTGCATGTTCTGCCGCTCGGCGTCGTCGCGCCCACGGGCTGCCGCTGGCGTGTCCGGCGACGGACTGAGCGGGTCCGTCATCCCGGATGTCTCGATCGACGCCGACGTGCGTGGGCGCAGGTCGATCTCCTCGCTGCGCTCTACGCCCTCGATCGGACCCTTGGCCGCAGCCTCGGGACTCGGAGGCGCGAACGCGCCTTCACCGTCGCGCTCGAGGTCCAGGCGCGACTCATCTCGCGCCGGAGGAGCTGGCGATGCTGGCCGTGGTGCCGGTGCGGGCGGTACGACCGGAATGGCCGGCATCGAGATGCTGTCCCGCAACTCGACTTTCTGGCCCGGAGAAGCACTTGCCGGAGCGGGTACCGGCACCGGACTGCCGGCGGCGGCGGGGCCGCGCGCACCCTGCGGCGCCGCTGACGCCTGTTCCGGGTTGATGTCCCCCCAGCCGCCCATCCCGCCTTCAACGGGGCCTGCAGCCGCCTCAGAGGCCGCTGCAGCGGTCGGAGGGACCGCTGCATCGAGCGCCGCGATCTGCGCGGCGATCTCCTCGTTTCGGGGGTCGGCATCGAGAACGCGCTGGTACCACTGCCGCGCTCCTGTCGGATCGCCAGCATGGTGAGCGATATCACCGAGGTGCCGCAACGCAATCAGGTTCTCGGGGTCCAGCGTAAGGGCTGTCTCGAAGACGCCTTTGGACTCGTCGAAGTGCCCCGACTCGAAGAGCGCCTGACCGAAAACGATATGGCCACTCATGTGGCCAGGCTGCTGCGGCAGGTAGGCGCGACAGAGCTGAATGGCCTGCTCGAGATCCCCCGCTTTCCGGTACTCGTTCGCGAGCGGAGCGAAGTAACGGCGCGGATTCTCGTCGAACTTCTTCTTGAGCTCGTCGATGCGAGGGGAGCTTACCATTACGCCTCGGAGGGGTGCCGCCGGCCAAGGCCGTCGGGAAGGGTCAATGTACATACCACGGACGATTCAAGTCAATCAGAAGTTGCACTCTGACTTGATTTTACCCCTTGCGGCGCCGTAGTTTGCGGGCTCGCCGACAATGCCCTTCGTCCCCCCCACAGCTCTCCAGGAGTAACGTTCCGTGCTTCAACAAATGCGGAGCGCGTCCAAGATCATTTTCATCCTGATGGCGATCTCGTTCGTCGTCGGGTTCCTGCTGCTCGAGACCTCCGGGATCCTCAATTCGAGCGCTGTGACGACCAGTACCGCGGTCGCCGAAGTCAACGGCCAGGACATCCTCTACACGCAGTGGCAACAGCAGGTCGCACAAGCCGCCGAACAGGAACGCACCCGCCGTGGGCGCTCGCTGAACGGGGACGAGATGCACCAACTCGAGCAGCGCGTGCTGGACGACATGATCAACAACGTGCTGCTCGAGCAGGAGTTCAAGCGTCGCGGGATCAGCGTGAGCGATCGCGAGCTGCAGGAAGCGGCCGAGTTCTCGCCGCCGCCCGCGCTGCAGCAATCCCCGGAGCTCCAGACGAACGGCCGATTCGACCTCGACAAGTATCGCCGCTACCGCAACAGCGCCGCGGCTCGGCAGTCGGGGCTCAACCTGTACCTCGAACAGTACTATCGCGACGAAATCCGCCGGCGGAAGCTGTTTGATCAGATAGCGACGGGTGCCTATCTGACCGATAACCGCCTCTGGTCTGCCTGGCAGGATTCGAACGACTCGGCGCGGGTCACGGCGGTGACGCTTGGGCCCGACAGGATTCCCGACGAAAAGATTCAGGTCAGCGATTCTGACCTGGAGGCCTACCTGAAGGCTCACGAAAAGGACCTCGAGCGCCCGGGCCGTGCAGTTGTGTCGATCGTGACAATCCCACGCACCATCACGGCCGAGGACACCTCGGCAGCGCGCGACAAGGCGGCCCGCCTTCGCGCGGAAATTGTAGGTGGCACCATGAAGTTCGAGGACGTCGCGCGCTCCGAATCGTCGGATACCGCGTCGGCCTCGCAGGGCGGCTCACTCGGGCGCGGGCCGCGCGGGCGGTTCGTCAAGGCGTTTGACGATGCGGCGTTTGCACTGAAGAGCGGCGAGATCTCGCAACCGGTGAAGACACAGTTCGGGTTTCACCTGATCAAGGTGGATGACCGCAAGGGTGACACAGTCGCGGTCAGCCACATCCTGGTTCCGGTCCAGCAGCGCGACTCCACCGCGGCGGCGACTGACCGTCTCGCCGACCAGCTCGGCCGCGCCGCCGGGAAAACCACTCCGCAGGCGTTCGATAGCGCGGCCAAGGCGTTAGGCCTGCCGATCGTGCGCGAAACGGTTGTCGAAGGCCAGCCCGCGCTCCTGAATGGGGCGTACGTGCCCGACGTCAGCGCGTGGGTGTTCAAGGGCGCCCAGCCGGGGGAGACGAGCGACCTCGTTGACGCGGACAATGCGTACTACCTCGCGCGGCTCGATTCGATCGACCGTGGCGGGGTGCCAACGCTACAATCGGCCAAGCCGGAGCTCTCGGCCGCCGTGCGGCGTGAGAAGAAGCTCGACCTGCTCGTCGCGCTGGCGGACAGCATCGCCCGAGAAGCAGCGGCGACGACCCTCGAGGCAGCGGCGCAGAAGCGGGGAGTCACGGCCGTCCAGACGCCGATGTTCACACGCAACAGCATCCTCCCGGAGATCGGTCGCTACAACCAGGCGATCGGCGCGGCGTTCACGCTCCCGATCGGGGTTGTCAGCGCACCGATCCGGACGCCGGACGCGATCGTGATCGAGCGGGTCGATGCCCGGAAGCCGGCCGACCGGGGAGCGTTCGATGCGCAGAAAGTGGCGCAGCGCTCGCAGCTGCTCGACCTGCTGCGCCGGAAGCGTGTCCAGGACTTCGTCGCCAACCTGCGCGCCGAAGCGAAAATCGTGAACAACCAGAAGAAGATCGAACAGGCGGCGCGGCGGACGAGCGAGATCTGAAGCGCAGCCGTTACCAGCTAGCCATTAGCCGTTAGCCGTTAGCGTTGAGCGACGGCGCAAGAAAGGGGGCCAGGGGCCAGGCGCCAGGCACTGCGTGAGCAGTTGCTGGTTCCTGGCCCCTGGCCCCCTCTGGCCGTTAGGCTTATGGCTAACGGCTAACGGCTAATGGCTAGCTGGTCGCGCTCAGCTCAGCAGCCGCTTCGGCTCCGGATGGTCCTCGGTTGCCGCGGCATCCTGTGCGACGGGCCGCTCGCCCGGCGCCAGCGAATCCCTGGCCGCGGGCGGCGGAACACGATCGTCGCGGACCGAATCGGTGATGTCGCGCTGGACGCCATCCATGTTCTTCTTGAACTCCTTGATCCCCTTCCCGAACGAACCGGCGATCTCCGGAATCCGCTTCGCGCCGAAGAGCAGCAGCACGACAACCAGAAGCAGGATGATCTCGGTCATACCGATGTTGCCTAACATTGTATCCCTCCCTCGCTACTGCGCTAAAAAAGTGACCGGGCGATCAGATAAGCCACGAGCACTCCGGCGAGGCTCAGCAGCGAAACGTCCAGGGCGACCGGCCCTAACGCAAACTTCAGAATCACGAGATCAATGCTGACCGGACCGAACGACGGCGTCACCGCGGTCGTCAGGAACTCCTTCACCGCGCCAGATGGAAGAAACTTCCGGCAAAAGTGCGTCATGAAACCGCCGACAATGAACCCGATCGTGAGGACCGTGACGTGAAACCCCGGCCGGTGCCGCGATGATCCCTGCCTCGAACTGATTACCATCGCCGCTCCATGACGTACGTGATCGCATCAGACAGCGCTCCGCGCGCCGCACTGTCCGGCAGCCCGCTGAGCGCGGCGTCCGCCTCGTCCGCGAACGACTCGCCCTTTCTCCGGGCATACTCGATGCCTCCCGACTCGGCGACGATCCCCACGACCTCGGCGATGCTCGCGTCGTCAGGCGTCTCCTCAGCGAACATCGAATCGACGCGAGCGCGCGCCACCGGCGTCATGTCCCGAAGCGCGGCGATCAGGGGTAAAGTCACTTTTCGTTCCCGCAGGTCCAAACCAGTCGGTTTTCCGGTAACCGCCGCGTCCGCCGTGTAGTCGAGCAGGTCGTCCGCCACCTGAAAGGCCATCCCGAGCAGCTCTCCATACCGGCGGAGCGCCGCGCGATGCCGCTCGGCACCACTGATCGCGCCGATCTCGCATGCACCCGACAATAGCGACGCGGTCTTGGCGCGGTTCAACGCGTAATAGTCGTCCTCGGAGAACGCGAGCCGATCGAACGATGCCAGCTGGCGCATCTCGCCGATCGTCATCTGCGTCGAAACGTCGGTGAGGATCCGGAGCGGCTCGATGTCTCCGCCCTTGACGAGCGTACCCAGGGCGCGCGAATACAGGTAGTCGCCCATGATCACCGACACCTGATGGCTGAACAGCGAGTTGATCGTCGGCATCCCGCGACGCAGCGTCGAATGATCGACAGCGTCATCGTGAACCAGCGTCGCGAGATGCATCAGCTCGATCACCGCGGCGAGCGTGGTCACCCGTGGCTGCGGATGATCGTCGACCTGGCTGGCGAGCAGCGTCAGCGTCGGACGAAACATCTTCCCGCGCATTCGAAGCAGGTGCTCGTTCACCTCGGTGATCAGCCCGAAGTCAGCGGCGATGATGCGGCGCAATTCCTCGGCGACGCGATCGAGTGCTTCGCGCACCGGCGCCTGGATGTCGCTCAGATCGGGGGCGGCCGAGGGACGCGGCGTCGCGGCGCTCACGACGCCACGCGCTCCAGCGACGAGATGCGGTCGCTCACGTCGCGGAACTCGATGTCGACCGCGAACACGCGCTGATAGTAGGCCAACGCCTCAGTCCACTGCTGCAGCGCTTCGTTGCAATACCCGAGCAGATAGAGCACGCCAACGAGCTGCTCGTCGGAGTGACCCGGCTCGACGAGCGCGCGGGTCAGCAGCGTCGCGGCAACCTGGAACTGCGACTTCTCGAGGAAGCACTGGCCGAGCGACTCGTACGCGCGAACCCGGTCGCGCGGACCGCGAAGGGCCTTCTGGAACTCTGAGATCGCTTCGTCGACGAGCCCCATTTCCTTGTACGCGACGCCGAGGTCGTAGTGCGCCTGATGATCCTCGTCTTCGACATTCTGCGCGACGCCCTGCTTGAACGCACGGAGCATGTCGGCAAAGTCAGCCTGCTCATTCCCGGTAGGCGCCTGTTCCTGAACGACCATCCGGGTCGATTTGGGCTGATCGTCGTCGCGCAACCACGCGCCGAGGTTGACGAACCCGGCCGGATCGGTCGGAATCTTCGGGTCGACCTTGGGTGGCGCGGCCTCCGGCTCCGGACGCTTTGCCTCGCCCGTGTAGCGACGGAAAACACCAGAGCGTTCCGGAGTACCCCCTGAAGTGCGTGCCGGCGGCGGCGACTTCCTGCCAGCGTTAGGCGCCGCGCTCGGCTCGATGAACGCACTGATCGCAGCCTGGGCGCGAACCTCGGTCGGTGCCAACTCGAGCACGCGCTGGTAGACCGTGCGCGCCTTGTCCGCCTGTCCGCTCCGGAAGAGGGCATCGGCCAGCTCGAGGTACGCGTCCACCAGCCGCGAGCGATCGTTCGTCCGGAAGGCGTACTCGACGCGCTTCTGATGATGCCGGACGGAGTTCGGATTCAGACGGATGATTTCGTCGGCAACCGATGACGCACCATCGAGATCGCTGGCGCGCTCGAACGAGATCATGGTGAGCTCGAGCTCCGACAGCCCTTCGTCCCGATGCCCACGCTCGAACAGGGCTTCGGCGAGCACTCGGCGAAGCCCGGCGTTGCTGGGCTCCTCGTTGACGCGGTTCCGGAGGTCGTCGAGTGCATGATCGCCCGACGATGGCGGGTTGCTCGCCCGTCTCGGGGGCGCGTCGGCAAATCCGCCGCCATTCGATCCAGCCCCCGGCTGCCCGAACCCGTTGTCCGAATCAAACCCGTCATCGACGTCGAGGAGCGGGATATCGAACGAGACATCCCCACCATTCGCACGTTCCTCACCTCGCGCGATCGGTGGGTCGAGTTCCTCGAGAGCGCTCGTCGGCCGGCGCGCGCCGCGCTGCGAATCGTCAGCGTCAGGCATGATCAGCTCGAGATCATCGCCGATGTCGGACGTCGAGTCCGAAGCGCGGAGTTCGGGCAGCTCGAGCATCGGGAGCTGTCCGGGAAGTGCGAGGTCGTGCTCGGGTGGCGCCGGCGCTTCCGCTTCGGTCTCGCTCAATTCCATCTCGACGAGGCCGAGATCGGCGGTGCCGGCGTCGTCCTCGAGCGGCGAGATCCCGCCGAAGTCGCCGTAGGCGTCGTGCGTGATGCCGCTGTCAGTGCCTAACGCGGGCTCGAGGTCGAGGAACTCGCTCGGCGGAGCTTCGTGCTCGACATCGGATCCCATCGTCGTCGGCTCGAGGCCGAGCAGCGAGTCTCCGCCGAATGACGTGTCGAGCGATGTCCCGAAATTTGGGGAATCGATCCCCATGTCCTCGAGGTCCGATGGCTCGATCCCGCCGTGCTGGATGAACGACTCCTCGGGCCGCGCGGGAGTGACCGGCTCGCTCTCGGCAGGGGTCGGCTCGTCGAGATCGAGAAAGGGCAAATCGGCGCTCTCCGGCGGGGCCGCGGGTGGAGCGGGTGGCGGAACAACCGGCGCAGGTTTCGGCGCCGGCGCCGCCGGCTTCTCGGGAACGCTCCGTGCGCCAACGCTCTTTCGGGGCGCACCGGGTCTTGGCTTCTCGTCGAAAGTGACGTCGAGGAACACGAGGTCCCCGGCCTTGTGCTTCGGACCCCCAGTCCCAGTCTTCGGTTCGATCGCGGGGTCGATCGCTTTCATGCGGTCGATTGTTGCGCGCGCTTCCGCCGCACGGCCCTCATGTTCGAACTTTTCGTAGAGCAGCTGAAGCTGCTCCAGCGCCTCACCGTTGCGCTGCTTTTTCGCGAGTTGCTCGGCCAGCATCAGCCGGATGTCGTCCTGGTCCGGGCAGAGATCGGCAAACTCCTTGAGCGCGCGAAACGCTTCGTCGAGCTTGCCCGCCTTCTGCATGCGGTCCGCGTACTCGAGGTAGTTCTGCTTCGCGTCGCTGGAGAATCCCTTCTTCGCGCTGATCCGGCCGAGCTTGTAGTAGATCGACGCCCGGCCGGGTGAGGTGCGAAGGATCTTGTTGCAGAGCGCGATGGCGTTGTTGAAAAAACCGCCCTCAGCGTACAGGTCGACCGCCTTCTCGTAATACTCGACGGCCTGCGTCACGTCGCCCTGCCGGATCATCAGGTCACCGACGCGATTGTAAAGCGCGACGTCGGCGTCCTCCTCCTCCCCGCTGATCTGCCCGAGCAGTTCGACATAGACGGCAAGCGCCTTGTCGAACTGCTTCTTTTGCTCCAGCTCGGCTGCTTTTTTCTTGAGCTTCGCGACGTTGGACATCAGCGCGGGGAAAGCGGCGGGAGCGGGGTATGTCAGGAAACGCCGGGGGTCCGGCGCATTCTTCCTAACTTACCGGTAAGTCATAAGGGTGACAAGCTTTGCCCCTTATCCACGACCCAACGCAGCGCTGGTCACCAAACCAGTAAGGCAGCTCGCGGACGTCCGCTACGTCGTGCAGGGCGAGGTCGGCGGAAAATCCGACGGCGATCTGGCCGATTTCGCCGGCCAGCGCGAGCGCGGCGGCCCCGTTGACAGTCGAGGCGATCAGCGATTCGGCCACGCTCAAGTGGAGCTGGCTGACCCCGAGGGTGAGCAGGAGGGGAAAGTTCGATGTGGGGGACGTGCCCGGGTTGAAATCGGTCGCGAGCGCGACAGACGCTCCGCCGTCAATGAGCGCCCGAGCGGGCGCCTGTCGGGTCTTCCCGAGAAAAACCATCGTTGCAGGCAATAGCGTTGCGACCGTTTCAGCGTTCGCGAGCGCGGTGATCCCGCGGTCCGAGATCGCCGCGAGATGGTCCGCGGACGTCGCCCCAAGCTCCGCCGCCAGCTCGGCGCCACCCGCCGCTTCGAGCTCGTCGGCGTGGAGCTTGAGCAGGAGTCCGTGTGCTCGCGCGGCGACCAGCACGCGCCGGGATTCCGCGACCGTGTATACCCCCGGCTCGCAGAAGACGTCGACGAAGCGGGCCAGGTTTTCGGTGGCGACGCGGGGAATCATCTCGTCGACGAGCAACCGGATGTACTCCTCGCGACGGCTCGAGCTCTCGCGATGCTCGAGCGGAATCTCGTGCGCGCCGAGGAAGGTCGGAACCAGCCGCAATGGAAGGTCGGCTGCCAGGCGCCGGATGGCGCGCAGCGATTTCAGTTCGTCGTCGACCGTTAGGCCGTATCCCGACTTGACCTCAACGGTCGTGACGCCGCTCGCAGCAAGCCGGCCGAGACGCGGCAGCGCCAGCGCGACCAGCTCGTCCTCGCTGCGGGCTCGGAGGTCTCGCACCGAGGCGTGGATCCCGCCACCGCGCCGGGCGATCTCCATGTACCCGGTGCCTGCCGCGCGGAGCTCCTGCTCCTCGAATCGCGGCCGCCCGAAGAGCGCATGCGTGTGCGAATCGACGAACCCCGGGGTGAGGACCCCGCCGCGACAGTCGACGATCGTTGCGCGCGGTGACTGCTCGGTCAGCGTCCGCTCCTCGCCCACCGCGGCGACGCGTCCCCGCTCGACGAGCACGGCCACCCGCTCGCGAATCCCGGCGTCCGCCATCTCGCGGCTACGGCGGGCGCGTCCCGGGCCGGCGCAGGTGACCACCTGCCGGGCATTGATGAAGAGAAGGCTCGCTTCCGGAGGAGCGATCGCGTCTGTCACGCCATGACGTCGCGGACGCGCGATACGAGGCGCAGTGGCGCCTGCGCTTCGCCGCGACACGCGTAGTAGCACGCGTTGCAGTTGATCGGCTCGTACGGCTTAAACTCGCTCCAGTGGAAATCCGTCGGGAAGTCCGGGCAGCGCTTCACGTGACCGGTCGGGCTGATGTGCACGGTGCGCAACCCGGCGTGGCACGGCTCGGTGAGCTCGCGCCGCGCATACCTGGGAATCTGCTCGAGATAGTAGTCCGAGTTGACGATCAGGCCGCGCTGCTTCCGCTTCATCGAAAGCAGCTGCGCGATCACGTCGTCGAGCTCCCGCATCTGCTCGGGGCGAAGCAGGTGCGCCTGGTTGCCGTTCTTCGAGTCCGTGTACACGCTGAAGTTCACACCGGCGCCGACCTGTCTTGCACGTTCGGCGATCGGGACGATCTGATCGAGGTTGTCATCCTTGATCACCGTGTTGAAGCGGACATTGTCGATGCCGCGATCCCGCAGCGTCGGAACGACTCGCATCAACTTCTCGGTCAGCCCGGGGATGCCGCGGGCGATGTCGTGGCGCCCATCGAGGTAGTCGAGGGAGATGTTGAACTGGTTGATGCCGGCGTCCCAGAGCGACTGCGCGCGCTCCGGGGTCAGCATCGCCCCGTGCGTGATCATCGCGATGTACTTCACCCGGACGGCGCGGTTGACGGCGCTCACAACGTCCTCGAGGTCCTTGCGAAGCGTCGGCTCCCCGCCGGTGAACGTTATGATCATCGGGTTGAAGAAGCGCGCGGCGTCGGCGTAGCTCTTGAGCTCGTGCTCCTTCGCTTCGGCGGGGGTCTTCCAGTAGTCGCAGAATCCGCACTTCGCATTGCACCGAAGCGTGACCTCGAACTGCACCGAGATCGGCTTCCGCGTCGCGGTCAACCACGCGTACTTGGCGAGGAAGATCGGAACATCCCACGGCTTGAAGCGAGCGGAGAGCATGAGGTTCGGTAAGGGGGATCAGCCGAGCATCGGCAGGGTTATCCCCTGCTCGCGCGCGGTAGCACGTGCAATTTCGTAGCCCGCGTCGGCGTGTCGTGCCACCCCGATACCGGGATCGTTGGTCAGGACACGCTCGATCCTCACGCGCATATCCGGAGTTCCGTCGGCGACGATCACTTGTCCGGCATGCAGGGAATTGCCGATTCCGACTCCGCCGCCGTGATGGAATGATACCCACGACGCACCGGACGCAACGTTGAGCAGCGCATTGAGGACCGCCCAGTCGGCGATGGCGTCGCTGCCATCGAGCATCGCTTCCGTCTCGCGAAATGGCGACGCGACGCTGCCGGTGTCGAGATGGTCGCGTCCGATCACGATCGGTGCCGACACCTCCCCGCGGGCGACGAGGTCGTTGAGGGCGAGACCGAATTTCGCACGCGCCCCCTGCCCCAACCAGCAGATACGCGCCGGAAGCCCTTGAAATCTGATGTGCCTTTGCGCCGCGTCGATCCAGCGGCGGAGGTGCGCATCCTCGGGAAACAGCTCGAGCAGGACCTCGTCGGTGCGGGCGATATCACGGGGGTCGCCGGAGAGCGCGACCCATCGAAATGGTCCCTTGCCTTCGCAGAAGAGCGGCCGGACATATTCAGGAACGAAGCCCGGAATTTCGAAGGCTTCCTTCACTCCCGCATCGAACGCGACAGTGCGGATGTTGTTTCCGTAGTCGAACGTCACCGCACCCATCTCGCGCAGCGCGAGCATCGCCTTTACGTGCTCGGCGATCGAAGCGGTCGATCGAGCGATGTACGCTCGCGGATCGCTGCGCCGCAGCGAATCGCCTTCGGCAATCGAGACGCCGGCCGGCAGGTAGCCGTTCAGCGGGTCGTGGGCGCTCGTCTGGTCCGTGAGTACGTCCGGGACGATCCGCTCGCGAACGAACCGCGGCAACAGTTCGGCCGCGTTGCCGACCAATCCGACGGACAGCGGTCGCCCCTCGGCGACTGCCTGCCGGATCCATCCTAGCGCTTCGGCGACATCGCGCGACTTGCGATCGCAGTAGCCGGTGGCGATTCGCTTGTCGATGCGCGACTCGTCGACCTCGATGCCGAGGAAAGCCGCGCCGTTGAGTGTCGCTGCGAGGGGCTGCGCGCCCCCCATGCCGCCGAGACCGGCGGAAAGCACGAACCGCCCGGCGAGAGAGCCGCCGAAGTGCCGGCGGGCGACGGCCCCGAACGTTTCGTAGGTGCCCTGCACGATTCCCTGGGAGCCGATGTAGATCCAGGAGCCGGCGGTCATCTGCCCGTACATGATCAGACCCTTCTTCTCGAGCTCGCGGAAGACGTCCCAGGTAGCGAACCGGCCGACGAGATTGCCGTTCGCGATCAGGACGCGGGGAGACCACGCGTGCGTCCGGAACACGGCCACCGGCTTCCCGCTCTGAACGAGCAGGGTCTCGTCGTCGCCTAACGCACGGAGGGTGCGCACGATCGCGTCGAACGACGCCCAATCGCGTGCCGCCTTTCCGGTGCCCCCGTATACAACGAGATCGTCGGGGCGCTCGGCGACGTCGGGGTCGAGGTTGTTGCACAGCATCCGGAGCGCGGCTTCCTGCTGCCAGCCGCGGCAGGATATCGTCGAGCCACGCGCGGCACGGACCTCGCGCGCTCCGATCATCGGTCGCCGGACGCCGTGAAACGGGCGGCGGCGACCGCTTCGGCGAGGGTGGTAATGTCCCCCGAGAGCACCCGGTCGTCGCCTAACGGCTCGACGAGCGCCCGGACGGTCGCGTGCGCGCGCACAACGCCACGCCCGGGGCGCAGGGGGGCGCGGAAATCGATCGCCTGCGCAGCGCACATCAGTTCGATCGCCAGGACGTGCTGAACGTTATGAACGATCCGGCGGAGCTTCCACGCCGCGCCCATCGCCATCGGGACGACGTCTTCCTTGTTGCCGTCAGTGGGGATCGTATCGACGCTCGCGGGATGCGAGAGCACCTTGCACTCACTCGCGAGCGATGCGGCGGTCACCTGGGCCATCATGAACCCGGAGTTGACCCCCGCTTCCCGGCTGAGGAATGGCGGCAGGCCCTGGTTGAAGTCCGGATGGACGAGGCGGTCGGTCCGCCGTTCGGAGATCGTCGCGAGGTTGGTGAGGGCGATCGCCATGAAGTCGAGCACCATCGCGACTGACTGGCCGTGAAAGTTGCCGCCGCTGAGCATCTCGCCGTTCTCGAACACCAGCGGGTTGTCGGTTGCCGCGTTCAACTCGCGGCCGATCACCCCCGCGGCGAAATCGAGTGCATCGAGCACGGGCCCATGAACCTGCGGCATGCAGCGCAGCGCGTAGGCGTCCTGGAC
>JANMAM010000169.1:0-2948 GCA_031359795.1 Gemmatimonadaceae bacterium
GCCGCCTCGCTCTCGTTGAGCATGCGGCCTTCGACGTACGACAGGTGCGCGGGCTGAGAAAAAACCAGGAGCTTGTTGAGAGTGTATACACTCAGGCCGGAAATCAGTTTCAGACCAACGGCCAGGCGTACGCCGCTCAGATAATTCATCGCCTCATCGAACGTGAGGCTTCGTGCAAAGCGAAGAGTGCCGTAAGCGCGCCAGAGCTTGTCTTCGATAATATAGCCCGCGTCGCGCTGAAGCACCCGCCGCGCTTCCTCTTCCTTCTCGATCACTCGCCGGACCACGTGCACGAGTTGTTCGATCAACTCGTCCTCCGAACGCCCTAACGTCGTCTGATTCGAGATCTGGAAGAAATTTCCGACGACCTCCGAACCCTCGCCGTACAGCCCTCGGTACGTGAGCCCCATCTGCTGCAAGCCGGTGAGTACGCGCTGAATCTCCTTCGTCAGCACCAACCCCGGTAAGTGGATCAACACCGAAGCACGCATTCCAGTGCCCGTATTTGTCGGACACGCTGTCAGGTACCCGAATTCCGGGTGGTACGCATACGGAACCCGACTGCCCAGCTCCCGATCGAGGACCGCGGCGCGCTCGTATGCCTCGAGGAGCGCGAACCCGGATCGGATGGACTGCAGGCGCAGATGATCCTCTTCGTTGATCATGACGCCCAACCCGTCTCCGAGAAACACAGCGGACCCAGCCTTGACAGGATGATTGGCGTCGAGCCCCGCCAGCTCCTTGCTGACCAGGTGCCGCTCATGGAGCAGCAGCCGGTCCTGGGCCTGAATCTCGTCGAGGCGGAAGAGAAAGGCCCCGGCGAGCGATGCCGACGTCCCGGCCGCTTCGCGCACCTGCGCGAGCACCCGGAGCCGTTCCCCCTCGCGCGCGCGCGACGTGAACGCGTAGCCGTCGACGTTTCGCGCCAGGCGAATGCGCGTGGACAGCACGATGTCGGAGTTGCTCCCCGATGCATCGAGCCAGCTCACTCCGCCGTCGGGGAGCAGCGACAGGTCGATGGTCATTCGTCGAGCACCCGGATCCTGTCGCGGAGCTCGGCCGCGAGCTCGAACTGCTCGGTCTCGACCGCGCGACGCAAGCGCTCACGCAGCTCGCCCCGAATCGAATCCTGCTCGCGCCGCTCCGGCTCGGGCGCGTCGTACCCACGCCCGACGTGACGCGAGTGCCCATGCACCCGCCGCAACAGCTCGCGCAGGCTTCCCTCGAACGTCGTGTAGCACCGGGGGCAGCCGAGCCGCCCCGATGAGCGGAAATCCTTCATCGAGGCGCCGCAGAACGTGCAGCGGCCGGCTTCGGACGCGGGAAGGCTGGTCTGCTGCTGTACGTCGGCCAGGAACTGTCCGAGCGGATGCGCGGGCAGCCCACCGCTCGTCTCCACGCCCTTCTCTGCCGCGCACTTCTCGCAGAGATCGAGCTTGGTGACAGCGTTGTCGACGATTTGAGTGAGATGCACGACGGCGTCCCGCTCCTTGCAGCTATCGCAGATCATCCCGCAACGACCTCCGTGATGTCGGCTTCCCCGAGGCGGCCATCTTCCAACGTCAGCACCCGGTTCGCCCGGCCCGCCAACGATCGGTTGTGAGTTACGACGACGATCCCTACCGAAGCGTCCCGAGCGAGCGTCGCAAACACGTCGTGCAGCCGCTCGCTGTTGAAATGATCGAGGTTTCCCGACGGCTCATCGGCGAGGAGCACCGCGGGCTCGACAACCAGCGCCCGTGCGACCGCGGTCCGCTGCTGCTCGCCCCCGGATAGCTCCGACGGCCGATGGTGCATCCTGCCGCCAAGCCCCACCCGCTCGAGTTGAGCGGCCGCCCGTTTTTCAGCGATCTCGTCGTCCACGCCGCCGATTCTGAGCGGCATCATCACATTCTCCAACGCGGAAAATTCACGCAAGAGGTGATGAAACTGAAACACGAAACCGACCTTGCGGTTCCGTAATTCCGCGAGCGCATCGTCGGCGAGACCGGCCACCCGCTGGCCATCGATGACTACCGACCCACGATCGGGTGCGTCGAGCGCACCGAGGATGTGCAGCAGCGTGCTCTTGCCCGCACCGCTCGCTCCAACGATCGCAACCATCTCGCCGCGCGCGACGCTGAGATTGGCCCCGTCGAGCACCGCGATCAGTCCGCCATCCCCGCCGCGATATGTCTTCGCGAGGTCGGTCGCTTCGAGAACGGTCATTCGTGTCGGATCGCCTCCACCGGGAACAGACGCGATGCCTGGCGCGCCGGATACCAGGTGGCCAACACGGGAATCAACAGGCTCATCGACACAATGAGCGCGACGTCGGCGACCTGCAGCGACACGGGGAGGTGATCGATGAAATAGACGCTCTGATCGAGCTTGATCAGCTTGAAGTGCTCCTGCACGAGCGCGAGTCCGACGCCGAGGATCAGGCCGAGACTCGTGCCGACGATGCCGATCACCATCCCCTGCGCGAGGAAGATCCGGCGGATCGCGCTCGCGCGGAGCCCCATCGCCCGGAGAATCCCGATCTCGCGCGTCTTGTCGGCGACGACCATCGTCAGCGTGCTCACGATGTTGAACGCCGCCACCATCATGATCAGCAACAGGATCACGCTCATGCCGAGCTTCTCCAGCTTGAGCGCCTGGAAGAGATTCTGGTTCTGCGCCTGCCAGTCGAGCGTGCGGTAGGGGAAGCCGAGCGTGTCCGAGAGCGCGCTTGCGACTTCGGTCGCTTTCCACCGGTCGGTCGTGCGCACTTCGATACCGGTTACCGATTCGCCGATGCCGGCAAGCTCGCGCGCGACGTCGATCGGGATGAAGGCGTAACTATTGTCATACTCGTACATACCGGTGTCGAACAGGCCCGTCACCTCGATTACCGTCACCTTCGGGATCGGCATCCCCGTCACCGGGTTGAGCTGAGCGCCCGGCGCGGTGTAGAGTGTGATGCGATC
>JANMAM010000177.1:0-3439 GCA_031359795.1 Gemmatimonadaceae bacterium
CGAGGTGCAGGCCGGCGAGCTGCTCGCGCTCATCGGTGCGTCGGGGTCGGGAAAGACGACGACGCTCCGCATGGTCGCGGGCCACGACACGCCCGACGCGGGCACGATCACCCTCGATGGCGTGGACATCACCAACGTTCCGCCGCAGAAGCGGAACTTCGGGATGGTGTTCCAGCACTACGCGCTCTTCCCGCACATGAGCGTCGAGGAAAACGTCGCCTTCGGCCTCGAAGCTCGGCGCATCGGCAAGTCGGTGCGGGTCGAGCGCGCGCAATCGGTGCTGGCCGGCGTCGGCCTCGACGGGGCGGGCAAGCGGCAGGTGCAGAGCCTTTCCGGTGGCGAGCAGCAGCGCGTCGCCCTCGCCCGCGCACTCGTGATCGAGCCGCGCGCCCTGCTCCTCGACGAACCGCTCTCCAACCTCGACCCGACGCTGCGGCGCACGATGCGCGCCGAGCTTCGCGACACACTGCGCCGCCTGCACATGACGGCGCTGTTCGTGACGCACGATCAGGAGGATGCGTTCGCGATCGCCGATCGCGTCGCACTCATGAAGAAGGGCCGCATCCTCCAGGTCGGCACGCCGGAAGACCTCTACGACCGGCCGATCTCGCGCGACGTTGCCGAGTTCATCGGCCGCGCGCGACTGCTGCCGGCAGTGGACTGCGGCACCCATGCGATCATCAAGATCGGAAACGTCGAACGCCGCATCGGCATCGCGGCCGACCGTTCGGCGAGCAGCAAGCCATTCACCGAGGCGCTCGCCGTGCTCCGCCCTGAGACGCTCTGCTTCACCTCGGCGAGCGGTGAGGGCGCATTCCCCGGGACCGTCGTCGGGCGACGGTTCACCGGCAGCACGGTGACGTACGACGTGCTGCTCGAGAGCGAAGCGATCGTCGAGGTCGCGTCGCTCGACCGCGAGATGCACGAAGGCGACCGGGTCGGCGTCGGCATCGCCCGCGAACCGGTCGCGCTGGTCGAGGCGTGAGCGGTCCGGAGCAGTCGCCGCGGCGTCGCGCCGCGCTGGGCACCTGGCTCATCGCCGCCCCCGTGCTCGCGATCCTGCTCTGGACGGTCGTCTACCCTAACGTTGCGGTCATCGCGGGAAGCTTCGAAGGCGGGTTCGGACACTGGCGCGCCTTCTTCGCCAATCCGTCCGATCGCGATGCGCTCCGCAACACCATTGTGGTTTCGGTCGCGAGCGTCATCGCCGCGACCGCGATCGGACTGCCACTCGCCTTCCTGCTCACCCGCGCCGAGTTCCGCGGACGGCGGACGCTCGCCGCGGTGGCGACGCTCCCGGCTGCGCTGCCGCCGCTCGTCGGCGTCCTCGCGTTCTATTTCCTCTACGGAGAGAGCGGAGTCCTCACGCGCGGCGTGCAGCACCTGTTCGGCTTGTCGTCGGCGCCGTGGACCTTCACCGGATTGCCCGCGATCATCTTCGTGCACGCCTGCACGATGTATGTCTACGTCTTCCTCCTCGTCTCGGCGGGGCTCGAGCGCTACGACTCTTCGCTCGACGAGGCGGCAGCGGGACTCGGCGCCGGGTCGATTCGCCGGCTCCGGCGCGTCACGCTGCCGATGCTGACGCCGGCCATCGCTGGGGCAATGCTGCTCGTCTTCATGAGCGCGTTAGGCTCGTTCAGCGCGCCATTCATCTTCGGCGGCGGGGTGCGCGTGCTCTCGACGCAGATCCTCGCGTCGCGCATCAACAACCAGTTCGGGGTGTCGTTCGTCGAGACGACCGTGCTCGCCGTGAGCGCGGTCGCGGCACTCGCGCTTTTCCGCTGGGTCGAACGCGGGCGCGGCTACGTCCTCAGTGGAAAGGGACAGCGTCCGCGGCGTTACGAGCCGCGGTCCCGGATCATTCGTGCGCTTGCGCCCTTGCTGGTCGCGATTCTCGTGACCGTGCTCGTGTTGCCGCACGTCATGCTCGCACTCGTCTCGTTCGCGCGCGAGGGCGCCTGGACGACCCAGGTGCTGCCGCCGGCATACGGGTTCGACAATTTCAGGCGCCTCGCGACCGAGCCGCATCTCTGGACGCCAATCCGCAACAGCATCACGATGGCGCTCGTCGCGACGACCGCGAACGTGATCTTCTGCGTCGCCGCGGCCTATCTCGTGGTGATGCGCCGGTTCCGCGGACGGCGCGTGTTCGAGGTGCTGCTCTCGCTGCCCTGGGCGATTCCGGCGACAGCGATCGCAATCGGCCTCGCGTCGACGTTCAATCGCAACGATCCGCTCGCGCTGCGGGTCGTGCTCGTCGGGACGTACTGGATTCTCCCGCTCGCGTACTTCATTCGCGGTGTGCCGCTGGTGACGACCGCGGTCGAGGGATCGCTGCGGCAGATGGACCCGTCCACCGAGGAAGCGGCGCGTGGACTTGGTTCCCCATGGTGGCTCGTCCTGCGCCGGATCGTGCTTCCCGCCGCAAAACCGGGAATCGTCGCCGGCGCCGTGCTCGCGGCGATCACCGCGGTCGGTGAGTTCGTCGCGAGCACCGTTCTCTACACGCACTCGAACCGTCCGATATCGGTTGAGATCTATGCCCAGTTCCGTACCGGGACCTTCGGCACCGCGGCCGCGTACAGCCTGCTCCTCATCCTGCTCGTCCTGATCATCACGCTGCTCGCCCGGTGGGGTGAGAACCGCGTTGGTCCCGGGTCGTCCACGCTCACGGGCTGAGTCATCGCCGTAACACCCGGTGTCATTGACGCGTCATTTGCGGGGGTCTATTGTTGCCGGACCTACCCCGGGTCTCGGCCTGCGGCGCCGCTGCCGACCCCTCACTCCGCCGTGATCGCACGGGGAGCGACCCTGAGCGCATGGGATGTATGGCTGGTGTGAGAGACGCGCTCGACGACGGAATCCCGCCGGATGAAGACCATCGGTTGAGCGCGCAGTTGACGCGCCTCGACTCGGTGCTCGAGCACGTGCCGTTGGCGATCGCGCTGTTCGACGAGGAGCTCCGGCTGCTCCGGTCGAACCAGCGCTACCGCGACCTCACCGGAACCGATACCGTCGGCGCGCTCGGCCGCTCGGTCTACGATTCGTTTCCCAACGCGCTCGCCGACCTCGACGACGTGATCGACCGCGTCGTGAGCGGACTGCGCGTCGATCCGATGCGCGTTGCGTTCCGACCCCGTGCCGGTGCGGAGCGCATCATCGACGTGATGTTCGCCGCGGTCGCGCCGGCGAGCGCTGCTCCCGGCAACGAAGGCGGCCTGCTCTTCGTCGGCACCGATATCACCGACCGCGAACAGTTGCGTGCCGACCTTGCACGCAGCATCGCCCAGCTCGAGACGATCTTCGACGTCATCCCGGACTCGGTGCGCGTCTTCGATTCGGATGGCAAGATCACCCGCTCGAATGCGCAGGCGGCACTCGAGCACGGCGCACACCCGGCCGCGCTCGAGGATCTCTGGCGGCTCGACCGCCCGCG
>JANMAM010000200.1:0-24183 GCA_031359795.1 Gemmatimonadaceae bacterium
CGGCGTCTGGACGGCGAGGAACGCCGTGTCGAGCGGCGCGCGACCGGGAAGGAAATCCGGATCGTCAGCGGTGCCGCGTCCCGTTGCACGGCTCGTTGCGCGGGGAAATCTTCCCGCTCGTCCACCGCCCCGGGTGTTCGAGATGGTGAAGCTCGAGCCCTCGTCGCTGTAGATCGCGAGGTTGTCGCCGATTCCATACACGATCGGGCTCGCATCGTCCACGACTTTCGCACGGAGCAGGCTGCCGACCACCTGCAGGCGTGGCACGTCGTTGACAGTGACACCGTTCACCATCCCGAACTGGACCGCGAAGTCAGCGGTGTTCACTGCGCCGATCAGCACCCCGCCATTCGCGACGAAGGTCTGGAGGTTCTGCAATCCGGCCCAGCCCAGCCCGGGGCGGATGTCGTCGGTTTCATCGGTGCCGCCGAGATTCGGCGTGGCATCGGTCTTCTTCCAGGGCATCGGATTTCGCCACATCGGGAGCCCGTCGATGATCTGCTGGTTGCTCCCGCCAGCCGGGGGGAAGATGATCACGTCGTACTTCGCGTTCAGGTTCGCGGTCGCCGCCGCATCCTGGACGCTGATGTAGTCGAACGGAATCTGGTTGAAGTCGAAGGCCATCCGCCACCAGCCTTCGGTCTGCGTCGAGATCCAGGTGTGCATGATCGCGACGCGGGGCGCGCGCGCGGGATGCGTCTTCACCGACGGCGCCGAGCCTAACGCGACGATCGGGAGCCCGAGCTCCTCTGCCGCTTTCTGCAGATCGCCGCGCGCAACGCCGCGGACGAGCAGCGAACCGCGGACGAAACTCTTGCCGCCCGCCGTAAACGGATCTTCGGCCACCTGAAAGTCGGCGGTCGGGAAGCGGTAGCGAAGGGTCGCGATGCCATTGTCGCCGTTATGGTTGATCGCGAAGACCGACCCGCCGCCTGACACTCCTCCCGGCGCGCGAATTTCGCCGCTCACGCGCTCCATCCTGACGTCCAGCACCTTCGGGTCGGTCACGCGCACGGCCTGGACGTTGAACCCCTCGGGAAACGTCCAGCCGGTGTCGTCGTACGGGTTCTTCTGCGGATCGTTAGGCGACCAGTACTGGTAGTCGAGCAGCGCGTCGGCGATCCGCGAGTACGGCTGGTCCATGCGGATGATGTAGCTGCCCGCGGGAAACTGCCGCATCTCACTGGCCACCGCTGTCTTCGCGGAGTCTGGCTTGGCGGCGCCCTTCGGCTTCTTCACCGGCACGCTGATCGAGAACGCAGCCGTTGCTCGCGAGATCTCGACGTGCTGTCGCTGCATCACCTTGAGCAGCTCCGCCTGTGCGCCCTTCCGTCGCTCGTCGCTGGTGAGGACGTAAGCCGCGGGGCCCTCGGCCGTCGGCTTCCTGACCGAGTTCTTCGACTTCTCCCAGAAGTTGCGCAGGAAAAGCTGCCGGTTGTTGGCGAAGTACGAGAGCGAGACCAGCAATCCGGTCTGCTGATAGTTGTTGTTGTTGCGGAGCGACCACTTCACCCGCGGCAGCGGCGGGTTCTGGCGCCACCACGTGCGCTCTGTCTCGCTCGGGCTGAGCTGGCGTTCGACCGTCTCCGCGGTGCCCCCGTTGCCGAACGTTTCGTAGAGGCGGCTGATTCCATTGTGCGTCGCCGCCATGAACATCAGGTAACCGGGCGACCAGGTGTCGAACTGCCCGTGCGCGAAGACGCCGGGCATGCCGAAGCGCGTCATCTCCTGCACGTTGTTCCAGCCGATCATCTGCCACTCGTTGGTGAGCAGGGGATCGAGCCACGCATTGTACGGCCCATCGCCGATGGTGTTGTCGTAGAGGAAGGGCACCGACTCGTGCAGGTCGTGCAGCACCTGCGCCCTGTTGCCGACGAAGGTGTTCATTACGTTCTGCGACAGCTTGAGCGTCATGGCCATCGCATCGCGATTGTTGTCGTGTGCGACGTACTTGCCCCAGTAGAGCAGGTTCGGGTAGGTCGAACCCGGATGCGCCATGTGCCAGTTGAAGACGTCCACCTCGCGATCCCGCCCGTCAACCTCGACCACCGGCGTGATCAACGTGATGAGGTGATCGCGGATGTTCTTCACGTACGGGCTCTCGTCCACGGCAAGCCGGTAGGCGAGCTCCATCAGCGCAGTGGGTGCGCCGCTTTCCGGCGAGTGAATGGTTCCGGTGATGTAGTAGACCGGAGCCGCCGTACCGGCGATCTGCTCGGCTAGCCGGTCATCGAAGTTGATCGTGCGCGGATCAGCGAGCTTGGCCAACTGCGCCTTGTTCGCGTCCATCTTCGCGATCAACTCTTCGGACGCAACAGCCACCGCGATCATCTCGCGCCCTTCCTCGGTCGTCCCGATCGAGAACACCTTCACCCGCGGGCTCGATTTCTCGAGCAGCCGCATGTAGGCGTAGACCTCCGCCGAGTAGGGAAGCTTCGTCGGCGCGCCGGCGATGTCGCCGAGCACGGCCTTCGGGCTGGGCACCGTGGCCGACGCGGGGAGGTAGTCGACGAGCGGAGAAAGGAAGAAGGGCTCAGTGGTGTACTCGCGAATCTTGCGCGTGTACGCCTCGTCGATCGGCTGATTCGGGTGACGGCCCGGGCGCAGTGCGGAGGGATCCACGATCGCCGCGGTTCCCGGCGGCGCCGTGCTCGCGTCCTGGCGCTGGCCCGCGGCAGAGCCAGCGAACGTCAGGGTGAGGCCAACGATCGCGATCCAAAAAAAGCGCTGCAGCATGACGTTTCTGGGGAGGGAAGTGGGGAACGCATTCAAACCAGTCGCGCCGCAAACGCCGCGGGCGGAACGAAGGTAGCTTGGTAGGATGTCCGCAGTGAGGCAAGCGCGCGAGCTCGCGCGGAATCGCGAGTGAACCATGAATCGGTGCCCACGTCGGCCGTCAGTTCTCGGCGGCGACCCGCAGCTGCCACGCGAGGAACGCTACAACCGCGACGTTGAGGACAAACGTCACGACAAGCGGGACGCTGGAACGCCGTGCGATGGCGACGATCTCGAGCGGGAGGAACGACGCGCTGACGGCGATCGTGAGGTACTCCGCCCAGCGTCGGCATCGCCACAGTCCAACGCCTTCGACGATGTAGATGGCCGCGAAGAAAAACGCGCCCGCGGCGATCTCCGCCAGGTGCCGCCCGGTAGCCATGTCGAGGTAGGGCAGCAGATACTCGGCCATTCGGCCAGCGAGGCGGGACTCGTGACGCAGCGCGAGTCCCGCGAGCCAGCTGTTGGCGGCGACGGCAATGCGGCCGTTCAACAGCCCGAGCGCGCCAAGCCCGGCGGCGACCGCCGCGGCGGCCTTCACGAACGAGTAGACTGCCACCAGCTCGAGCCCGACGCGTTCGCGCTTTGTCGGGTGCGCGACCGCCGCGCCATGTGCCGCCGGCGCGGCTGAGCTGCCCACCGTTAGCGCGGCATGATCCGACTCGACGGACACGCCTGCTATTGCCCGGACTTCGACGTCGTGCGAACCGGTGGCGGCGTCCCGACGTTCTCGACGTTGACGTAGTAGTTCTCGTCGATGCGGAATCCGCTCGTCGCGCCGAACGACACGCTCGTCGTCTGCCAGCTCTCGCGCGGTGTCACGATCCGCCACTCGGTCGGTGAAGTCGCGATGCGGATCGGCATGTCGAATCCGGGGACGACGTTTGCCCAGCGATAGGTGAGCGTCGAGCCAGCGACTTTGTACTGCAGCACGGGAACGCGCGGGGTCATCAGGTACTGCTCGAACACCTTCGCGAGATTCTTCCCCGACTGGGCGGCGATGTAGTCGCGCACCTGCACACCGGTGACCGTCTGGTGCCAGAACGTCCTGTTCAACCCGCGCAGGATGCCGCGCCATTTTTCGTCGTCATCGACAATCTGACGGATGGTGTGCAGCATGTTCGCGCCCTTGTAGTACATGTCCCCCGACCCTTCCTTGTTGACTCCGAAGGGCCCGACGATCGGGCCGTCATTCGAGATATTCTGGCGAATGCCCTGGGCGTAGCGCGCGCCCGCGTCCTTGCCCTGCTGGCACTCGGTGTAAATGGCCTCCGCGTAGCTGGCGAACGCCTCGTGCACCCACATGTCGGCCGGATCCTTCGCCGTGATGTTGTTCCCCCACCACTCGTGCGCGGTCTCGTGGACGATGATGTAGTCCCACTGCAGTCCAAGTCCGGTGTGCGAGAGGTCGTGTCCGAGATAGCCGTTCTTGAACTTGTTTCCGTAGGCCACGGCGCTCTGATGCTCCATCCCGAGATGCGGCGTCTCGACCAGCTTGAAGCCGTCCGCGTACCAGGGGAAGGGGCCGAACCAGCGTTCGAAACACTGCAGCGTGGACCGCACCTGCTGGAACTGGATGCGAGCCGTGTCGGCGTGGATGACAAGGGGGTAGAAGTCGAGGCTGAGCGGCCCCGCCTCGCCCGCGTAGGTCTCGCTCCAATGCGCATAGCTCCCCGCATTCACGGCAATGTCATAGCCGTTGATCGGGCTCGAGACGAACCATTCGTAGGTCGTCGTCCCGTCGCCGTTAGGCAGCGTCCGCCGGAGGCGCCCGTTGGAGACGTCGATCATCGGGTTCGGTACGGTCACCGCGACCGTCTGGCTGTCCGGCTCGTCCGACCAGAGATCCTTCATCGGCCAGAACGAGCTGGCGCCGAGTCCCTCGACCGCCGTCACGACCCACGGATTGCCGACACTGTCCCGGGCCCAGACGAAACCGCCATCCCACGGCGCATGCTTCGCGGCGGGCGGCTTGCCATGGTAGTAGACCGCGACTGTTTTCTGGTCACCAATTGCGTGCGGCGCCGTCAGGCTCACGAGCAGCGCGTTGCCGTCGCGGCGAAAGGTGAGCCGTCGCCCGTCCTGCACGACGCTGTCGGCGGTGAGTGGGGCCTGGAGATCGATCTGCATGTCGCGCGGCGCCGACAGCACGCGATACGTGATCGCGTTCCACCCGCTGATGCTGCTGTCGCGCGGAGCGACACGAATGTGCGTGTCGTAGTAGCCCGCATCCCACCAGGCGCGCTCCGGCGTCACCGAGCCGCGAATCGTATCGGCGTGAGTGAAGGTCGTCGTGTCCTGCGCGGACGCGATGGCAGGAACCGTGACCAGGACCGCCAGGAAGAGCGCTCGCATCGTTGGTGTTGTGTACAGAGGGTGAAGGTGCGGCCCGGCGACGCCTGCTCCGCGAATGCTCGGCACCTCAGCTTCTGAAATCACGCGGTGCGCACGGCGTTCTGCCAGTGCTCTGAATCACCGTACACCAGACGATGACGCGGAGTTCACCGCTTCGCTTCGAGGTCGATCTTTCGCTGGCGAAGCTCGGCGGCGAGCGCCTCGTTCATCTTGCCCGTGACTCGGCCGCGGATGTTGAGCAGACCTCCGCTCGGCAGGTGGTCGAAGCGCATGCGCTGGACGACGATGTAGTACGCGCCCCCGGCTGCTGGCGCGTCGGGCCGGTCGAGCAGCGTGGTCAGCGTGAACGCGCCGATGAAGTAATGGCTTGCGTAGAGTTGCTTCGCGCTGATCAAGGTCAGCGGGGCATCATTCGGCTCGTAGATCGAGAGATGGGTGATGCTGAGAATCGGCCGCAGCGACGACATGCGGTCGGTCGCCCAATAAATCGCGTCGGTCACGCCCGCCAGCGCGACATTCGGATAGCCCTGGAGGTACTGCTGGAACGCCGGCACATAGTCGTAGAGGTAACGGGACTCGGAGAGCAACGAGCCGAACGCCTCGCTCGAGCGTCGCGTCGATTTCTGGTCTCCGTACTCGACCATCGCCGCGCTGCCCCCGCGCCGGTACCGGTCGACGTAGTCCGCCATCGTCTGCCTGACGATCGCATTGACGCGTGCTGGTGCGTCGGGGGCGGACCAGTCGATCGACCGGTTGAACTCGTCGAACTTGGGAACCGGCATCTTCACGTTGCACTTGCCGGGGCGACAGTCCTCGAGCGCTTCGAGGTCGCTCGGCTCCGCACTGAACGCGCGGGCATCGCTGGCTGAGGCGGGGGTCCCGAAAATCCCGTAAGCGGGGCGGCTCGGCGTGCGCAGAAACGACGGTACGTCACGCACGCGCGCGACGATCGAAGCGCGGGGTACGTCGATCGCGACGATGCCGAAGATCGCGATCTCGTCGGGGTCGGCCGCGTCGAGCACGCGCGTCACGACCGTTCCGCGCCGAGCCAGGTCGATTTGCGCGGGGGTCAGCCCGATGTACTTCTGGAGAAACCGCGCCGGCTCGCCGGCGGGGAGCTGGCCTCGTGCTGAGCTCGAGAGGAGCGCGAGGGCAGTCAATCCGGCAAGCGCGGCGGCGATCAGACGGTGCGCGGCCGCCCGAAGATCCTGCGGAACAGCCAGACCACGAGCGCGATCGGCAGCACGATGAAGACGAAGAACTTCACCGCAACTACCGTGAAGATTCCGATCGCGATCAGCATGATGATCGGAATGCCGATGATCGCCGTGGTGTAGAACGGGCGAAGCGCGAAGAGCCGGGAGATCGAGGTGAGCATTGCAGGTCCAGGGTTGGGGACAGGACCGCTCTACGTCGCATTGCTGCACGGGGTTTCTCCAGATTGAAATTCGCGCATTGTCGGGGGCTGGGAGTCCTAGAAGGACGCGCCCTCGGGGGGTCAGTCACGCCCGGCCGATCACGGAGTGAGGGCACCGCCGACATGGTGTCGGCGGTGCCCTCGAGTCCCGGCGCCGTTAGGCGCCGATCATCCGTCAGGACCTACTGGTAGAGCGCTGGGAACTGGGCCTTCAGCTGCGCGACCTTCGGCGCATCGTTGTACACGATGTACGGCTGGTTGGGGTGATGCGCCATGTAATCCTGGTGGTAGCTCTCGGCGAGATAGAACGTCGTGAGCGGCACGATCTGGGTCACGATCGGCTTCCTGAACGTCTTCGCCGCCGCGAGCTGTTTCACGTACGCCTCGGAGGCGCGCTGCTGATCCGGCGTGCGGTAGAAGATCGCCGAGCGGTACTGGGTACCGCGGTCGGGCCCCTGGCGATTCAGCTCGGTCGGATTGTGCGCGACGGAAAAGAATACCTGAAGGAGCTGCCCGTACGAGACGACCGACGGGTCGTAGACGACGCGCACCGCCTCTGCGTGTCCGCTCGATCCGCTGCTGACGTCGTCATACGAGGGCGAGGTGCTGCGCCCGCCGGTGTATCCCGACACCGCGGACTGGACCCCCTTGATGTGCTCGAACACGGCTTCGATTCCCCAGAAGCAGCCACCGGCGAACACGGCGGTGTCAACCGCGGCGGCCGGAATTGCGGCCATGCCGACGAGCGGCGGGGGGAGTACGACGGCCGGGGCCGTGGCGCCGGCGCGCGTCGAGAAGGCGAACGCGGCAGCGCCGACGAGCAGGGCGGTGGAGACTGGGGCAAGTGAGCGGAACATCGCGATCCTCTGGACGGGTGGGTTGCTGTGGGATGAACCCGCAAAGGCCTGCTTAAGTTCCGTGCGCGACGCTCTGCGTGTCGTGATAACGCGGCATCCCGCCCGCGGTCGCCAGCCGCATCCGGAGGTCGTCGAGCGATGCACGCCAGCGCGCCTCGGCGACCGGTTCTTCACGGGCATCGGACAGCTGCGAGCCCGTCCCGATGAGGTCGAGCGCGCGGGTCGCCATCACCAGATCGGCGAAGTCCCCGTCGGTGCGGACCGACCGCGCGCCACCCTGCGCTTCGACCCAGGCATGGCCTGGCTCGGGAAGCGCAGGGTGGGGATAGCCATGCAGCGCGGCGAGGAGCTCGGCCGCGACCAGGCCCACCTCGGCCCGGCCGGCACTGACGCGCGGATCCGCCGACTCGGCCACGCTGCGCAGCGCCTGATCCACCGGTTCCTTTCCGCGGGCCGCGTCGAGCCGCTGCAGCCAGTCGGCCGCCTCGTCGGTGCAGAAGGCCGGAAAGACGCTGCGCACCGCTGCCTAACGACGAGTTATCGGGCGACCGGCGCCGAAGTGACCGGGACGGCCGTGTCGCGGTAGCGCGTCAGGGCCGCGATGATCACGATCACGATGCCGATGCCGAGATAGAACTTGCGCGCATCGAAGGTCCAGCTCCGGATCAACGGGATCGCGATCAGGAGCACGCCAACGACGAACTCGATGATGCCATGGACGTGGAAGGGAATCGGCCGGCGCGGCGCCCCGGGGAACTGCGTCGCCAGCGTCACGACGAGGTGCACGACCGCGAGCCCGTACGCCAGCATCCTCGTGTTTCCGGTGATGTGCAACAGCGATGGAGCGAGCGCGAAGCAGGCGACGAGCACGTAGTCGAGAATGCGGTGCACGTTCGGCGGGATGATGCCCATGCGGTTGCTCCGATCGAAGGTGGCGTTGGCGCGCGTGCCTGACTGCGAGCTGGGGCGGCAGGACTCGAACCTGCAACTTCCTGGTTAACAGCCAGGCGGTCTGCCAATTGACCTACACCCCATCGTGGAACTTCCGGCACGGACTGTCAGCGGGAGGCGTCCGGCGCGCCACCAGCGTCGTCGTAGTCCGCGGGGCCGAAACGTTAGGAGGGCCGCCGCGGCCTGTCAAGCCGATTGGCGTCCTTCCGACCTGCACCGGAGCGGTTCTCGCTCGCCGGATCGGCGAACCGGATTTCCACCGCGCCGAACACCGCGCTCCCCGTAATAGTAACCACCGGCGCCGCCAATCCGGGCGCGCGCGGCGACGACGGGCATTCGAATGACCCCATGATCCCGCTGCCGCGGTGATCCACCTGCGCGCCAGCGGGCAAGGTGATCCCGATGTGTCCGAACAGTGCGTGTACCTGGATCTCGGTCTCGCCGCGCCCGAATTTCGCGTCGCGCAGATCCAGCTCGACGTTGCCGAGGAGGGCGGACACGTCGAGGTGCTTCGGCACCACCGCGATGCTGTGATGCTCGAGGTTGGACAGGATCGCGAACCGGTGTCCGCGCGCGGGAACCGAATCCGCCGCCGCCACCCCGATCCGCGCGGCGACCACGAGCGGTACAGCGACGCTGAGATCGGCACTCAAAGCTTCGAGCTCCACCCGCGTCGTGACGCGGTAGACCTTCGCGACACGCTCCTCGAATTCGTCGAGCGACAGCGCGTCCGCGGCGAAGCGTTCTGAAAGAAAGCTTGCGACCCGTTCCCGATCATTGCTGGTCGGCGCCAGGTGCAGCGAGTCGCCCGACGTGCGGCGAGCGGGAAGTGGGGTGTTCGGCATGTCGCTTTACTATCCTCAGTCCGCGCCCGGCGCGCAACCCGTCGCGGCTCGTGCGGTGCCGGCCGCGATGCCCGCCGCGCGGCCGGTCGCCCACGCCCACAAAAAATTGTAACCTCCGATTGGCCCGAATGCGTCGAGCACCTCACCACAGATGTAGAGCCCCGGGTGACGCCTGCTCTCCATCGTGCGCGGATCGACCTCGCCCAGTGCGACGCCGCCACCGGTCACTTCCGCTTTCCGGTACCCCTCATCGCCGCTCCAGGGCAGCGGGCATCGCACGAGCGCTTCGACGATTCGCAGCCGTTCCTCGCGGCGCAGATCGGCGAGCGACCGCGTGGGGTCGACGCCGGCGATTGCGAGGAGCGCCGACACGAGACGGTCGGGCAGCTCGGTACGCAGCGCGCCGGTGACAGTCCTGGCCCGATGCGGCTTCAGCGCCCGCTCCCATTCCTCGTCCCCGAGCGCCGTCCAGCGCACCGTTAGGCGGGCAGATCGATCCCCTTCGGCCCGCGACCGCACCATCACGTGGGAGATGTCGAGCACGGAGGGCCCGCTGTATCCGCGGTGCGTGAAGAGAAACCCCCCCGTCGCCGAGGCCGTGCGCGCCGCGTCCCTCGCGGTCAGCGTCACCGGCAGCGACACGCCACTCAGTTCGGAGAGCGCCGACGCGTCGGCGGTGATCGGCGTCAGCGCCGGGTAGGTCTGGTGCACGGCGTGCCCGAGCCGCGCGAGCTCGCGCAAGCCGAGGCCGTCGCTTCCGGTGTTCGGCACGGACAGGCCACCAGTCGCGACGATCAGCGCATTGGCGAAGAGGGGGTCAGCGCCGTCGCGCTCGACGTGCCATCCGCCTTCGTGCGGCGCAAACGCGGAGACTGTCGTGTCGGTGAGCAGCTGGGCACCGTTCGCCGCCGCCCGGGCGAGCAAGCCGTCGCGCACATCGCGCGCGCGGTGAGACGCCGGGAAGCGCTTCGCCGACTCGGGCTCGTCGACGAGCGGGAGTTGCAGCTCGCGCTCAAAGAATGCGACCTGCTCGGCGAGTGGCCACGAGCGGATCATCTTCCGCATCACGTTAGGCGACGAATCCGTGATGAACCGTGACTCGTCGAGCCGCATCGGCAGGACGTTGCAGCGGCCGCCGCCGCTGATGAGGATCTTGCGTCCGCCATCGCGCGTCCGCTCGACCAGGACCGTCTCGGCGCCGGCGGCGGCCGCGAAGATCGCGGCCATGGTGCCGGCGGCACCCGCGCCGATGACGATGACGCGATGTCGGGAGCCAGGTGGAGGGGTCACCGGCGGGAATCTAAGGCGCGTCAAGCCCCCTCATGCGCGGGGCAGCCCACCGGCGCTCAACGAACTCGCACAAATTTCCCTTGCTTGGCCGGGCGCTACGTCACAAATTCGCCCGGAGAAACCGCCACCGGCGGACCAGCTGCTGTGTCCCACGCGGTTCCGGCCGCACTTCGCCCCCGAGGAAACCCCCCCGATGCTACAAACTCGTCGAACGCGCTTAGTCATCCGCGGATTTTTCACGACCCTGGGTTTCGCGATTTCCACGGCAGCGCTGCTCGTCCCGTCGGCAGCACGAGCGCAGAACCCGGCGCTTGGCACACTGTCAGGCAAGGTTGCGGACGCAGCGGACGGACGCGGACTTGGCGGAGCGTACGTCGTCATCGTCGGAACGCAGCAGGGCGTCGCGACGCGTGACGATGGCACCTATCGCTTCCTGCTTCGCCCCGGAACGCACGAGCTCCGCGCGCGCATCATCGGTTATGGATCGATCGCCGCGACGGTGACGGTGACCGCGGGCGGCCAGACCACGCAGGACTTCTCGCTCCCGAAGACCGTCGTCAATCTCGGCGAGGTCGCGGTCGTCGGCACCCGCTCACAGGAGCGCTCGGTGACGACCGCCCCGGTGCCGATCGACGTCGTCGGATCGGCGGAGCTGCAGAGCGCTGGCGTTACCGAGACGAACCAGGCGATCCAGATGCTCGCCCCGTCGTTCAATTTCCCGCGGCCGTCGATCGCCGACGGATCAGACCATGTGCGCCCGGCGACGCTCCGGGGACTGGGTCCCGACCAGGTGCTCGTGCTCGTGAATGGCAAGCGCCGCTATCAGAGCGCGCTCGTCAACATCAACGGGACGGTCGGCCGAGGCTCGGCGGGCGTCGACCTGAATGCGATCCCGCTCAGCTCCATCGACCGCATCGAGATCCTCCGCGACGGCGCCGCGGCGCAGTACGGCTCCGACGCGATCGCCGGCGTGATCAACATCGTGCTCAAGAGCGAGCCGCGGGCTGACGGAACGATCGTCGTCGGACAGACTTACAAGAACGACGGTGGAACGTTGCAGGCGGGAGGCAGCTACGGTTTTGGCAGCGCGTCCGGCAGCTTCCTGAACCTGAGCGGGGACGTCCGGCACCGCGGCTACACCAACCGCGCCGCCGCGGACACCAACCCGCAATTCTTCGCCGGCGACCCACGCAACACCGACCCGGCGTTCGATAACAAGATTCGCTGGCGGCAGGGCGACGCGCTCGTCAACGAGGGCGGAGGTTTCTTCAACGCCGGGCGGACGCTTGCCAATGGCGTGCAGTTCTACGCTTTCGGCGGTTCGACGTACCGGCACGGAGACTCGCCCGCCAACTTCCGCCGCGCGAACAACAACGGCACCGTTCGCTCCATCTATCCGTTCGGGTTCCTCCCGCACATCGAGAGCCGTATCTGGGACCTCTCGCTCGCCGGCGGCTTGAAGGGAATCTGGAACAGCTGGGGGTGGGACCTGAGCACGGTGTACGGTGGCAATCGCTTCCGGTACGACGTCACGAACAGCAATAACGCCTCACTCGGCGGTGCATCGCCCCGGGACTTCTACGCCGGGACGATGGTGTTCACGCAGCACACCACCAATCTCGACCTGAGCCGTACGATGGACCTGGGCCCACTCAGCGATGTGACCGTCGCGGGTGGCGCGGAACTGCGCTTCGATCGCTACAAGATCTGGGCGGGGGATGAGGAGTCGTGGATCAATGGCGGCAGGCCGATCGTCGGGGGGCCGAACAACGGGGGTCTCGCTGCACCCGGGTCCCAGGGATTCCCGGGATTCCAGGACTCCGATATCACGGACGAGATCCGCAACAACGAGGCGGCGTACCTCGATCTCGAGGGCAAGGCCGGCCGGATGATCACGCTTGGCGGCGCGCTCCGCGCCGAGCGCTATTCCGATTTCGGCTCGCAGGTGACGGGGAAGGCGCAGGGCAGGCTCGAAGTGCTCCCAGGCTACGCGATTCGCGGCGCAATCGGCACCGGGTTCCGCGCGCCGTCGCTTCAGCAGGAGTACTTCTCGTCGACCGCGACCAACTTCTTCGGCGGCATCCCGTTCGACGTCAAGACATTCCGGCCGACGAGCGACGTGGCACGCGCGCTCGGTGCGCAGCCGCTCAAGCCGGAGAAATCGGTCAACACGAGCATCGGCCTAACGGCGGAACCGACGCGCAACTTCTCGGTCACCGCGGACGCGTACATCATCAACATCAGCGACCGCATCGTGTTCTCGGACAACTTCCTGACGCAGGCATTCCGTGACACGCTGTTCAACCGCGGCTTCAGGGGCATCGGCGGCGGGCGCTTCTTCACGAACGCGATCGACACGAAGACGCGCGGGCTCGACGTGATCGCGCGGTACGGACTGGGTCTGGGCCGGGCCGGCACGGTGCGTTTCACGGGCGGCGCGAACTGGACGAAGACCGAGGCGACCAAGACTCTCGCCACGCCCGTCCAGCTCAATGGTCTCGACGCACAGCTGTTCGGCCCGGCGGAGAAGACGCGCATCGAGCGCGGCCAGCCGCGCCGCACGATTCACCTCAACGGCGACTATGACGTTGGCGACTGGATCTTCACGGCGCACGAAGCCTATTTCGGCGCGGTGACCGGCGCGACGGCCCTCGCGTCGGCGCCGTTCTACGCCGAGCAGAACTTCAAGGGACGCTGGCTGACCGATGCAAGCATCAGCTACCGCTTCAAGAGCTCGACCATGCTGACGTTCGGCGGCAACAACATCTTCGACGTGTACCCGCAGCGAGTGACGGCGCCGTTCAGCAATCTCGGCGTGATCCAGTATCCGCTCAGCTCGCCGTTCGGATTCAACGGCGGCTACTACTACACGAAGCTGACGTATAACCCGGGCCGGTAAGGCTCAATCATCCGCTTTGAAGCGCGCGATTACCGCCGGTGCTCGGTCGAGCACCGGCGGTAATCGCGTTCAGCAGGATGCGCGATCGAAGATCGTGATCGGCGTGTGCGCCCGTTGTTCCCTGCTAGCACGCTGGATAGCTTTCTCTCATACCGCCGTGGCGGAGTAATCGCCGCGCGCTGGCACCTCGCGACTTCGGCGCAAAAGCGCCCTTCAATAAACGTGAATCATGGCGGACCTCTCCCGAGTACCGGTCATCGTTGCCGCGGCTCGCACGCCCGTCGGCAAGTTTCTCGGTGGTCTCGCGTCGTTGCGCGCGCCGGAGCTGGGCGCGATCGCGATCAGGGCGGCGCTCGAGCGCTCCGGTGTGCCCGGTGCCGAGATCGACGAGGTCATCATGGGCAACGTCGTGCAGGGCGGGGTGGGGCAGGCCCCCGCGCGCCAGGCAGCGCTGCTCGGTGGCGTGCCGGCCACTGTCTCCGCGGTCACGATCAACAAGGTGTGTGGCTCGGGGCTCAAGGCCGTGATGCTGGCCGCGCAGGCAATCAAGGCGGGCGACGCGCGAGCGATCGTCGCTGGTGGCCAGGAGTCGATGTCCAATGCGCCGTACTACGTCCATGGAATGCGGAATGGCGTGAAGCTCGGCGACCAGGGCATGGTCGACGGCGTGATCAAGGACGGACTGTGGTGCGCCAGCTGTGACGTCCACATGGGCGGGCACGCCGAGTACACGGCCCGGAAGGCGAACGTCTCACGGCAGCAGCAGGACGAGTTCGCGGCGCAGTCACACCAGAAGGCGATCGCCGCGCAGAAGGCCGGCAAATTCCGGGAAGAAATCGTTCCGGTCACGATTCCCGGAAAGAAAGGGCCGACGGTGGTGGACTCGGACGAAGGGCCGCGCTCCGACACGACTGCGGAGTCACTCGCGAAGCTGCGCCCCGCGTTTCCGGGGAAGGACAAGAGCGACGAACTGAGCGTGACCGCGGGAAATGCATCGAGCCTCAATGACGGCGGATCTGCCACGGTGGTGACGAGTGAGGAATATGCGCGGGCGCATGGCCTGACGATCCTTGCGCGAATCACCGGCTACGCGACGGGCGCGGGCAATCCGCAGGACCTGTTCTTCGCGCCGGTCACCGCGGTGCGCAACCTGATGAAGAAGAGCGGGACGAAGATGGGCGACTATGGCCTCATCGAAGCCAATGAGGCGTTCGCGTCGCAGGCGCTTGCCGACGGCGGGCAGCTCGAGTGGGACTGGAGCCGGGTGAACGTCAACGGCGGCGCGATCGCGATCGGACACCCGATCGGAGCGAGCGGTGCGCGCGTGCTGACCACGCTGCTCTATGCAATGAAGGATCGCGATGCCGCGACCGGTCTCGCGACGCTCTGCCTCGGCGGCGGCGATGCCGTCGCGCTGAGCGTCGAGCGAGTCTGAGGTCTCAGTGACCACGTCGGCCCTGTTCCTTACGGCGCAGGGCCGGCTCCGGTCCGGCTGGCGCGCGGCGGTGTTCGTCCTGCTGTTGTCGGTATTCGCGCCCGTCGCGCTGGCGATCGTCGCGATCCCGAGCTTCCTGCTCCCGGCCGGCCGCGCCGGTGCGATTGCGGCGGTCGAGATGCCCCTGACATGGGTATCGATGGTCGTCGCCGGTGTCGCCGCCCACTGGGTGATGCTCGCCTTCATCGACCGAACCGGGTGGGGTTACGTCGGGCTCGCCCGCGCCGAGGCGCGAGTGCGGCCCGTCGGCCGCGGCTTCGCGTTAGGCGCGGTGGCGATCGCGGTCCCGTGTGCGGTGCTGCTCGCGCTCGGGTGGCTCGGACTCGTCGCGGCTCCGGGAGGGGGCGCACCGGTATGGCGAGAGCTGGCCGTCCTGCTCGCGGTGCTGATTCCCGCCGCACTCGCCGAGGAGCTGATGATCCGCGGTTATCTTCTGAGTGCGCTGGCCGACGGGATCGGGCGGGTCGCCGCGCTGCTGCTCACGAGCGTCGCGTTCGCGCTGCTGCATGCGAACAATCCCGGGATGGCGCCGGGCGCGCTGGTGGTGGTTGGATTGGCGGGCGTGTTCCTCGGCGCGGTGCGGTTCGCGACGTCGAGTCTCTACGCTGCATGGGCGGCCCATCTGGCGTGGAACGCGGTGCTCGGTGTGGCGCTTCACGCACTGGTGAGCGGGGCGGAGATGGGCAAGGCCGGATGGCGGACGCTCGACACCGGTCCGGACTGGGCGACCGGGGGCAGCTGGGGACCGGAGGGAGGGGTCGCCGCGGGAGCGGGTTTATTAGTAGCAACATGGTACTTAATCGGGCGGCACCGCACGGCCTTTCGCGGACCTGCCCCCACTGAGCAGGGCGGCCGGACCGAGCCCGGGCCAACCGCCACCGAGGCCGGCATACCAGCATGAGCGAGAGCGACCGGAAGGAGAAGATCGCGGTGGTCGGTGCGGGGCAGATGGGCAATGGCAATGCCCACGTCTTCGCGCAGTCCGGCTTCGCGGTGACGATGATCGACGTCGCGCAGGCGGCGCTCGACAGGGGGCGAAGCACGATCGAGAAGAACCTCGACCGTCAGGTGAAGAAGGGGACGATCGACGCGGCAGCGAAGGACGCGACGCTCGGCCGCATTGGCACGAGCACTGGCGTCGCGGCGGCGGGAGACGCTGCACTCGTCGTCGAGGCGGCGACCGAGAATCGCGACCTCAAGTTCAGGATCTTCGCGGAACTCGACCGGGCGGCGCCTGACGCGATTCTCGCGAGCAACACCAGTTCGATCTCGATCACCGAGATCGCGGCACGAACGACGCGCCCCGGGAAGGTGATCGGCATGCACTTCATGAACCCGGTGCCGGTGATGCAGCTCGTCGAGGTGATCCGCGGGCTCGCGACCTCCGAGGAGACGACGCGGACGACGGTGGCCCTGGCGCAGGCCGTCGGCAAGACGCCCGTCGAGGTCGCAGACTACCCGGGCTTCGTGGCGAACCGGATCCTGATGCCGATGATCAATGAGGCGGTGTACTGCCTGATGGAAGGCGTCGGCACGCCGGAGGCAATCGACACCGTGATGAGGCTGGGAATGAATCATCCGATGGGACCACTCGCGCTGGCCGACCTGATCGGACTCGACACCTGCGTCGCGATTCTCGAGGTGTTGCAGGGTGGACTCGGGGACCCGAAGTACCGGCCCTGCCCGCTCCTCCGGAAGTACGTCGCGGCGGGATGGCTCGGGCGGAAATCCGGGCGCGGGTTTTTTACCTACGCCTGACCGAGCGACACCTCGCGATGATTCACTCCCGCCTCCTGCTTCATCTCGATGAGCAGCAGCACGAGATCCAGCGGGTCGCCCGCGACTTCGCGCACCGGGAGATTGCGCCGTTCGCGGCGCAGTGGGACCGCGAGCGGCACTTCGAGCGTTCGGTCGTGGACAAGATGGGTGCGCTCGGCTTCCTCGGGATGATGATCCCGGCCGAGTACGACGGGCTCGGTCTCGACACCGCGACTTACCTCGTCGCGCTCGAGGAGATCGCGACCGTGGACGCTGCGTCGTCGATCGCGATGGGGGTGCACAACTCGCTCCCGACGCAGATGATCCTCAAGTGGGGGACGGCCGAGCAGAAGAAGCGCTTCCTTGCGCCGATGGCCCGCGGCGAACTGCTCGGCGCCTTCGCGTTGAGCGAGCCCGAGTCCGGCTCTGATGCCGCATCGCTCCGCACCCAGGCGGTGAAGGATGGCGACTGCTGGGTGATCAACGGCACGAAGGCGTGGGTATCGCATGGCGACGAGGCCGACGTGATCATCGTCATGGCGCGGACGGACACCCCGGAGCACCGGATGGGCGCGAAGGGGATTGGCGCCTTCATCGTCACTCCCGACCTGCCGGGGTTCTCGGTGGGGAAGAAGGAGGACAAGATGGGGATGCGCGCATCGCCGACCGTGGGGCTGTCGTTCGACAACATGCGTGTTCCCGCCGATCGCGCGTTAGGCGATGTGCATCGCGGTTTTATCTACGCACTGCATTCGCTCGACAACGGCCGGCTCGGGATCGCCGCCCAATCGGTCGGCATCGCGCGCGCCGCGTTCGAGCACGCGGTCAAGTACGCAGGAGAGCGAAAGCAGTTCGGTGTCCCGATCCGCTCGCACGAGGCGATCCAGTTCAAGCTCGCCGACATGTCGACAAAGGTCACCGCGGCCCGCGCGTTGCTTCATGCCACCGCGGCCGCGAAGGACCGCGGCGAGAGCATCACGCAGTTCAGCAGCATGAGCAAGCTCCTCGCGAGCGAGACGGCAATGTGGGTGACGACCCAGGCGGTGCAGATCTTCGGTGGATACGGCTATATCAAGGATTTCCCCGTGGAGAGGCTGTTCCGGGATGCGAAGGTGACTGAGATTTATGAGGGGACGAGCGAGATACAACGGCTCGTGATCGCGAGGGAGTTATACGATACGACGTGATGCGCGATCTTCGACCGACCACCGAGCACGACCGCGAAACTGAATTTTCACTCAACCATTTGATCGGACTATGCAGCTCTTCGACCGGATCGCCGAGATGGGACACGAGCAGCTTGTGCTCTGCAGCGATCCTTCCGCTGGTTATCGGGGGATCATCGCGGTTCACAGCACCACGCTCGGGCCGGCGCTGGGCGGGACGCGATTCTGGAATTATGGGAGCGACGAAGAGGCGATCGTCGACGCGCTCCGTCTGGCGCGGGGGATGACCTACAAGAATGCCGTCGCCGGGTTGAATCTCGGTGGCGGGAAGTCGGTCATCATCGGCGACAACAAGATGCGCAGCCGGGAGATGATCTTCCGCGCGCATGGCCGGTTCGTCGAGAGCCTCGGCGGCCGGTACGTCACGGCGGAGGATGTCGGGACGAGCCCGAGCGACATGGACTATGTGTTCAACGAGACGAAGTACGTCGCCGGTCTCGCCGGCCGATCGGGTGACCCGTCGCCGGTGACGGCGCACGGCGTGTTCCGCTCGATCCAGGCATCGGCGCAGCACAAGTTCGGCTCCGATGATCTCGAGGGACGGACGGTCACCATCCAGGGCTGTGGCCACGTCGGCTACTACCTGGCGAAGGAGCTGCATGCCGCGGGCGCGAAGCTCATCGTCAGCGACATCGACGCCGACAAGGTGAAGATGGTCGTCGACGACACGCGAGCGACGGCGGTCGCCCCCGACGCGATCTACGGGCAGAAGGCGGACGTCTTCGCCCCCTGCGCGTTAGGCGGAATCATCAACGACAAGACCATCCCCCAGCTCAAGGTGGCGATCGTCGCCGGCGGGGCGAACAATGTCCTGCTCGAGGAGCGGCACGGTGACGTCCTCGAGGAGAGGGGGATTCTCTACGCGCCGGACTACGTCGCGAACGCCGGCGGCGTCATCAACGTCTACAGCGAGCTGGCCGGCTGGGACTCGACCCGGTCGCTGCGGAAGGCCGACGAGATCTACAACACCATCCTCGGCGTGTTCGAGATCGCGAAACAGGACGGCATCCCGACCTACCGCGCGGCCGACCGCCTCGCCGAGCGCCGGCTGCGCTCGGTGGGAACGATGGTCAAGACCTGGCCGCAGTGGCCCAATAAGTAACGAGAGGTACTATATGACGAGCCCCGCACCGCGTGAGCGGATCCCGATCGCGGCAGATCACGCCGGCTACGAGATGAAGCAGAAGCTGGAGAAGGTGCTCGAGAAGATGGGCTACGACGTGCAGGATCTCGGCGCCAACTCCGAGGCGAGCTCCGATTACGCGGACTTCGCCCATCCCCTCGCCCACGAGGTGTCGGAGGGCGAGGCGAAGCGGGGTATTCTGCTCTGCGGTACGGGGCTCGGCATGTCGTATGTCGCGAACCGGTACCCGCACGTACGGGCCGCGGTCGTCTGGGCGCCGGAAATCGCCAGGCTGGCGCGACAGCACAACGATGCGAACATTCTCGTGCTTCCCTCGCGCTTCCTCAGCGAGGCGGAAGCCGAGGAAATCGTGAAGACGTTTCTCGACACGCCGTTCGACGGCGGACGCCACGAGCGCCGTGTCGAAAAGATCGAGCGGAAGCAGGACGTTCCCGACGTCAGCGACGGAGAGATCGAATGAAGTGGTCCGAGTGGGATCGAACGCCGCCGGGCAAGGCGCTGTCAGCCGCTGATCCGGAAATCGCCGCGCTGATCAGACAGGAGATCGGGCGGCAGAACGAAGGGCTCGAGCTGATCGCGAGCGAAAACTTCGTCTCCCCCGCGGTGATGGAGGCGATGGGCTCTCCGCTCACCAACAAGTACGCCGAGGGGTACCCCGGAAAGCGGTACTACGGCGGCTGCGAATTCGTCGACGGCGTCGAGCAGCTCGCGATCGACCGGGCGAAGCAGCTCTTCGGCGCCGAGCATGCCAACGTGCAGCCGCACTCCGGCGCGCAGGCGAACGGCGCGGTGTTCTTCGCGTTTCTCGAGCCGGGCGACGTGTTTCTCGGAATGGACCTGTCGAACGGCGGGCATCTCACGCACGGATCGCCGGTCAACTTCTCGGGCAAGACGTACAAGGCGATCTCGTACGGAGTGAAGGACAACGGACTGCTCGACTACGAGCAGATGGAACAGCTCGCGCGGCAGCACAAGCCGAAGATGATCATCGCCGGGTACAGCGCCTACTCGCGCACCATCGACTTCGCGCGCTTCGCCGCGGCGGCCAGGGAAATTGGCGCGCTGTTCATGGTCGACATGGCGCACTTCGCCGGCCTGGTCGCGGCAGGGATCTACCCGTCGCCGATTCCACACGCCGACATCGTTACGACGACCACGCACAAGACCCTGCGCGGTCCGCGCGGCGGGATGATCCTCTGCCGCGCCGAACATGCGAAGGCGGTCGACAAGGCGATCTTCCCCGGTACCCAGGGTGGTCCACTCGAGCACGTGATCGCGGCGAAGGCGGTTTCGTTTCGGGAAGCGCTGCAACCTGAGTTCAAGCAGTACTGCCAGCGTGTCGTCGATAATGCGAAGGCGCTCGCCGCAGCGCTCGCGTCGAAGAACCTGCAGGTCGTGTCCGGTGGAACCGACAATCACCTGATGCTCGTCGACCTTCGCAACCGAAACCTGACGGGAAAGGTCGCGGAAAAGGCGCTCGACAAGGCCGGGATCACGGTGAACAAGAACACGGTGCCAAAGGAGACGCAGTCTCCGTTCGTGACGAGCGGAATTCGCATCGGCACGCCTGCCGTCACGACTCGCGGGATGGGTACCGGCGAAATGGCAGGGATCGCCGAACTCATCGACCGCGCGCTAATCGCGCCCGAGGACGAGAGCGCCCTCGCCCGCGTCCGCGCCGACGTCGTCGCGCTGGCGGGCAGGTTTCCCCTCTACGGAGCGAGCTGACGCAGCGACCAACGTCACCGGAGCGCCGCCGGGCCGCAGGCAAAGGGCGGTACGGGGCCCGATTCCCCCTAGACTGGGCGCGCGACGGGGCCGATATTATCCGCGTCGCACGCTCCTCGAGAAGCAAGTATCACCCGTGACGAGAGCAGGGTAGTGTCAGAGCTGGCGTTCCGCGATGGAATCATGGATCGCATTCGGCTTCGGGAGCCGAGATTTCACGAGCACGCATATCTCTTCGTGCTCGGGGCGCTCGAGTATTGCCAGGCCCAGCTCAACGAGCGCCGGCACATCACGGGACGCGAGCTGTCCGACGGGTGTCGCGCACTCGCCCTCGACCGTTATGGTGTGATGGCCCGGCTCGTGCTCGCGCACTGGGGAGTCACTCGCACGTCGGACATCGGTGATATCGTTTTCACGCTCGTTGACACCGGGCTGCTGCTCAGCCAGCCCAATGACACGAAGGACGACTTTGCCGACGTCTTCGACTTCGAGGACGCGTTCGAGCGCGAGTATCCCTGGTCGAACGTCCAGCGCGCCTGACGTTTCTCCCATGAGCGCCAACGGCGCGCCGCACCGTGTGCGCGCCCGGCCAACACCGGCATTCCGATGACCGAGCGAGTGGTGGTACCGACGCGGCACCCCGCCGTCGGCGGCACGTTTTACCCCTCATTGCCCGGCCGCCTTCGCGCCGACCTGCGGACGTACATGAGCCGTGCGCAGGCGCCTCGCGCCGCCTACGCCGTGCTCGCGCCGCATCCCGCGCTGCTCTACGGGGGCCATGTCGGCGGCGCAGCGTTCGGTGCGCTCGAGGTGCCCGATACGGTGATCATTCTCTCACCAAATCACACCGGACGCGGAACGGCGCTCGAGGGCGGGAGCATCCTCCTCGGGCGTGCCTACCGCACGCCCCTCGGCGACGTGCAGCCCGATCTCGCCCTCGGACATGCGCTCATCGCCCGCGCCGGGCCGCTCCTCGTCGAGGACATCGTCGCGCACGCTGAGGAGCACGGGATCGAAGTGCTGCTCCCCTTCCTCCAGATGCGGAACCCGCGCGTTTCCATCGTGCCGATCATCGTCGGCTGGAAGGACTGGCGGCGGAGTCGCGCGCTCGCGGTGGCAATCGCCGAAGCGGTCGGCGAGCGGGATGTACTCGTCGTCGCAAGCAGCGACCTGACGCACTACGAAAGTGCCGCCGAAGCAGAGGCGAAGGATTCGCTCGCGCTCGACCAGATCGTCGCCCTCGATGGGGAAGGACTCTTCCGCGAAGTCGCGCTCAATCGCATCTCGATGTGCGGTGTCGCGGCGACCGCCGCGGCCTGCGAATACGCGCGGATCCGGGGTGGAACCAGTGGTGAGCTCGTGTCCTACAGTCACTCGGGTGTCGTCAACGGAGACAACCATCGGGTGGTGGCGTATGCCGGGGCCCTGCTCGGCGTGAGATGACGTCGCCGCGCGATTCCCTCGTGCGCGTCACCAGCGCGGCGGAAAGCGCGACACTCGACGCCGCCGCGATCGCCGCCGGGACCCCGGCCCGTGAGCTGATGCGCCGGGCGGGAGTCGCCGCCGCGAAGCGGATCGCCCACCACCTCGGCGCGTTAGGCAGGGCGGGTGTGGCGGTGTACGCGGGGAGCGGCAACAATGGCGGCGACGCGTGGGTCGTCGCGCGCGAGCTGGCGAAGCGCGGCTTCACCGTCAGGGTCTGTGCCGCCGGCATTCCAAGCGGCGCCGATGCCGTTGCGGCCCGCGACGAGGCGCGCCGAGACGTGCGCAATGAGGAGCCGCGTGGCGACGAGGCGGTAGTCGTCGACGGACTGCTCGGCACGGGCAGTCGCGGCGCGCCCCGCGGCGAGATTGCCCAGGCCATCGCCCAGATCGCCGCCGCGCGGTCCCGCGGCGCGCGCGTCGTGTCGCTCGACGTGCCGAGCGGAATCGATGCGAACTCGGGCAATGCCGAGGGCGCGGTTCGCGCCGACCTGACGCTGGCCTTTGGCAGCATGAAGCGCGGCCTGCTCGTCGCCCGGGAACTGGCCGGCGCGATCGAGGTACTCGACATCGGCGTGTATGCGCCGCGCGCTGCCGCGCTGCCACGGCTCGTCGATGCGCGATACGTTCGTTCGCAGGTCCAGCCGATCAGCGCTGACGCCCACAAGGGAATCCGAAAGAAGATCGCTGTCGTCGGGGGCTCACGGGGCATGGCGGGGGCCGTCATCCTCGCGGGCAGGGCAGCGTTCCGTTCCGGCGTCGGAATGGTTCGCACGTCGGTCGTGCGCGAGAGCGTCGCACCGGTGCAGGCAGCGCTACCCGAGGCGAGCGCGTTCGACTGGCCCGCCGACGAGGCGGCAGCGAGGGTGCTTCGTGAATGGGCCGACGTGCTCGTGATCGGCCCGGGGATGGGGCCGAAGGCCCGCGACGTGACGGAACGGTTGCTCGCCGGAAATGCGATCCCGGTCGTGCTCGATGCGGACGCGATCACCAGCTTCGCCGGCGATGCCGCAGCGTTAGGCGCCCTGCTCGCGCGCCGCCCGGCGATCCTGACGCCCCATCCGGCGGAACTGGCCCGCCTGGTCGGTTCGTCGGCGAGCGAAGTCCTGGTGCGACGCTTCGAGGTCGGGACGGAGGTCGCGCGGGTGACGGGCGCGGTCGTGCTGTCCAAGGGGACGCCGACCGTCTGCACGTCGCCGGATGGGTCGCGGCTGGTCAGCGCGTCGGGCAATGCCGCGCTCGCCGCCGCCGGAAGCGGCGACCTGCTCAGCGGAATCGTCGGCACGCTGCTCGCGCAGCTCGGTGACGCACACGTCGCCGCCGCCTGCGCCGCGTGGGTGCACGGCCGCGCCGCCGAACTCGCGCGCGGTGCCCGGCGATCACTGCGCGGCATCACCCTCGACGAGGTCACCCACGCCATCGGCGACGTCTGGGAGCACTGGCCCGATCCGCTCGACTCCGAGGTGCTCGCAACGCTGCCCGCGGCAGGCGACCTCCCGTGACCAGCGTCGGGCGCCGGCTCCGCCAGCTGCTGGCGCTGCTCGGTGCGGGGGCCGGTGCAAGTGCGCCCGGCTGTGCCGCCGCGCCGCACCCGGGCGGCGCGCTGCCTAACGGGACGGTGATCCGCGAGCCGGTCGTCCGGGTCGGCCAGTTCGCCTGGGTCGAGGCGATCGCGATCGCGCCGGCCCGCGCCTTCATCGTCGCCAGCGGCGGCGTTGGCGTATACGACCGGAATGCACGGCGGTGGCTTGCGCCGATCGCCCTTGGCGTCGGCGGGTCGCGTTCGATCGGATATCGCGAGCCCTGCGCCGCGGTCACGAACCTCATCGGGGACGCGGTGTGGATTGCATGCGGACGTCGCATCACCGTGGTCCGTCCCGCCATCAGCGCCGTCTGGGCCACCGACCTTGGCGAACCCGTAGCCGCGCTCGCGGCGAGCCGGGGTGGCGCCGATGCGTGGG